>DYDG01000029.1 GCA_020717845.1 Marinifilum sp. | reverse complement strand
AATCTGCGGATTAAATCTTGATTGCACAGGACGCAAAAATTTTGCGTCTCTACTACTCCCGCGATTTACTTAACACATAAACATAAAATGTCATGTTTGGATCAACAATTCCGGAAAGAGCCAGCCTTTTATTTTTCAGCACATTATTCCAGAATTCCCCTTCCTGCTTAATCTTAAGATAATAGTCATTTGCTCTATCCGGCAATCCTGGTGGAACACGCCGCAGCCTTTGCAATTCCAGACCAGGCAGCCGCCGTTGAATAAACAGGGAAATATCAGTGCAGGCACCTAATTTTATTCCATCAATATTACCAAAAACCACTTCCTCTTTATAATCACTCTCCACCCCCAAATAGAACTCTGCACCAGGTGTCAACCATTCCTCCTTTAATTCACACTCTAATTGATTTCCTGTCTTTTCAAACCCTGCCTTGATATAAACAGCAGAAATCACATGTTCTAACAATTGATTAATCTGGCTGCATATTCCCTGAAAACACCGGTCGATCTGCTCATGGTTATAAGAGGGGATATCCTCCGGTAATTTCATATCCTTGCTGAATATGGAAAGCTCACCTGCCAATCTGCAAAATTCTAAATAGATAATATAAGGGTGTAGATGCGGGGTCTCAATAAGCTGGCGTATTAGTGGAGCGAATCCAGATGTTATTTGAAGTTTCAGCATTATTTGAATAGCATCTTTTATATCACCAGAAAAGGAAAGATTTCCCTCAGAAATTTGAGAAATTAACATACGGTTTTTGGCTGCCAGCCGATGGTAAATATCCTGGCATAGATTGTATAAAGTCGATGAGGCTTTTAATTCCAAAACCGGAGGGAAAAATTCTGATGACAGAAGAGGCATATTCCTGCTATCCCCTGACCTGATTACTCGGGCAATCTTGATAACCTCATACCCGGAAGTATTTTCTCCGGTAAAAAATATCCTGCCATTTAGTTTTCTGGTTTCAATCTGCTGAGGATTTTTGCCGCTGTTTTCATCTATTAGATCATGAAGCTGAACAAGGTATCTGCGATCATAACTATCTACTGATTTTTCTCCCAGAGGCAGAGTATTGGGTGCATTATCTCGTAATCCTGGCAGGGCAAAGAAAACATCTATTGCACCATCTGCCTTATCAAGAAACATCTTTAGTTCGCGTGATTCAACATTTGCATTATCCGGTACACAGACAAACGTTCCATCAGGCATTTTCATACTGACTGATTTAATATCAAAAACAAAATTCTCTAACATAGCTTCAGATATCTGAAGGGATACTATTCCCCATCCATAAGGTTGAATCTGCTGTGTTTCTCTGGATAAAGCAGAGCCGAAATAGCGTGAGGCTGCCTGAAAGTGATGGGGTCTCATAAACATACCTTCAGACCAGTTAATCTCTGATAATTTTGACATCTTGCCTCCTTGGATAATTAAAAATTATGAATTAAAAATTTAGTACCTAACCAATCCAATCCCTCCCCCATTATTAATTTTTAATTAATAATCCTTCCCCTCCTACCATGACAGTCCCTTTTACATATCCTCGCCACTTTTCAGGATAGATTATTATTTGTTGAGCATCCTGTTCGATTACATCCCTGTAATCGGCAAAGATTATAACTATTTCATCATTCTTTCGAGAGACGTCAATCTTTACCTCTTGTATTGCTCCATTATTAAGGGCAAGTTTGATAAGTTTTGTGTCTGGCAAAGTCTCTCGATATTCTGATTCAAACCATGCATCGGGTCCAATCTGAAGAATACTTTTTTCTTCACCTTTACTGACTGAAATAATATCCACTGGGAGCAGCAACCCTTGATTGATATTATCCTCACAATGAAATACCAATTTCACCTGAGCAACACATCCGATAATAATACCCAATATTCCAGCCAGAATTATTATTTGTAGAGGTATATTTTTATAATAAGGCATCATACTTAGCACCTCCTTTCAGATCATGAAATGTTTTTTTTGCAATCCCGAGAGCCATTTCTTTTACCTCATCTTGAATCAGGTTAGAGTTGATATCTCCTACAATCTTCTTATATTGAATCCATTCTGTGTTTTTTCTCTCCGCACTTCTTTCAATTGATTGAGGGCTTATTTTTTCCCATAAGTTATCAAACCACTGAGTTTCTGCTTCCCCATACCCTGCAATTATAGCCATCAACCAATACTTCAAGTCTTTCAGGTACCCCTCTATAGCTTTTTCAGCTTTTTCATCCTCAGTGTTATTCTTTTCTATTAATTGAGCCATCAGTTGTTTTAAATGTCTGGAGTGAGAGGGAAGGGTCAACACCGCTGAAACTTCAACCCCGATGGTCAGGGCAATAATAAATCGTTCTATCTCCAGTACGAATTGATATAAGTTAGCAGGCACCCTTGCCCCATATTTATCTTGAAGCTGTTCCATTTGTGTCATTAATGGTAATAACCCGTCAACATCTATAGACTCAGGCAGCTTTTCTGATATATCCTTGATTTTTAGAGTTACTTTTACACGTGTATAATAACCCATACCCAAAACATCTCCTGACTTTATTGGTGTTTTTTGAGTAACCCTCATTTCATTGACCCATGTTCCATTCTTACTTTCTAAATCTTCTACCATACATATCCCATTTTCAACCGTAATACAGGCATGTTTACGTCCAGCAGATATATCATCTTTGTGAAGAATAAAATCATTATTGTTTGCACGACCAATGCTTACGGTCTTCTTGTCATCAAGCTCAACAAAGCATTTCTCGCCTTGCATAAGACCTTCTATAACCTCAAGAGTTATTCCTGAGATAATTTCTTCCTGAGTTTTATTTGTTTGCATTGTTTTAGTCCTTAGCGGTTAAATACCTATCAAATTTGCATACTCCATCCCAGCACAATGTCCACATTTCCTTCTAAAATCTTAAATACAGGGCGAACTCTCAATCCTACATCATAAGTGCCAAGATTTTTTTCATTTTCAATTATTTGCACAACTACAGACTCATCCGGAGCAGCCATATCAGGCAGCGAAATAAAGGCTAACATCTTATCCTTGATTACCTTTTCTGCATCTATAATAGAAAGTCCGAGTGGCATTTCACCTTCTATTTTACGCAAATAATGACTCAGACGGCTGGCAAATAACTGATAAGGCAAGGTAGCCTGAATAATGCTTTCAGAAGCAGCTTTCGGGTCATTATACTTTTCAGAGACATGGATGACAGGTGCCGAATGCATATACGCTGAGCTGCTGTTAGTCTGGCAGGTCAACAAACTTATTCCCATCAGGGCAAACTCTGCTTGTTTTCGTTCAGGTATTAGAACCTCCAGCGGGATAACTGTTTTCTCGACTTTCTCGACATGGCTAATCTGGTATTCATGGGTTGGAAGTGAGGTCAACACATTTTTTGTTTTTTGACTTTTTTGACCGCAAATATCCAGGCACCAGCCGCTCTCAGCGAATTCATATGCAAGGATACTCCCTATTGCCCAGACTGCATTTCCATAGAGATACTTTCGCGATTCATTAGTTTCTTCTTCAAACCTGAATTCTTTAACAGGATTACTCGCCTGGCAATAAGGAAAACGCAGCAGAAAACGGTTCAAAGTAAGCATTATCCACAAAGACTTTTCATCCTTCCTGAAGCTGTTCCACTTAATATATTCCGGCCCATTAAATTTTTCTTTAAGCTGGGGAAGTGCAGGCAGTCTAACAAATGATTTCATTCCAAAAAATTCAGGAGCAGCAGAAGTAATAAATGGCACCTGAATGCTCTGTGCCATTTTACTTATATCCTTAAGCATCTCAATATCACGAGATACACGATCAAACTGATAGTCAGCAATCATTACAGAAAGAGGACAAAGAGGACAGGGAGCAATCCTATTGTATTCCGGTTTAAATACATGTGTATAAAGAACATCCCTTAATTGATCCTGGGGCACATTTAGTAGTTCAATCCTTATATTCTTTTGCACATCCGTATTACTAACAAGAAATTTCAATCCCCGCCATGCAGATTCCAGATTCTGAAATTGTGGATGATGAAGTATTTCATTAAGCTGCGAACTCAACAGGGTATCTATTTCACTAATGAATACGTCAACTGCCTGTTTGTCTACCGTAGCCTCTACTTTCTGTAGTTGTACAATCCATGCAATGAGATTGTCAAGGGCTGAGGAAACACCAGACCTTTGCGGGCTTGTACTTCTTGGAATATCCACCATCTCAAATAGTGAATCCAGCGGCTCAACTATAACTGTTGGTTCTGGAGCAGGAGTGACAGAGGATATTGATATCGGTGAAGCTATTGATGCATGAAGTCGGGAAAGAAGCATAGACTCTGTCTTCATATTCTTGATACAATCCTGAAACTCCTGGCAAGATAACCCTTGATCCCCAAAAGCAGTAAGAAGCTTTCGTATCCCCATCAATTCCGAAAGGATACTTACCTGAGACACAATTTCTTCCGGCCGAAATGAGTTCAGTTTATTAAACATCAGATCTATTTCAATCTCTTTTGGATTTTGTTCAATCTTATCAGGAACATTCAGGCGAAGCTGCGGGCAGAACATCCCCATTACATCATCAAAATTGTTCTCATCAACACTAACAGAAGTCTCTCTGACAGGCTTATCCGGAGTAAAGTCAGCTAACACAAGCATTCTTAATGGTATTGTACTATCCATCCCTTTGCAGCCACCCTTGACATTTAAGTCTTCATTATTACTCATGATACACCTCCATAGAAAGCATATTTCGTACTTATTTAGTATGGCACAAAACAACAAACTTTAAGATTACGAGTCATATTATAACATATACTTCTATGATTGTAAAGGAAATAGTTGACCATCCAGGAATTCTTGATAGTGTTGATTTTCAGATTAATTCTCCCAAACAGTACAAGAATGCCTGTGATACATTATAAATACATCAAGTGGGATATTGAAAATCCGATATAAGGATGAGTTCTCGTATAATATGTTTTTCGCAAAGACGCAAAGGTTTGCAAAGGACGCAAAGATAAAAGATATTTATTTTGTTTCCTCTTTGCGAACTTTGCGAGAAATCCTTTCGTCAAGATCGCAAAACAGGATTCAAAATAACATTCGATAATTTCACCCCAAGAAAGCCATAACAATAGCAAAAAGGCATACTAAAATAAGGAAGATTAGAATCCATGAGGAATGGTGATAAATACCATCCAGACAGGATGGAAGGCATTCTGTAAGATTATGTTGGGTTTGACCAATACGCAGGCTTTTTGTTTTACCAGACATGGTAACTATCCAGTTTTCCTTTTTATCATCAAGACGTATCTCTTTTACCTGCAAATTATTGGTAGCAAGAGAGGCATATTCTGTCTGAATTATTTTGCCATTCACGAGGAGTGTCTCGCCAATAGCTGCAGGATTTGCCCCTATCCTTTGAAATGAGATTACCTTGTTGTTTATCTCCCTGTCAAACTTGAAATCAGTTATTGGAAATTCTCCTTGAATAATAGAAAAGCCCTTTGTTTCAGGCAATAATTTCATATGTATCTTTAACCTGTCTTTTTTTGGAAAAAACTCAAGAGATCTTGCTGATGGAACCATCCAGAAGATTTCAGGCACTTCTTTTTCAATTGGCTCATTTACTCTGCCAACGCTGCATCCCTTCATCTTCAGTTTAACTATATCAGCTATGTCTAGTTTTATCTTCGAATTTTTCTCTCCATTCACCCCGTTCTCCTCATCCAGATTTATTTCTATTGCGTTATTCTCCTTAATCTGAAAAGAAGCCTTTGTCTTATTCCCTTGCTGCAATTCAGCTATGTTTATTTTATCTCCAATAGCCTCAATCCCTGAATTATTCTCTACAGGCAGCAATCGAATCCCTATCCCCCAACTTATTTCTTGCCTTTTGATATTACCCTTTGGTGTTATCCTTTTCCAAAAAAAGCTTTGTGGTTTAAGAACAGTCTCCTTAAAATCTGTGATACTGATTGCTTCAACAGGAATATCCTTTAGCAAAACACCTCCATCCTTTTGAGAAAAACTTACCCCCTGGAATAAAAGCCTGAGTTCAACATCTGCCTCTTTTCTTGAAGACATAAGAAAAATAAGGATAAGACATGCAATGATGGTTGGGAAAATACCAAAAAATATTCGATATGTCAATTTATTGATGGTGGACACAAAAACAGCACCTCTTTTTTTGTTAGCAGATTAGGTTGTGATAGGCAGGTCTATCAGAAGACCTGCCACCCCGGATGGAATACTGATTGGACAGACACTCAAGACAAGTTCTCTGGATTAGCTGACAGATCAAAGCTTGCAGCTAACTACTATCATAGTTTACTTTTCGGCTTTTTCGGACATACTACTACCCTTTATCTTTTCTTCTATAGCTTCAATATCCTTTTTGGTAGCAATACCAATTTCATCCATTATTTTAGTTATCTCTCCTCTAATAATCTGATGGATATCACCCTCTGCTTCCTGACCCTTTTTCACCAATGCTTCTATAATTCCATCGGCATCATTTTTTGTTACATCCCCTCTTTGGACAAGCTCATTTACCACGGTTTCGATCTTTCCTTTAGCCAGAGCAGCAATCCCCAACCCTGAGAGAAAAACCTTTTTTGCCAATTCTAACTCATGATGACTCATCTTTATCCCTCCAAAATTAAGTTATAGAAACACAACATATTGTGTTTCTACTCACACCCTCTACCTATCATATTTTTCTATAATATACTTAGTCTTAGTTGTCATTTTTATCTCAATTGTTCCTGATGTAACTGTCCCCATCATGAGTGGAACAGTAACATTTACAAATCCTTCTTTTAATATTTGATTTTTCAGCATCTGCCCTTTTTTATGTTCAAAATGAATCAGGGTAGTGCCTCTCTCTGCCCCATTAACACTTATCACACTTTGTTCTGTTACCTTATTTGCCATCTCTCCAATAAGGGTAGACAACTCAGGCTTTTCATTTGAGAGGGTTGAAGTGATAGAACCTGTTATTTTTGCACAATCAGATTCATGGACAGTCTCAAATCCATTAAACATATCTGTATGGGTAACTGTAGATTTAATGCCAATAATAGGTAAAGAGCCAATGGACTCTCTCTTCCATGTATCCCCTTTAGTCAATTTTCCTCCTGGAAACATAGAGATACTCTGCTGGATTATTTGTTCCACCTCATATCTTAGGACATCTCCTATCCTTGAACGAGAGGCAGTATCCATGCCAAGCAAACTTATTCTGTTATAAACATCCTTCAATAATTCATCTAACCCCTCTGTGCTTAAGACACTTCCGCTTGTTGTAATTCGCAAGATCAATGTTTTATCTCTCAGGATATCAGAAACAGAACAACCTTCCAGCAAGGTAGATTCTTTATTAATCAATATCTCTTCGCTTAATGGCTCAAACCTTTCTTCAATGGTTATTATACCATCAGGTGCAACATTTTTTATGTTTTTTATACAAAGTAATTCTAAACGAGTATTTATTTCATGTCTTTTATTCAACCCTGACGGCAGAGGTGCTGTCTCCTGGGTAGTTGCAGTTCCTTCTGGAGTGGATACCGTAGTTGTTTCAGTCGAAGATATTGGCATAGCACTGGGAATGTTGCTGGGAAAATGGACATCCAAAACAAAATCATTAATCAAGGTTATCTTGTGTTTTAACACCTCACCCTGATTATACTTATATTCTAATTTAACCGTATTTTTCTGCATACACCCTGTTGCAAAAATGGTTAAGAATAGTAATCCTATGATTACTTTTTTCACAGTCTATCACCTCACATTTAAGATTTATTACTATTTTACCAGAAATCTTCTTAAAAAGCAAGTAAAAATTTAAGTATAATTCAAAAAAGATTGAGACATAGACAACACGGTTGTTGAGCAAAGTCGAAACATAGTCGTTGAGCAGAGTCAAGACACGGTTGTTGAGCCTGTCCGCCCTTCGACTGCTGCTCAGGGACCGAATACGGTTGTGAGCCTGTCGAAACAACTATACGAAACAACTATATCTGAAATAGCCCAAAATAGCAAGCATTTTAAAATCTGCAAAAAAACATATTGACATTTAGTCAGAAATGATGTATAATAAAGTAAATCTGAGGCAGCAAGCAATCTTAAGTGCAAACAGGCACAGACAGAACAGATAGGTTTTTCTGCCACCAAATAACCATCTCATTTCTATGGAGCAATGCTAAGTATGCTGGCGTAGCTCAATGGCAGAGCAGCTGATTTGTAATCAGCAGGTTGCGGGTTCAAATCCCATCGCCAGCTCCAGAATTGGGGAGATACCCTAGCGGTCAAAGGGAGCAGACTGTAAATCTGCCGGCTATGCCTTCGGAGGTTCAAATCCTCCTCTCCCCACCATTTTCATACCATTCTTGATGTTCAAGCATTCTTGTAAATAGATGGGTTTTACCCATCATAAAAGCATCAGAGAACACGCTGTCATCAAGCAGGATAGGTGAAAAAGCCATCTATTCCGATTAAATCCGTATCCTTTCTGCCTTTTCTGCCCCCTTCAGCCTAAATTCCCAATCTCATCCCTATTTCCCACCTATGACCTTGAAGGAATTGCCAGCCTGACATCGGCTTTTTAGCCTGCGGCTGAACCTCAAGGAGAAGCAAGCCTTTATCCTGGGTAGAGATAACCGGTCCTCTTTTAGTAAGCTCTATCACAGTTCCAGGTTCTTGAGACACGTGGACATCAACAATTTCTGTGATCAATATCTTCAACCTTTCGCTGCCTACCATTGCATACGCCCCTGGAACAGGGTTCAATGCCCTTACAAGGTTAAATATATTCTTTGCCGGCTTTTTCCAGTCAATAATAGCATCCTCATGCCTTATCTTTGGAGCATAACTTGTCCTGGTTTCATCCTGAGGAATACGCTGGACATTGCCATCTTTAATCAGACAGATGGCTTCTATAACAAGCATAGCACCTGACGAAGAAAGCTTATCTGATAAGCTGGCTCCTGTATCAAAGTTTTCTATGCTTGCCTCTCTTTGCAGGATAATATCCCCGGAATCCAATTTAGAGGTAATATATGCTACCGTTATCCCTGTTTTCTCATCACCATTAATCAGGCTCCATTGCATTGGGGCAGCACCCCGGTATTTGGGCAAGAGAGACGGATGAAGGTTAATACAGCCAAGTGGCGGAATACCAAGAATCTCATCCGGCAGTATCTGCCCAAAGGCAACCACAACGATTAATTCTGGCTGCAAGTTTCTTACTAATGTTATCCCTTCTATGGTATTAAGAGAGAAAGGCTGGTATACTGGCAGCTTTAACTTTTGTGCCATAAGCTTTATCACTGGCGGTGTCTGATGGTATCCTCTTCTGGCTGGTTTATCAGGCTGGGTGATTACAGAGACATTATGGTTTTGGGCTATTGCCTGTAATGTTGGAGCAGCAAACGCTGGACTGCCCATAAATAATATGTTCATTGTAGCCTCATTGTGCAACAATTGTACTAACTAATGGTACTAAGAACTTGAACATCGAGTATCAGAAATTCAGGAACTCATCAATTGTAAGACCGATATCTCTGACGATCTGTCGTAATAAAATAGGAGAAATATCTCGTCCACTATGAAATGGTACGGTTGTGCAACGTCCGTCTATATGTCGGTATTGTTTGTGTGACCCTCTTTGACGTACTTCGAAAAAACCCAGATTTTCCAGGACGGCTATGACTTCATTAGGTTTTAGAACAGGATACTTTTTGCCCATGATTAAGCCACCATTACGGTTTGTGTGCCAATAAATTTTGCTCCTAATGATGGCTCACCATCTTCCAATAACATTTCAATTACTTCATATAAATTTTGGTATAATTCATCCAATGTTTCGGCTTGTGTATGAGCACCCGGGAAGTTGGGCACATATCCAACATACAATTTTGTATCAAAACATTTTTCAACAATTGCTGTATAAGCCGTCATACTATTATCCTCTCATTAAAGTTACTTACACTTCCTGTCATTTCTCTCCATATCTTGCGTGATAATTTTCTGCCTTTCACAGCTCGATTCATGCCTCCCACACATCCATACCCTTTTTCTTTAACACATTCAAGAACGACCAGACCACCTCTGGTGAAAACTGTTTGCCTGCCTCCTGCTGTAATTCCCTTGTTGCTTCTTTAACAGACATAGCTGGACGATATGGCCTTTCTGACACCATGGCATAAAAAGCGTCTACAACCTCAATGATTAGTGCTTCCACATTTATTTCCTCTTTAGTCAGCCCTTCCGGGTATCCCTTGCCATCTATCCTTTCATGGTGCTGTTTGATTGAGCTTAAAACATCCCATGGCAATTCAATCTTTTTTAGTATCTCTTCACTGATCAGTGGATGTCTCTTAATAGTCTCAAACTCTTCTTTGGTTAAAGCAGCTGGCTTTTGAAGTATCTTCTCAGGAATAACCATTTTTCCGATATCATGCAATAGGGTAGCCATTCGGATTGTTTCTACAATAGTAGCTGGAAAATTCATCTCTCTGGCTATTAATTCTGCATACTCTGCCTTTTTCTCACCCTGTTCCTTATCATAAGAATCCAGAGTACTTATTTCCTCACTCAATGCGGTAGATGTTCTGGACAACCCCTCATGAATGGTCTTGAATATCTTTATATATTCAATAACAACCGCTGCTTGAGAGGCAAGACCAAAAAGGAGATCCATATCTTCTGCTGTATAGGTTCGTTGTGTTTTTGAATAGATGGTCATACACCCTATAACCCTGTCCCGAATAATTAATGGGGCAGATATTAACGAGACAATACCCTCTTTAATGGCAGAATCTCTATCCTTAATCCTATCATCATCATTGATGTTTTCTACTGTAATACATACCCCTGTTTTCACTACATTGCCAGCAATGCTTTCTCCAATCTTGATAACCCCCCGTTTCAGATATTGTTCAGACAAACCATAGCCAACCATGTTTATCAAATTTTCCCCTGTATCATCCAATAACCTGATAGAAGCTATCTGTGTATGCATTACCTTTGAAACAGCTTCAATGATAAGACTCAGGGCTATATCCATATCTAAAGTAGAAAGGGTTGCCTCTCCAATCCTTGCAAAGGCTTCAAGTTGTTTGGTCTTTGCCTCCATGGATGTATACAATTTTGCTTCTTCAAGGGCAATAGCAGCCTGACTGCAGAATGTCTTAAACAGGGACAGAGATTCCTCAGAGAATAACTCGCCACTCTTACGTGTAAGATTAAAAACACCAATGACCTCTCCCTTTACTATCAAGGGAACGCACATAGCTGTTTTCAGGTGTCCTCTTTTCAACAATGGGGCAAGATATTCATCCGGCATACCTTGATAGAGGATAACAGGCTTCTTTTCCTTTGCCACATATCCTGATATACCCTTACCAATCGGCACCCTTGTCTCCCGGAGGATAGCATTGGACAATCCATAAGATACCTTAATAATCAACTCATTGTTTTCATTTATGAGCATGATTGAGCCGCCATCTGCCTCTATAACACTAATGGTTGTATAAAGGATCGTGTCAAGAAGAGAATCAAAATCCAGATTTGAGGTAATTGCCCTGCCTATCTGAGAAAAGGTTGAAAGTTCAGCTATTTTATGCAATAGTTTATGTTCATGCATACACAGGGAAGAGATGGTATTGGCAATTGCATAAAGCAGCTCTCCGGCTGCATATACCTTTTCCTCTGGAAATCTGGGGACAGAGGATGCTTTTTCCAGCAGCTCATCATAGTTAAGCCCCAAATCCCTGGCTATACCTTTGAGTTTATTAGGATTAATTGGTAGAAATACCTGTGCTCCCTGTATCTCAATAGAGCCAAGATGAATGTGTTCCACAAGGATAGGGGCAGAAAAATGAGCCAGCCCGGCAAAACAATAATATGCCTTTGACCTGGTATCCTTAAGGGCTTCAGTCTCTACCCTGGTTGAAAACTGCCTGCATCTTTCAGCACCCTTTGGACAGCTTTTTATCATGCGGCAAAACTCATTTCCAGCATCACAGGCAGTAACAGGAATGCCTTCATTGTCTACAATAATAGTAGAGATCCCAAAGGTTTGGGTAAAGTTGTCCTGTATCTCCTGCAGGATAGATTGATCGGCTAACTCAGTAAGATGTGGTATCGCTGCCAAAAACTTCCTCATCTGTCTTCTTTCCTCTAAAAGGGAAAGTGCTGCTGTTTCCTCAGGCAGAATAATAGTAAATGTGCTCCCCTCTCCCTGCTTGCTTGCAGCCTTGATGCTGCCGCCATGAGCCTCTACAATCCCTTGAGCAATGGGCAATCCAAGCCCTGAACCGTGTATTTCAGAGAATGGCAAGCTTACCTCACGGCTAAATTCCTCAAAGATTGTTTCAAGTTTCTGAGGAGACATCCCCTCTCCATGGTCAATAACATCAATCTGTATCCTATTCTTATCCTCTTTTGCTTGAATGAGTATCGAGGATTGAACAGGAGAAAATTTTATAGCATTTAAGACCAGATTCTTTATTGCCTGGCGTATCCTTGATTTATCTATAGGAATATCCGACAAATCAGGAATAACCGTCTCTATAGACACTTGTTTAGCCTCAGCAAGATGGGTTGTCTCTCTAACCACATCATTAATCAATTCCTTTATATCTGACTGTTCCATTAACAGATGTGTCCTGCCAGAGGTAATCATCGAATGATCCAGTAATCTTGAAACTACATCCTCAAGCTGTTCAATACCCTTTTCAGATTGTTCCAGCAGTCTCTTAGAGGAAGAAAAATTTGATAAAGCCACATTTTTATCTCCAAGAATAAATGCAAGTGAATGCTTTATTGAATGGAGCGGCTTTCGGAGCTGAATAGAGATATTATATATAAACTCATGCTTCTTCTGGATAGATTTCCTCAGTTCCTTATTAGATGTTTCTAACTCCTCATTCTGCTTTTGAAGCACGTTAACTAAGTAAGCATAAAAGATTACAATATAGATAGCTAATGGTGCCAAGACAACAAAAAGCTCCATTGTTTCTGAAAGGTATGCTTTGACACTGATAGCCAGAATAAACAAAACGAGAATAATCATGGTAATATCTGTAATCTTGGCTATTTTTTTCGCTGGAAGTGATTTTTGTTTTTTGGACATTTTTTCTTAACCTCCGTAAAGCTTAGAATAACAGTAACTATTTAAGTTGGAACGCTGCAAAATAAGCTTCTAACAGCTTTCCATCTCTTTTCATCTTTATCAGTTGATAATATATTAATATACACCAGAAGCAAGGATTTGTCCACTATTATTTTGCAGTTTTTTATAAATATTTTTTTTAATAGCAGCATCAACTGCATCAAGCACCTTTTCAAATTATCCGATGCATCTGTCAGAATATATAGACGATTACCTTCCATCGCAATTACCTTTGCTCTTTTCACCTGAAAGGAACCTCGCATATCTAAATTATGATTATAGACCATAATTTACTTTGCCTTCCCACCCTTTAGCCATGAATCCTTTAACGATACGGTTCGATTAAAGACAGGCATGTTCAGGGCAGAATCCGTATCCACACAGAAATAGCCATGTCTTAAGAATTGGTATCGACTGTTAGCAGCTGCATTCGCAAGGGATGGCTCAATCATAGCAGATGTGAGTGTTATTAATGAGTCTGGATTCAGGTTAGACTTAAAATCTCCTTCATCTTCTGGGTTTGGTTTTATAAAGAGATGCGAATACATCCGCACCTCAGCTGGGATAGCATGTTCAACTGAAACCCAATGCAATGTGCCCATGACCTTACGTCCATCCTTTGACCAGCCGCCCTTAGTTTCAGGGTCATAGGTGCAATGAACTTCCATCACCCTGCCATCATTATCCTTGATCACATCCACACATCTGACATAATAGGCATGTTTTAACCGCACCTCGCACCCTGGAGCCAGACGGAAATAGCCCTTTGGCGGCTGCTCACAAAAATCATCCTGTTCAATGTAGATAACCTTGCCAAAAGGAATCTTCCTGCTGCCCATGCTGCTATCCTCTGGATTATTCTCTGCATCCAACTCTTCTGTTAATAACCCTTCAGGGTAATTATCTATCACCAGCCGCAAAGGATTTAAGACCGCCATAACCCGTGCAGCCCGCTGGTTCAAATCCTCACGAAGGCAATGCTCAAGCAGGGCAATATCAACAATGCTATTTGCCTTTGCCACACCAATAACCTCGCAGAATTTTCGTATTGCCTCATGAGTATAGCCTCGCCTACGCAAGCCTGAAATAGTAGGCATTCGCGGGTCATCCCAGCCAGCTACAAAATTTCCGGTAACCAATTCAAGGAGCTTTCGTTTACTCATTACCGTATAGGTAAGATTAAGCCTGGCAAACTCAATCTGTTTAGGATGGGAATCAAACAGTGATAATTCATTAAGTATCCAGTCATACAAGGGACGATGGTCCTCAAACTCGAGTGTGCATATAGAATGGGTAATCCCTTCAAGAGCATCAGAGATAGGGTGGCTGTAGTCATAGGATGGATAGATGCACCAGTTTGCACCTGTGCGGTGATGAGGGGTATTTTTAATAATGCGATAGAGCACTGGATCCCGCATGTTCAGGTTTGGCGAAGACATATCAATCATTGCTCTAAGCACACAAGAGCCTTCATCAAACTCTCCTCGTCGCATCCCTTCAAACAGCTCCAGATTCTCCTCTACTGAACGCTCTCGATAGGGGCTATTCTGTCCAGGATGGGTTAAAGTGCCGCGATACTGCCGGATCTCATCCGGGCTCAAATGGCACACAAATGCCTTACCCTTTTTAATCAATTCTACAGCACATTTGTATAATTTATCAAAATAATCAGATGTATAATAAAGATGCTGTCCCCAATCAAAACCAAGCCATTTCACATCCCTTTTGATTGCCTCTACATACTCAGCCTCCTCCTTGGTTGGGTTGGTATCATCAAACCTTAAGTGGCAGACACCATTATACTCAGCCGCAAGACCAAAGTTCAGACAAATAGACTTAGCATGTCCAATATGAAGATGCCCATTTGGTTCAGGCGGAAATCGAGTCTCAACCCTGGACAGAGAGGACTCTTCTACCTTTATGTCATGATTGATAATATCTCGAATAAAATTAGATGGTTTTAGTGTTTCCATATTTTCCCCCTTCCTTTTCCTCAAACCTCAGCATGCTTATCCCAATCTCATCAAAATATTGCTTTTGGGCATTAATATCTGTCACCTCTATGACAAATGCCTCTATAACCAAGTATACCCTTGCCTCTTTCCTGAGGCATCCAGCCAATATCTCCTTACCTCGTCCAGCAGAAAAATGAATATGAATATTCGGGGCTTCCTGGTCCCAGAAGATGGTCCCAATCCCAAACACCTCCCGTCCATCTGCAAATGATGTCCATATCGGTATTGGCGGCACAGACATCTTTTCAGGACCAACCACCAGCTTCCCTTCTTCTAATGCCCCCAGAAAAAAGACCATGCCTGCCTCAACCTTTTCATTGATAATCAATTCCTTAAGATTTAATAGTAAGTCGTCATTATGATCAAACCTAATGGCAAATACCCTGCCTATCTTTCCTTCTTGATACTGCAATTTATTCCTCCTTTGCTTTTTCTATCCCTTTTTCTATCCCTAAGAATAATATCATATTTGAACCAAAATATCAAGTAAAAAATCAACAAAAACGTCAATGTCCAATTATTGAACACAATTAATGGTGAAAAAATAGACTGGTAATTATTTAATCGCTTAACCCTAATAGAATGAACAACTGCCGTATTTTGGCACGAAAATTGCTTGTATTTTTGTGGATAGGTGTGTGATATTCAATAAGGGGGTAAATATGATGAAAAAGGCAATTGCAACTATTTTTTCTATTTTCTTCTGTTTTGTGGCAATGACAGGTTATGCATTTGGAGCAGTTCCAGATGGGATTAATGTGGAAGGATTTGAAAGCCAGGATATAGGTGATTGGATAAAGTTTCCTTCAGCCTCAGAGCTTGGAGCAGACATATATAGTCCAGGATATATGAGTGATTATTGTGTTAAGATAGATGGTGCTGGGTTAAAACCTCCAAAGGAGGAGGGTTATATCTCTTCATTGCCACAGATGAATAGTGGTTATCTTTCCTTAGAAAAACCAAGCGATTGGAAACAGGGCTCTGTTTATACCTTGCGATGTATGGTCAGGGCAGATAGGGATAGCACCTCTAACAATAATAACAACAGTAAGGCGTATCTTGAGTGTAGCGACCCTGATGGGGATGTGACTTTAAGCAAAAGCTCGTCATTTATCCCAACCTCTGAATGGACAGAGTATATCTTGAACGGTTATACCAGTAATAGCCCGATGACTACCATCAAACTGGGCTATACAACAGGACAGGGACCAGTTTATTTTGATGATGTTTCGTTTTATGATTCCAGCTGTTATCTTCAATCCAGCACACTACCATCAGATACCCATCCACTTGTATTTTATGCCCATGATGAAGATGATAGCCCATTGATTGTAACCATAAACAGGCTGCAAGGGGCAACAGCCTCAACTACCCCTGTGGTTTCTGTATCTGACCCATTTGGCAGTCTTAAGCTGACAAAGACTTGTGAACCAGGTAATCAGTCATTCAACCTGACTATTCCTTCAGATAATATCAGGGGTGATTACAAGATAGAGATTCCACAGGAGATTTCGTCCTTCTGGCAGGTATCGGCAAAGAAATTAATACTTGAGAGTAAGGGTATCTCTGTAAGTTCAGATGCTAACAGCATGATGTATTTTGCGGTAAATGATCAGGCAACCTTTAGCTTGAGATTAAAGGATAATGCAGGCAACATTGGGACATGTTCGGCAACCCTGTATGATCCAAATGGTATGGCAGTGAAAGAGATAGTCTGGGCAACAGGGTCTGAAGAATGGCATGATCTAACTATGGATAGCCCCTCTGGCAGTGTATGGGGCGTTGGACTCAAGGGTCAGGGGAATATTTCCATTTCAACAAATGGCATCCCGCCGTATTTTTCCTTTACACGCGACTCCTATTTTTTGCCGGCAGTATGGCGTTATCCAGCAGAGGGTTTTCCGGTAATTGCAAATCAGGCTAAAAAGATAACCAGCATGGATGAGAAGATAACCCTCAGTATTCCATCAAGAGGGATTAGTCTGAATGGCACTGTAAGTATTCAAAAGATAGATGCTCCAGTTGTTCCAGAAGGATATTCTCTGGCAAGTCAGGTTTACAATATTGAACTTCGCGGCACATCATCATCTTTTCAACCCTCGTTGTCCATTCCACTTACCTTTCGCTATGATGACACATCCTTATCTGAGAAGGCAGAAAAAACATTAGCTGTTTTTTATTACGGTACAAGCACAAACAATACCAATACAGCTGCATGGGTCCCGCTGCCAATTGTGTCACGATCAATAAAGGATAATTTTATCATAGTAAATGTTTCTCATTTTACACCCTTTGCCATTCTTTCTTCCCCGTCCTGGCAAGTGAGACTTTTTATAGAAACATCAGAGGGTGTCATAGATAATGGCAATTATTTTGGAATGGCTCCTGGTGCTCAAAATACCTATACCAACGACCTGTTTGACTTAGAAGAAGAGCCGTCAACACCAAAACCAAGTGTTTCTCTTTATACCGTTGCACCAAATGGAACAAGATTTACTAAGGATATTCGGGCATTAAAGGATTTGAGTATAGACGTTGAGGAATGGGCTTTTGATGTCCAGACTGATGTGCTCGCACGGGCAGGGGCACAGGTAACCATTACATGGGATATCTCAAGCATCCCATCAAATTATCCAATAAGTCTATTGGAAGTCAATCAGCAGATGGTTGATTTGAGAGAGATAGCCGCATATAAATTTGTTGTCCCAACCAGCAACAACATAAGAAAATTTATCCTGCGGATTGGTGGTGAAAAGAAAGGGACGATCACTGTAAGTCGGACATTTTCTAATAATTGGAATCTGTGCTCTATCCCTTTGATTCTGACAAATCCTGAGCCTGAGGCAGTTTTTCAGGGAGGCCGCATCTCAAGATTTGTTGGTGGCAAGTATCTGGCTTATGAACCAGAGGAAAATTTTGGAACAATTACACCCGGTATAGGTTATTGGATTAAAACCAGCAGCACCATGACCACGAATTTTACTGGACATGCATTGGAAAATGGCACCTACAGCATCCCTATTACGACTGGTTGGAATCTGGTAGGCAATCCCTTTACCTTTGGGGTAAACTGGAATAATATCCTCTTTTCTTATGGCACGGTAACAGAAAAGGTATCTGTTGGAAGTGCAGTTAAGGATGGGATCTATCGATATGGGACAGACAAGAACAATAAAACAGGATACAGTATGGACAGATATAAAGACAATCCTATCATGTGTCCATGGGAAGGCTACTGGTTATATTCATCCATGGCAGGTGACTTAAAGGTACCTGCTATCTCAAGTCAACCATTGGCAGCTCTTGCCCCTGAGTTGTTGACAAATCAAAGGAATTGGGAGATAAAGCTATCTGTATCCACAGATAAGAGTATTGATAGTGACAATTATTTTGGTATAGCCGAGGATGCCAGCGATGGATACAACAAGCATTGCTTGTTTGAGCCGCCAGATGGGTATCCTCCATATGTCAGTCTGTATTTCCTAATAGATGACCTTGATATTTCTGGCAAATTCGCCTGTGTCTACAAGTCTCCACTCTTAGATTCCCCAAAGATCTGGGATTTTGAGGTATTGACCGATGGTATGCAGAATGCAGACGTAACCCTTCAGTGGCAGGGGATGCCGGTTTCAGAGGCAATAACCATTTGTCTGACTGACCTTGCAGCTGATAAAAAGATAGACATGCGTCAGATGAGCAGCTATACCTATAACAACTCTACAGAACGAATAAGACGGTTTCAGGTATCTGCTGTTGCAACTATGGCTGAAACACAAGCAATAAATGGTCAGGTATATGCCTGGCCAAATCCATTAACCGTTAATGGAATATCGCCGGATGAGTTTACCTTTGCAAACCTTTCGGACAATAGCGTGATCAAGATTTACACCCTATCTGGTGAGTTGGTTGCTACCCTTAATAAAAATACATGGGATGCAAAGAATAGTGATGGCAAGTTGGTTGCCAGCGGGGTTTACTTCTATGTGGTGGAAGACAGCGGCAATGTCAAGAAAACAGGCAAGCTGGCGGTGATAAAGTAGCACAGACATTCGTAATGCGTCAGTCAATTGGGGGGGGAGGCTGAAGGGCGAAAGAAGTGAAGCAAGAAGCAATAGACAGTCGAAAGTCAAGGAGTGGTTATTCTTCCTCCCTACAGCCTAAACACCTTCAGCCTTTTTCCCCTTTAACTGACCGATTATAGACATTCCTGTCTGTGCTGTAGGATACTTATGTTACAACACTACCCATTTCCCCTGTGCCTTCAAAACAACCTCAATTGCCTCTCGGACTGCACCCTTGCCGCCATCACTGATGGTTACGAAATCAACAATTTCTTTCACCTCATGTCGTGCTGTTGCCGGTGCAAAGGATAATCCTGCCAGCTTTAGAAGAGAGATATCAAATATATCATCACCCATATAAGCTGTTTGTTCCGGGATAAGACCATATTCAGCTATCAATTGATTGTAAGCCTCAACCTTATTGGCTATATTCTGATAAACTTTATTGATTCTTAATTCTCTGGCTCGATGCTCTACTGGCTGGGAGTATCTGCCAGAGATAATGGCAGTCAACAACCCTTCCTTGTGTGCTAATTCAATCCCTGCTCCATCATAAACATTGAACACCTTGATCTCTTTGCCTTCAGCATTGATAATGATCCCGCCATCAGTCAATACCCCATCTACATCTAATATTAACATTTTTATTTGTTTAGCTTTTTCGATTATAGACATGTCCTTGCCTTTCTATACTATTGCCTGGTAATCATTATTAGGGAGACATCGCACAGGCAAGAATGCCTGTGTTACTATCAGGCATCCTTGCTTATGCTACTACAAGTAACAAGGGATGGGAAATAACCCATCCCCTGCACTTGCAACATTCCATATTTCCAGCTAACACTTAAGTTACGGTTATTCTTCTACTGGCTCTGCGTCTACCTCAACTTGATGCGGACAAACATTTCCATGAGCCTTGGTTGGCTTTACTACCTTTATCGGACACATAGTTGGTCTTGGTGGACATTTTGTTGGCTTTGCCGGTCTTACTGTTGGATGCGGACAATTAGTTGCATCTGTATCTATACACCGTGTTGGCTTTCCCGGACATACCGTTGGGTTTGTTGGACATACAGTTGGTTTTGCCGGTCTCATTGTTGGATGTGGACAATTAATTACATTATCTTCCACACACCGTGTTGGTTTTACCGGACATACTGTCGGTTTTGGCGGACAGTATGTTGGCTTTGGTTGTGGTGGGCAACATGTTGGTTTTGGCAAACACCTTGTTGGGTGTTGTGGACATTTGCATGTTGGTTTGTGTGGACATTCCATGCCATCAGCTGTAACCGTTGGTCTTGGGCATACTATGCCAGCATCAGATGTAACCGTTGGCTTTGGACATAATGCACCAGCAGATGTTACAGTTGGCTTCGGGCAATCTGTGCCAGCAGATGTAACCGTTGGTCTTGGGCACAATGTGTTAGCATCAGATGTTACGGTTGGCTTTACAACTTCACCATCTTCCTGAGCATAAGCATTGATAGCTATGCTTCCGATAAATATTACAGAAAAACCTACTAAGACTAATAATTTCTTACTCATATCAAACCTCCTTAAACATATAACTCTAACGTTGTTTCGACAGGCTCAACAACCATACATACTCTCATGAACTATTGTTTTCATAAGATATGCGAGATTCATATATGTAATGTTGTGTCATGGCGTTTTTCATCTTTTTTATCTTTTCCATCCACAAATAGATGAATCGACCTTTACCATGTTACACAAGCATAAAAGCAGGTTTTTATGCTGAAGACTAAAGACGGTTAGATTTATACCCAGCAGCCTTTTAGACTATCCACCTTTTTCAATACTCAATTAATGATGAAGCGTTGTAGCCCTTCAACTTATCTTTGCCATTAAGAAATGTAAGGTCAATCAAAAACTCTATCCCTACAATAATACCACCCAGTTTTTCAACAAGCTTGGCAACAGCTGAAATTGTTCCACCAGTAGCCAGGAGGTCATCGACTATTAATACCCTTTGTCCTGAAGATATGGCATCCTCATGAATCTCCACTGTATCCGTCCCATATTCCAATGAATAGGAGGCAGATATAGTTTTATAAGGCAGTTTGCCTGGTTTGCGGACAGGGATAAAACCAACCCCAAGCTTATAGGCTACTGGAGCACCAACAATAAACCCTCTGGCATCTACTCCAACCACTAAATCAATCTGTTTATCCACATACTTAGCTGCAATCTCATCAATTGATGCAGCAAAAGCCTTCCCCTCCTTCCACAAAGGGGTAATATCCTTAAATATTATTCCCTCCTTGGGAAAGTCTGGAACGTCTCGAATATAATCCTTAAAATTCATAACCATCTCCTTTTTTAGACAAAAAATGTCCTTCTAATTATAATTATAGTATAACATATCAATCATACATTGTCAAGTTTTTTCAAGCATTTGACAACTTGTATCAGCCTATCTGTTTCTCCCTTAACCTTCGATGATAGGATATTGCGAATCGATGAGCCTCGTTTCGAATATGCTGAAACAGGTGCAGCACATTAGAATCGCTCTGAAGTGGCAAAGGGTCATGAAAATCTGTAGTAAATATGCGGTCAGTTCCGTTCTTTTTCTGTGGTTTGGCTATGGATATTAACGGTATCTCTTGAATTCCAAGCAGGGCAAATACCTTAGCTGCTGCATTAAGCTGTCCTCTTCCGCCGTCAACCATAACCAGATCAGGCTGCTGCATATTTTCTGTTAACTCTGTTAACACCATTTGATACCTTCTGGTTATCACCTCTTCAATCATACCAGTGTCATCATGACCGGCAAACTTCCCCTTTATCTTGAACCTGCGATATTCTGATTTCTGAGGTTTACCATTGACAAATACCACCATAGAGCCAACCGCCATGCTGCCGCTAATGCTTGAGATATCAAACGCCTCAATCCTTGATGGGATTTTTTTTAAGTGAAGCAGAGTCTTTATCTCTGAAAGCTCAAGACATACACCCTGTTGTCTCAATATAGACTCAGCATTGTGCATGGCAATCTCTACCAGCCCCTTTTTATACCCCCTTGGGGAAGCGGTTATCCGCACCCTTTTTCCTGCCTTTTCAGAAAGCATCTCAATGATTGCTTCTTGATCATCTATCCTGCGTCCTGTAATTATCTCCTGAGGTATAGCAAGCACACGATAATAATACTGCTTTACAAATGTTGCCATGGTCTCTGAAAGCATCTCACCTTCAGGCACATTCAATATAAAATGTTCTTGCCCTATCATTCTGCCTGACCGCACCAATAAGACTATCCCAATATTTTCATAGACAGTAATGACATCAATCGAAACTGGACAGTCAGGTGTCTGCATTACCACCCGCTGTCTTTCCATTATCTTTTCGATATCCTTGAGCTGATTCTTCAATATAGTTGCCTGCTCAAATCGAAGCAAGGATGCCTCTATCTTCATCCTTGTAGTCATATCAGCGATAAGATTATCCATCTTCCCTTCCAGAAACAGGCAGATATCCCTGGCTATCTTATGATAGCCTTCCCTGTCAATCTGATTGGCACAGGGTGCAACGCACCGTTTAATATGATAGTTGAGGCAGGGCGACCTTGATGAGGATGGCTTGATGACTTGTCTGCAATCCCGAATAGGAAAAATTTCTCGTATCAGTCTCATTGTTCTTCTCATGGCAGAGGTATCGGTATATGGTCCAAAATACGCTGCACCATCGGATAAAGTTTTTCTAACCACAAACATTCTTGGATAGTCTTCATTCAAGGTTATCTTGATGTAAGGATAAGCCTTGTCATCCTTAAACAGAACATTGTATTTGGGGCGGTGTGTCTTGATCAGGCTACATTCTAAGATCAAAGCCTCATTCTCTGAAGAGGTAATGATGTAATCTATTATAGCAGCATTCCTTAAAAGTTGTTTTGCCTTCCAATCATTAGTCTCAGAAAAGTATGATCTGACTCGCTTGATTAATGATAATGCTTTTCCAACATATAGTATTGTTCCATTTGTATCCTTGAATAAATATACACCAGTAGTATCTGGCAAGAGGGATAAGGATGAGAATAAACTTTGGGTATGAGTATCTTTCATAATATACACAACACTGTTACTCGATGTTCAAGGTTTTTCAACTTGTGATAGGCAGAATAGATGGGTTACACTTCGTTTTACCCATCCTACGTCAGACTGTGTAAAAACTTTTGGTGGTGTCTCAAATCAGCTAACTCCCTCTAACCGGATAGGTAAGCCATTCCTCTATACTCCAAATGTGGTCAGATAACTCTGCCGACATAGCTGGAGTTTGTTGATACCATTTACCGTCTTCGCCCTGTACCCGTCCCGTCCTTCACTTTACCTCGAATACCGTAATCTGAACAAGAAGAATTCTGACAACAAAGGCGAGAAGATGTTCCATTGAATGCATTATTCCTCTCCCTAAAAATCTCCTGATATTACAACACATACTTCTGTTATCTTTATCGACATTTCCTATTACAAGCTTTAGCTAATTTGAGCTACTACCGATTAAAGGGTGGTGTCTGACATTGGCTTACTTTGTTAATTTTGAGATTTTTTCACCGCAGAGACGCAGAGTACGCAGAGATTAGCCACGAATTTTCACGAATGATGGGAACTATTCGTGTCTCCTTCGTGGACATTTGTGATTTTTTATATTGTTTGGCTGCGATTCTCTGCGATCTCTGCGGTGAATTCAGTTATTCTCACCCACCATCAAAAATTTGCGTCTCTACTACATGCGACAAATTAAGCTTGACGCGACACTACCCTCTGCTCCATTGCCTCAAGTATCTTCCATATCGATTTTTCCTTAAGTCAGTGCCATTCGTCGCTGTCTCTATTTCCCTCTATTTCCCTCACTTTTCGATTAAACCTATTTCATGAGCTCTGAAATTAAGCAAAATTACCTTTTCTGCCGATAATAATGATTGAGGTGGTAAAGAGGATGATAACATACAATAGGATTGTTTTCTTTTTTTTAATATTTTGTTTGACAGTCCCTATTAGCTGTAGTGTTGAGGATGTAAAAGCAATATCTGTAGCCAAAAGAAATGCTATTGCTGCAGCCAGAGAATATCCTAATGCAAAAGGTGCCAGAGTAATTGCGGTAAAAAGAATAAAAAAATCAAATGATGCTGAGAAATTCTTGAAAAAAAGGGGCTGGTATTGTTCGGTTGGAAGGGTTCATGCAGGGGACATTATGGTTGTGCTGCGGGTATATTATAGGGGTGAATTTTTTGGGTATATATCGGTTTATATATGCGATCCAAGCGGAAGAGTAAGAAGATAAGAAAATAGGTTTTTTGAGAATACAAAAGTGTTCGCTGTTATCCCACACCTGCGGGTGTAGATTGCAAGCAGCACAAGTAAAGATGCTTGTGTTATTCTATTCTCCCACACCTGCGGGTGTTGAATTCAGATGTGTTTGCCCTGTCCCTAATAGCTCTTTTTAACACATCCCTTGCCTTTTCTAATGCTTTAGCACGATGGCTGAGCTTATTCTTTACCTCTATCCCCAACTCAGCAAAGGTAGAAGTATAACCATCCGGTATAAAAACAGGGTCATAACCAAAACCATGCTCACCCCTTGGGGCATCAGCAATTATTCCCTCACAACTGCCTTGAACGGTTTCCACCACCCCTTCAGGGGTAGCAATTGCCAAAGCACAGACAAAACGAGCAGTCTTTAATGATTGATTGCAAGCATTCTTTTCTCCCTTTTCTCCCTTTTCTCTATTTATCCGTTCCAACAAAAGCTGATTGCGCCCTTTATCATCAAGATTTTCTCCGCCAAAACGAGCAGACAACACCCCTGGCTCTCCATTAAGGCAATCAACTACAAGCCCTGAATCATCTGATAGAGCAATCTCCCCGGTGTATTCAGCCACAACTACGGCTTTTTTAATCGCATTCTCTTCAAAAGTTTGACCATCCTCAATAATCTCAAGAATCCCTGGATATTCATCCATGGATACCACTTCTATTGCCATGGATGCCAAAAATATATCAAACAAACAATTTCTTATTTCCTTAATCTTGCTCTTATTCTTAGAGGCAACTACTATCCTCATTTCTTTCTCCTCTTTCTCTTCGTACATTATACGTTTTTTTTCATCCTGTCTTGTAACTGGAATCAACCAATCAGCAACAGTCCTGTATTCATCCCAGATAGGTTTTGATAGCAACGTTTGAAATAATCTTCCTCTTTTGTCATCCAATCAATCAATTTTGCGGATGCTCCTCGTTCACTTAAAATCGCTGACATAATATGATTGGTGTCAATAACAACTCGTAATATCTCAGTCACCAGATTCTCCGATAGTATTTCTGTATCTTTTTATTGCATTATCAATTACTTCCGATTCAATTCCACCTTTTTTACGAACTTCGGTCTGGATAGAATTTATATCTTTACGGAATTGTTCTTTCCATCCATATTTTTTATATAATGTTAAGAATGATGTAATTGCTATCTGCAAGTTCCCCTTGTACCCATTTTGAACCACTTCAAGAAACCGTTTCTCAACATTAGTTGGTAAATCTATTGCAATCATATTTTCCTCCTCAATACACAATTGGGTATTTTTTGCTGAGCTAAAAATCAGTGGCACAAGGTTTTGCCATCCGCTGATTTTTTTTGTTAGGCTTTCTTTTTTGCTAATCCCAATTCTGTGGCAACAATATCAAATGGTCGCCCATGTTGATTTATAGGATCAACTTTTGCCTTGCGAAGTTCTTTAAGATCATTATAATCTTCCATATTTTCTCGCATACTTGGATTGATTTGTTAGGCAATTGTTTTGCTCATACCCCATCATTAAACTTAAATTTTATCATAATTATCAGCAGTTGTCAATAATTTTTTGTAATTATTTGGAATCCATATGGTTAGAAAAAATGCCCCCTTTCTTTTTTTGCAAGTCTTGAGCTAATAGATGGTTATATAAACTGTCCCCTTACTTTCTTAGGGCAACCACAGGGGGTTGCCCCTACGGGATCGTTATGATAAATATTATGCGTAAAATAACCGAATTCATTCATATCGTTTGTTCGTTTGTTCGTAGGGGCAGGCCCCTGTGTCTGCCCCCCTCTGTGCCTGTGTCTGC
>DYDG01000126.1 GCA_020717845.1 Marinifilum sp. | reverse complement strand
CGACAACTAACAAGCTAAGCTATTCTCAGACACCACCCTATTTTCCTATCCCGACAGGTTATCTGCCATACAATTGTTCTGCAATTGCCACAGCCTTAAGCATTCCTTTTGCCTTATTTCTTGTCTCCTCATATTCCTTTTCAGGTTGAGAATCAGCAACAATTCCTGCACCTGCCTGAACATAAACCTTTTCTTCGGACATTACCATTGTTCGAATAGTGATACAGGTATCCATGTTTCCAGAAAAGCTAAAATATCCAATGCAGCCGGCATATGGTCCCCTTTTGGATGTTTCAAGCTCATCAATTATCTCCATTGCTCGCACCTTTGGTGCACCACTAACCGTTCCTGCCGGGAAACAGGCTCTTAAAGCATCAAGATAATTTTTATCCTGCATCAGTTTCCCCTTTACTGAGGTAACTATATGCATCACATGAGAGTATCTCTCAATAATCTCAAACTCTGGCAGGGTAATGCTGTTGTATTCACAAACCCGTCCAATATCATTTCTGCCAAGGTCAACCAGCATCACATGCTCTGCCAGCTCCTTTGGGTCAGCCAAAAGGTCTTTTTCGTAAAACTCATCCTCTTCCTTATTTTTCCCTCTTGGTCTTGTCCCGGCAATAGGTCTTGTTTCTACTATCCCATCATCCACCCTTACCAGAAGTTCAGGGGATGATCCAATTAAAGACAGTTTGCCAAATTTAAGCAGGAACATATACGGGGATGGATTTACCCATCTCAAGGCTCGATACAGGCTCAAGGCATCAACATGGACAGGTGTCTGAAACCGCTGGGAAAGCACTATCTGGAATATGTCGCCAGCAGTGATATATTCCTTTGCCTTTAACACAGAGCTTTCAAACTCTTCCTTAGTCACATTGGATTGAATATCTATCTCTGGAATAACATCGGTTACAGGAAATATTTCATTTTTAAGGGGTAATGGCTGTTTCAACCTTTCAATGATCCCGGCTATCTTGTCTATTGCCTCTTGATATGCTTTTTTGAGGTCATCATCTTTTAGCCAAACATTGGCAATAACCTTAATTGTATGCCGCACATGGTCAAAAACAAGTATGGTATCAGTAATGACAAACAACACATCTGGCAGGTTAACAGTATCTGGGTTTGTATCTGGAATATCTTCAATGCAGCGGACATAATCATATCCTATATACCCCACCGCACCGCCGAAAAACCTTGGAAGCTCTGGAAGTCTTGCTGACTGAAATTCATTCATAAACTCTAATAGATGTCCCAAGGGATCAACCCCTTCAAACCTTTCAACTACCCCATTCCGGCTAACCTCTACGGTATCCCCTTTGCCCTGAAAGATAATAAAGGGCTTGCTTCCTAAAAAGGAATATCTTCCCAAGCTTTCCCCGCCCTCAACGCTTTCCAACAGGTAGGAATACTCTGCATCTATGGCTATCTTCTGAAAGGCAGAAACAGGTGTTTCCATGTCAGCCAGAATCTCTTTGTATACAGGTATAAGATTTGCACCATCTTTTGCTTTTTGCTCAAAGTCATGGTAATTCATTACTGCTCCTTTAGGTGTTTAGACTGAAGGCTGAAGGCTATTAGATCACAATCCATACGCACCTGAAGGTGCTCACTACTTTCCCTACCTCTCTATCAATGCCTGTCTTTTTGAATATTTATACTGTGGCTTTGCAGCTGATATAAAATTACTTGACAGCTCATGGCACAGATTTTCAAAGAGTTCTATGTCATAAAGCGGTATTTTTTCTTCATCTTCAACAGGATACTCCTTAACCTTTGAGATATCATATTTTTTATCCCATAACAGGCTGCCTGTTTTTGCCTCAAAGAAACAAAGTCTTACCTTTAATATTACCTTGCGGATAATGCTTGAGATGTCATAGTAAATATATCGTCGTTCTTCTTCTGAATAACGGCTTTTCGTAGTTAGCATTTTTGTTCGGTTATCATTGAATTCCATTATCTCAAAAGCAAATAACCCTTGAGCATTAGAATCAGCACACAAGTCTATTATTGCTTCATGATTTTGCAAAGATAAGGGTTTGTCTTTTTTGTCCTTTGACAGAGGTATTGTCTGTAATATTTCCTCATTGATGCAGAATGAAGTTTCCTCTTGTATCTTTTCCTTAAATGCCTGAACAATTCTTTTGACTATTTCCTCTGATTTCTCATCTGTTAACAGGACAAGTATTCCTACATTATCGATACCATCTATATTCAATATCGGTGGAAGTTTTTTTTGTATCTCTACCCTTTTGGATGAAATCTTCTTTGAGGCAGGAACTGTTCCTTGTGTAGATAAACAATTGTTTGTCTTTGTCCCAGGTGCTGTCTCTGTTTGACCTGTTTCTTCAATGAAAGCTTTAAGATTTTGATAACAACTTTGATGTAATGGTGAGGATTTACCCCTGCCTTGTGTTTTTGTGTTTTTTGTACTTTTTGTGCTACTGCCTGTCGCTGCATCTTCAATGGCAATACGGACAGCTTTTTCATAGAGACATTTTGCTGTCTCATTGTCTCCAAAATACTCGTAAACTATGCCAAGGTTATTGCAAACAAATATGTTGTTGGGATCGTTTTTTATCGCTTTTTCAAGATGAAACTTAGCATCATGCCAGAGGTTAATCGTTATACATCTGGTCCCATAGCGGCTATCGCTTGCAGACATAGAATGCATATTTGTGCAGCCAGTTATGCTGATGACCATTATTAACAGAATCATTTGCATAAAACAAGTAAGATTGAGCAGCAATTGCAACCTCATTTTCTTATCTTCTTATCACAGTCATGGTCATAGCTATCTTTTCCAGCGGATTATCCCGAGGATCTCTTGGAACACTGACTATCTTATCTGCTGCATCCATTCCTGATATTACCTCTCCAAAGACTGTATATTGTCTATCAAGGAAGGTAGCTGGGGCAACACAGATAAAGAATTGAGAGCCAGCACTGTGTGGATCAGATGATCTTGCCATAGAAACAATACCTCGTTGATGAGAGCGACTGTTAAATTCAGCTCTAACATTGAAACCAGGTCCACCCGAACCATCGTTTGATCGATCATCATCCTTTGTATTAGGGTCTCCTCCCTGAATCATAAAGCCGGGTATAACTCGATGAAAGGTTGTATTATTATAGAACCCTTGTTTGGCGAGGTTTTTGAAATTCTGGACATGATTTGGGGCATCATTCTCAAAGAACCTGATCTTTATCTGCCCAAACCTGGTGTCAATAACAGCTATCTCCTCTGGTTTTTTTTCTGGGATTTCGCCCTCAATAGCAGTACTTGTCCCCTGTGTTTGTGTGCCTACTGTCTCTATTTTTTGAGGTGATACATCCTCAGTTCTAACAACTGGCTGCTCTTCCTGCCCATCTTTTTTTGTGCATCCTATTGAAGTGCATACAAACAATAAACATACGGTGTAAATAGCCCATCTCTTCATAACAAATCCTCCTCGTGTTTTAAGCTTTCCTGCCACAATTTTAACTTCTTAAGTATATCAATGGAATCCTAAAATGTCAAGTAAAAATTGAAAAAGTGTTGCGTAATAAGAAACGCATCTAAAGATGCGTCTTGTTTATCCTATCTCACTTCCTACAGCCTTTCTCAGTATTTGTTGCAGCCGTTTGCGTCCAGTTCCCTGACTTCCCTGATTATTGGGTAATGTAACAACTGCTGGCAAGGGCAAGGCATGTATCTCCTGAATCTGCTGTTCACATTGCTTAAACACATCTTCAGTTACAAAGATAATGGCATATTCTTTACTCAGCACCTGCTTAAAGGATTCATTTGCATCCTTAATATCTTTTATGGCATAGACACTAAACCCTACTGCCTTGAATGGCCAGATAGTGTCCTTATCCCCTATGATAGCTATCTTAGACATAGTTTGACCTCAATCTCATCCGTATCTTATCCTCTGATAAATGATTTAGTTTAGCGACAAAGATTATCCTTAACAGGTTTGTTTCCATTTCTTTCAGGAGATAATACCTGATTAACGGCTCAGGACCAAAGAATATCAGGTTAGCCTGTTTCAGGTAGTTAAGGATATGGTTATCTGAAACAACCTCATACTTCCAGAATAACCTTTCCTCAGCCCAACCATCCATGACCAGATCCTGATAACCCTTAATCTCTGAAAATATATCCCATGATTTATTAAAGAGCTTAAGAAAGAAATCCTTGCTTATGCTTCCGTCATCAAAAAGCATCTGCTGAAGATAATCTGCCTCAACCTGAGCATGGGTTAGTCTGATAAAGGTATGAATATTTATCAGGTCAATCTGCTTTTGATAATAAGTAATCAGAAAGGTATTGTTACTCTTTCTGGCTTCAGATGCCAAATATTTCCACATGACCTTATCAATGGTTTGACTTATCTGAAATATCTCATAACTGCTGGAGTTTTCTTCTATCTCCTCCATTTTCAAGATAACCTGCATGGATGCCTCTTTGAGGTATTCTGGGGCATCTTTCCATTTTCTTTCAATCATCAGCTGAAGATTTTCTAAGGAGACAAGCCCAAGATTGCTAAATGGTTCATCTACCGGCTCGCCGGAATATTTTGTTTCAAGCAGTATCTTAAGATTGTAAAAGTCATGGGGAGTGCGCAGAAGGTGAATATAATGCTCCTCTGGAGACAACACCTCCAAAAAGCTCAAGGTCTTGTCCAGCTCATTACTCAGCCCATCCTCGAAATCAAAGGAATTTTCTACATCTTTGAAAGCGTCAGCATATTCTGTATTACGCAGCATAGATAATGCCCTTGTTCCGTCTTCAACAGCGATTAACCGTTCTATTGTGGGTCTGTCTAACAGATAATTTTCCAATGCCCTAACCCTTGCGACGGCATAGGCATATCTTGTGTCAGTCATTGCTGTCTCCTCTTTCACTGGAATAATATCCCAGCTACATCATGCGTTATCTCTTCCCGAATATGGTGAAGTATTGCCTCAAAGCTGCAATTCAACTCCTGTCTTTTATGCTGGAGAATGAACCCGCCCTTGATAGATGCCTCTTGTGATGAAAGATGTAGGTTGCTGCCAATCCTGGCATTTATCTCTTGAAGTATCTCGTTAATCAGTTGCTGCCTTTCCTTGTTTGCGACAACAACAGCTGTCATGAGTGATGACTTATCCTCATCTGGCTTAACAGCAGCTGACAATAGTTTATTCACCAGACACCTGTAATCGCTATTGTCTAAGTTTATCAAATAATCCATAGCATTGGAAAAGGCATTCTCAATCTGTGTTTCTTTTTCTTGCAAAAGTTGTTTTTGGCACTGGAGTCTGGCCATGGTAAGTTTTCGTTGTTTTTCCTCTTCAACCCTTTGGGTTATCCCTTTCCACAGCCTTTGGCTGGTCTCCTCAGCCTCTTTTTGAGCCTCAGCAATTATGGATTCAACCTGTTTATCTGCTTCAGCTATAATTGTTTCCACTGACTTTTGTGCTTCTTTTTGAATCCGATGCAAGATGTCTTCGAGTGCCATGTAATGTCTCCTTGATGTTTTAGACTGAAGGTTATGTTGTTAACGCCATTCTCATCTTCAGCCTATTCCCTTCTTCTTCCTTCCTATTTCTTCCTAACACTCGATGTTCAAGGTTGTTGCCACCTAATGATAGTACTTGTAGCTGCAGGAGGTAGCACCTCTGGCAGGCTTGTCCCTGCTATCTTTCTTTTAACCATGTATAAGAGGCGACCACAAG
>DYDG01000125.1 GCA_020717845.1 Marinifilum sp. | reverse complement strand
ATAATATGTCCTCTAAGGAAGAAATCAGATTAATAAACGATTTAGTTAGTTATGTTGAAAATATAAACAAAGAAATACCAGAATATAAACCAGCTGACGAAATAAGTATACCTGTTACCATTACTTATGAGGAATTCTACAAATTCTTCCAGGAAACACCAACTAATGCCACACAAGTAGAATTTACACTGCGGGATTCAGACAAAACACCAATTGCCACCACCATCTCGCCCCTTATCTCTAATCTTGCCCCTGGTCAATCTGCCACCGTTACATTTACCACCACCTGTCCTCAAGACAAACATGGCATCTTCTGGATAAATTATACATTAATGGATGCAGCAGGCAATGTACTCAAGCCAGAGGCAAAGGGTGAGCGATTTGCAGTCTCTAAACACCTGACTGGCAATACGAATCTTGATGGCTACAAAATATGGGCAGTAGCAGATGAAAAGGTAGGTAAGGGTGGAAATGTAGCCTACACTATCTTTGTTAGAAATGATACGGATAAGGATTTCAATGGCAATATTGGTATCGGTGTGCATGAGGAAGGGGCAAGTGGAGGTAGGTGGTGGGCAAATGTGGGGGTAATCCCTTATGTAACTATCCCTGCACATTCACAAAAAAGCTTTATTTTTGAAAGAGAGGTTGAGATATCTACTGCTACTTATTTTGGTTTGTTCCCATTAAATGCGAATTATGAAACCTACTTCCTCATGGGTGCAATAGCTACCTGTGAAAAAGGTGTTCGGGTAATAGAACCAGCAGTAGATATGCAGGTTACCACAAACAAAAAGGAATATTCAAAAGGGGATAAGGTCAACCTTGAATTAAATCTTAAAAACAAAACAGAGGTTAATTGTGAGTGTTCTGCAAACTTGAGGATATTCAATCCTGATAATGCAGTCATTTTTGCTACAACTACTGCCTTAACCCTTGCTTCCAAAGGTTCTGTAAGTCTAACCTATACTCTTAATCTGCCATTAGATGCCATTGAAGGGATATACATTGTTCAGGCAGAGGCTAATAGTAATAACCAAAGAATTGGTTTAGACACAAATTATTTTAAGATATCAGAGGGCATTTTAGGACTTGAGGTTAATCTTCCAGAAACTATTATTCCTTACTCTACAAATACCATATCAGTTACGTTAGAGAATCCCGGGTTGACTGTTATTGAATCAAGTACTCTTACTGTCTCTTTTATAGATACAAATAAAACCTTACTCTGGCAGGGAACATTTACAACTGGTAGTGTGGCTATTGGCGGTTCGGTTACCTCAAATATTGACATACATATAAACGGAATTGATTTTGGTATTTATGAGTTATTCTATACCCTGAATTATGCAGGAAAAACATTAGGCGGGTCAAAGAAGATTAAATGTGCTGTAATGATGAAGGTGGATTTAGATAAGCCGAGTTATCATGTAAGGGATGAGATAAAGCAGATGATAGAGCTAATTAATACAGGTAAATTCAGGGAAGAACTGCAGGTAGTCAGTGTTATTGATGAGTGTAATTTTAGCACTATGACAAGATTATCTTTATTGCCGAATGAAAAGGGAAGTTTTTCGTTTAGTAGCCTTATCCCTGGTACTTTAACTAATGGGTATTATTATGGCACGATAAGTTTAATACTTGGTAATTCTACTATCAATAAGAAATTTATCTTCTATATCCCAGAGGCAAGGGTTGATGTAGATATAGGGAAGATAAGCTATTTGGCAGGGGAACAGGTAAATATCAATATTGCGAATACAGGTGGAGTAGATACTGGGTCTAAGTATGAAATAATGTTAGTTGATAGTAGTTCTCGTAAGATTTATGAAAAAAGCAGCAATGATAATATTCAAGCAGGTAGTAATGGAACTGTTTCTTTTGATATTCCTGATCAGGCAGCCAGCGGGGATTATAATTTAATGGTCAGTAAGCCAGGAACAGGTAACATACCCCCTACCCCCTCTCAAGAGGGGATTATCTTTCAAGAACTCATTTCTATTCAAGGCATTTCAGCGAAGATGGAGTTGACTACGGATAAGCAAAATTATCTACCGGGTGAGACGATTACGGCTACGGCTAAGATTGAGAATGCTGGTCTGGGGGATATAGAAAATGGGACTTTGACCTTTAAGGTGTTGAAGAATATATTTAAAATTTCAAATGATGTTGTTGAGTTTGGGTTTGATAACAATGGTGCCATAAATCATGCAAGTTTTGTAGGTGGAGAGAATTTGTTAGATGAGTTTCAATTCGGAATTCGTGAAAATAAGTGGGGGACTTCGTCTTTACAAGGAGGACCGTGGTTTGACCATGAATATCATGTTACTAATCGAATTTATGATAAAAATTATTATGAAGTAGCAGGGTATTTTGAAGACGAAGGAGATAAAATATGGCTTACTTGTAGATATAAATTATTTAGAGGGACATCTACATATCTTGATTGCTGGTATACTGTCAAACCAGAGAAAGAAGCTGACATGGGTTTTTGCTTATTTTTAGATTCAAAGAAAAACGGGATTAATGGACCAATAAGGTCATATACTGATCCTTCCTGGCAGATGGGGCAATACATTAAGAATAATTGGGCAGGACTTGCTGGTTGGCCAAATCCATATGAGTTGTTTCCTATTGGTAATGAAACTCAAATAGGGTTTGCAACTGTAATTACACATGTATATGATGATAAAAGTAACGCCAAATTTGCTGCTAATCTGGGAGAATGGATTGGTAACGGCTATGTAGGTGGAGAAAGTGTGGATGTGAAATCACAACTATTAGAAGGGAGGCTTTCAAATACATGGACCAATCAGGGAGATGCCTGGGGACTGCAACTGATTTTGGGGCACTTCTTTTATTTAGATGATCCATATGAGATAATGGTTAGATTAGAGGTAAATGGCAGTTTTACTGCAAGACAGGGGGATGATGCTAATCTTGTTGAAGTTGCTGCCTTGCCGATTAATTTAGCCCAAAATCGAACTGAATCTATTCCTGTAAATATAAGGCTGCCTGATTATTTAACCGGTAAATTATACCTTGTTGGCTCACTTTATTCTAAGACAAATCAACTAATCACACAGAAAATGACCTCTTTTTATATCAATGAGGCGGATATCAGTTTAAACTTAAAGACAGATAAGGATATGTATACTATTGGTGAGCTAATGAGGATTGATATTGAGGCAAAAAATATAGGGACTCAAAGCATAACCATGTTAGCTGCACAGATTTTGATGGGGACTAAAACTATCTATGAAAGTGGCAGCTTTAGTCTGGGAATGCAAGAAATAGCGACATTTACTGTCCGGGCAACGGTAACAGACACCTTTATTCTAACAGGTAAAATAATGAACGGTGGCATTAATTTGGTTGAAGTGCCGCAGACAATTAAGATTGAGCAGCCAGGATTAGAGGTAGGGATAGAGACGAGTAAGATCGTTGGCAGAGGATCAGAAAGTGTGAGGATAACATTGAAGAATATCGGCAATGCCTCAATAGTTGTAAGTGGTAAGTGGCAGGTGGGAAGTGGAAAGTGGGAGGAATTAGGGACGCTCAGTGTGGATAGTGGGCAGACAAAGGTAATGGAAGCCGGTTACCAATTGCCAGTTACTGAGTACCGATTTGATTATGCTACGATTACCTTAAGTTTAACCGGCGATGTGAATACCGTGACCACCAGACAGGTGGAATTTGGTGAGTTGGTGGATTTAGTGATTAAGCCTGATCTGGTGTATCCAGTGGGCTATATAGAGGTGCCGTTTGAGGTAGTGAACAGGGGTAAATTGGATAGTGAGTTTGTGGCGACATGGACAATATCCACCGCAGAGACGCAGAGGGCACCGCGAAACAACTCCCTGACCCCCTTTAGTAAGGGGGAATTCCTTCCATGCTGGTGTAAGACAGTGCCAAGGGTAGTAATCAGTAAGCAGAAAGCAGCAGACAGGGCTGCAAGGCTGGCAGAGGGAGCACTGGCAGCAAACCTTCTGCCTCTGGCACCTGAACTTCAGGTTAAATTCTCGGTCAAAAGTCCAGATTCCATTATCCTTTCGTGTAAATTTTATGTGCCTGCAAGAGGTGCTGCCTCTGCAGGGGGGACGATTACTGGAAGTCTTGTGTTTGAGTTAGGAGAGGGGGATTATAACCTATCTTACGATTACTTTAGAGGAACAGGGAGTAGTAATTTTAAGGTAGCGGCAGAGAACATCGCCAGAATTTCGAGATTCGCAGATCGGAACTCTGGGTTTGGATTTGAGGAAACTCCTCTGGCGGAGGAAACTCCTCTGGCGGATGTAGTGGTGATAAACCTTGGATCAAATGAGTTTAAGGGTGAATTGAGTTTCGAGACACCATTTTACCAGACAAAGACTGCGGTAAGTTTAGATGTAGGCAAGTGTGCAACCTTTACATTCAATTTAGCTGAAAAGACACAAACTGCCTTGATTGGAGGGACTTATACCGCTAATGCTGCGATTTTGTATGATGGGAATGAGTTGGATAAGAAGATGATGGAGTATAGGTTAGAGCCAGTATTTGAGGTCTCGGGGATCAGTCATTCAGGGTTGGTTGCTGGCAGGGAAGCAACGATTACTGTTGGAATTAAGAATATTGGTAATGCAGTTGGCAAGGCAAGGGTAAAGGTGAAATTATTGGATTTGGTGGATGAGGAAAAGGAAATCTGGTTAGAGCCGCTGCCAGAGGTGCTACCTCAAGGGGCTGGCAGTTTGAGCGTTAAGCTGCAAGTGCCCGGGGATTTTGAGGATGGAACTTATTTGTTAGTGGCAAGTGCAAAGTGGCAAGGGGCAGGTGGGGAGATATTAGGGACTGAGTGTTTGGCTTTGGTGCGGGTAAAGGGGATAAAGCTGGCTGTGGATGCGAGTCTGGATAAGGAGACATACGCAGAGGGGGAGACAGCGACCCTAACACTGACTGTAACCAATCTGAGTGATGCCTTGCTGGGGACATTGAACTTATCGGCAAAGGTAAAATTCAACGATTGCAAAGGCACGACTACCTTCTCGCTACCTCATTCTGCATTCTCACTTCTCACCTTCAACCTCCCCATCCATCATAGCGGGCAAAAACTTAGCTTTGGTATTTATTCAGAGGATGAGCGGGCAATCTGGCTTGATGCAATTTATGTGCGGGAGCAGGGGACATTAACCATAGCTCCAGATAAGCAGGTCTATGAACAGGGTGCAACAGTAACCCTGACAGTTGTCCTGCAGGAGCAAGGGACAGTGAGTCTAACTACTCAGGGAGAGCCTGCAACTGGAACACTTGTATTTAATGAGCCAAGCAGTCAAACATTTGCCTTTAAGCTGCCGGCACAAATGCTGACTGGAAGCTATGAGGTGTCCTGTTCCGTATCTTCTGACGATTACCTCTCATTTCCCATTGATGTGCGCGGGATAGCAGCGGTAGTAAAAGAGACGCGGCTTGATAAAGAGGGATACAATGTAAATGATCGATTTAGTCTTAGCGTAAGAATGGACATTAGTGAAGGATTTGAAGGGAGATTGAAGGGGTGGATTGTCCATGATGGCACATGGACTAAGGTATGTGATGAGCCAAAAACATTTGCTCAAGGGATAGGTGACTATGAAATAATTGGCACAACCACTAAAAAATTTGATAGACAAGTATTAAAATATGGTGTATACTTAGGGACACAAACAATAGTAACCTCAGGCAGTAAGGAGATAACCCTCTATAATATCCATCAGACAAGCGTTAATGTTGTGGAAAAGCAAGGGTTAAGGGTAGAGATTATGCCTGGGGATTTGAGCAAAAACGCTGGGTTTGACTTTCATAGGGTAAGCCAGTATTTATCACCACCAACAGGGATACAGGCAATAGG
>DYDG01000124.1 GCA_020717845.1 Marinifilum sp. | reverse complement strand
ACAAGAATATCAGCGGGCATTTTACCACTCTGGCATAGTAGTTCCTATGAGCCACAAAAACCTTGAACATAGAGTGTTACTGTTTCTTTTTCCTGTTAACTTGCTTGATAATTAAGAATTTCAGAGCTCATGAAATAGGTTTCATGAGATATTCCCATGATTTGTCTTAACATAGTTTACCATAATAGCTTATATAAATAGAGGGAGCATACGTAATGCGACATAATTTTTATACACTTTTTGCTCGCACAACCCAATAGTTAAAGATTTCTACCTTTACTGGGAAAAGGGATGATGCTTTTTAAAGCCGAAAAAGCTGACTCACATGTATGACTCTGTTGATTTAGTCAATTTCCGTGAGACCATCATGCCACATATTGTGCTTCATACAAACTAAACAACCACATGCTGTATGCCTAAGATGCTGAAAGGTAGTAAATCAACAGAGTCATGTATCATTCAAGAACAAATTTTTTATGCCATATTTCATGAGCTCTGAAGTTCGTCATCAGGAATACTTTTTACTGTCGAGTAGACATCGTAACCAATTTCAGACACCACTCCTTTTTCTGGGCAGATTAACTATAACACGAAAAAATACATCCTTGTGATAAATTTCAGCTGTATAGGTTGAAATTTATGTTGCAACAACACCAATTATATGGTAAAATAGAGATTATTTGTCTGAAATCTTAAGAATGGAGGTTTGTTTATGGCTATTAGGGTAGGAATAAATGGGTTTGGAAGGATAGGAAGGCTTGTTTTTCGGGCAGGGATAAATAATCCCAATATTGAATTTGTAGCAATTAATGATCTGACTGATGCGAAAACATTGGGACATCTCTTGAAGTATGATTCTGTTCATGGTGTATTTTCTGGAAAGGTTGAGGTAAAGGATACTGACATTATAGTAAATGACCGTTTGATAAAGATAACGGCAATTAAAGACCCTGCTCAGCTTCCATGGGGTGAGATGAATGTGGATATAGTGGTTGAGTCTACCGGGATATTTACTAATGCTGAAAAGGCAAAGGCTCACCTTCAGGCAGGGGCAAAAAAGGTTATTATCTCTGCTCCAGCAACCAACGAAGATATTACCATTGTTATGGGTGTTAATGAGGATAAGTATAATCCTGCAAGCCATCATATTATTTCCAATGCCTCGTGCACTACCAACTGTCTTGCCCCTGTAGCCAGGGTATTGCTTGAAAACTTTGGCATTCAAAAGGGCTTGATGACAACGATTCATTCATATACCAATGACCAGCAGATATTAGACCTGCCGCACAAAGATTTGCGTCGGGCAAGGGCAGCCGCAGTGTCTATGATTCCCACAACAACAGGGGCGGCTAAGGCTGTGGCTCTGGTTCTGCCTGAATTAAAGGGTAAACTTCACGGCATGGCTATCCGTGTGCCAACCCCAAATGTATCGGTTGTTGACCTTGTAGCTGAGCTTGGAAGGGATGTTACTGTAGAAGAGGTGAATCAAGCCCTTAAAACAGCAGCCTCTACTGGCCCGCTTGCTAAATACCTTGAGTATTGTGAAGAGCCGCTGGTTTCATGTGATTTTAACGATAATCCTAAATCCTCTATCGTTGATGCCGGATGCACCTCAGTCATAGGAGGTAGCACCTCTGGCGGAGGTAGTGGCAATATGGTCAAGATTATTGCCTGGTATGATAATGAGTGGGGGTATTCGTGCAGGGTAGTGGATTTGATTGAGTATATTGCTGGCAGATAATTATGGAAAAGTGTCTTACGTTATTAGAAAGGAGAAAGTATGTTCCGCAAATTAACAATCAAGGATATAGCCATCAGCGGCAAACGCCTGCTGATTCGTGTAGATTTCAACACGCCTTTACTTCCTGATGGAAGCGTGGCAGATGCCCGAAAGATAATGGAAAGCCTGCCAACGATAAACTATTGTCTGGATAATGGTGCTTCAATCATTCTTATGTCTCACCTTGGACGGCCTAAAGGCAAAATTATTGAGGAGATGAGGCTGACCATGGTTGGCAAGAAATTAGAAGAGATTCTTGGCAGGAAGGTGATAAAGCTTGATGATTGTATTGGTTCAGATGTAGAGGCTGTAACAAATAATCTGGAGCCGGGCGATGTTGTCCTGCTCGAAAACCTGAGATTTTATCTTGAAGAGGAAAAAAATGATCCTGAGTTTGCAGCTAAATTGGCCAGATTGGCTGACTGTTATGTAAATGATGGCTTTAGTGTTTCTCATCGTGCTCATGCCTCTGTTAGTGCTATAACCAGATGTTTCGACAAGGCTGTGGCTGGTTTCTTGATAGAAAAAGAGCTGGCGTATTTAGACAGGGTATTAGCTGATTCTCCAAGACCATTTGTCATAGCCATTGGCGGAGCAAAGGTATCTACCAAGATAGGGATAATCGAACACCTGATAAAAAAAGCAGACCTGTTTCTAATTGGTGGCGGCATGGGATATACCTTTCAAAAGGCATTAGGAAAAACCATTGGGGATTCTCTTGTAGAGAATGATTATGTGCCTATTGTCAAAAAACTTCTTGAAGAGAATGGGGAGAAAATTGTTCTTCCTTTAGATTATACGATAACCAATATGCTTTCAAAAACAGAGCATGGCGATATCCAAACAACCATGGATGAAAATATTCCAGATGGCTGGATGGGTGTAGACATTGGTCCCAAAACCATCGAGCATTTTATTAAGAAGCTGGATGGGGCAGGGTGTATCCTCTGGAATGGACCATTTGGCGTAATCGAAATGCCTGAATTTGCTGTTGGAACAACCAAAATGGCTTACGCCATCTCTGATTCATCAGCAATTACAATAGCTGGCGGCGGCGAGACAGATCAGTCTATCGACCGTCTTGAGATTGCTCATAAGTTTAATCATGTTTCAACTGCAGGCGGGGCATGTCTGGAGTTTCTTGAAGGTAAGGAATTGCCAGGGCTTGCGGCTTTAACGGATAGGTAAATAGGCTGAAGGCTGAAGGCTGTTAGGCAAGGGACTCTGAACCTGATAGCCTTCATCTTAAATCCAAGGAGAATATAATGAGAAAACCGATAATTGCTGGAAATTGGAAGATGAATAAAACCATAAAAAAATCTGTGGAGTTTGCCAGGGAGCTGGGTGAAACCCTGAATGATTGCCCGGATATGGAGATTGTCATCTTTCCGCCGTTTACTGCTCTGTATGCTGTTGCCAATGTGGTGCGGGATACGAATATCCTTTTTGGGGCACAGAATATGTATTTTGAACCGGCTGGAGCATATACTGGTGAGGTATCACCATTGATGCTGGCTGATATTGGGGTGCATTATGTCATTCTTGGTCATTCTGAACGAAGGGAAATCCTTGGCGAAACAGATGAGATTATCAATCTGAAGATGAAGGCTGCCTTAAATTATCGGATGAAGCCAATCTTGTGTGTTGGCGAAAAGATTGAGGAAAGGGAAAAGGGTAAGGCAGAGGATGTGGTTCATAACCAGCTGGTAAAAGACCTGCATGATATCTCTAAGGATGAAATGGTAAAAACCGTGCTTGCTTATGAGCCTTTATGGGCAATTGGCACTGGTAAGACTGCCAGCCCTGAGGATGCAAATAAGATGCATGCCTTTATCAGGGAAACTATTATCAGCCTTTATGATAAACGAACTGCTTCAAAGGTCAGGATCCAATATGGCGGGAGTGTCAGACCGGATAATATTGATATTTTAATGGCTCAACCAGAGATTGATGGTGCCCTTGTTGGCGGGGCAAGCCTTGATGTAGAGTCCTTTGCCAAGATAGTAAGATTCAAAAGGAGTGTTCTTTCATTTGATGACAAATAAACTTATTGAACAAATTGAACAATTAGCTGAGACTACAGACTCAAAGATAGTTCTCTTAGTTGTGGATGGTCTGTCTGGTATCCCTGATATGTCCGGCAAAACAGAGCTTGAAACAGCGAATATCCCTAACCTTGATGCTCTGGCAAAGGATTCTATCTGTGGCGTAACAGACCCTATATCTCCAGGGATAACACCTGGCAGTGGACCAGCACACCTGTCATTGTTTGGTTATGATCCTCTTGACTATAAAATAGGACGGGGTCTGCTTGAGGCATTGGGGATTGATTTTCCACTTGAGGCAGGTGATCTGGCTGTTCGAGGTAATCTGGCTACTATGGATAAGAATGGGAGGATAACCGATAGACGGGCAGGACGGATCTCTACAGAAGAGAATGTCAAGGTATGCAAGCTATTGGAAGGTATTGAGATAGATGGTATCAAGGCACTTGTTAAGCCTGTTAAGGATCATCGTGTTGTTATTGTATTTCGTGGCAAGGGATTGGACGATAGCCTTTCTGAGACAGACCCGCAAAGGGAAGGGCTTGCCCCATTGCCTATAAAACCACTTGGACCATTGGCTGCTGAAACCGCAGGCATAGTGACCAGGTTTATCGAAGAGGTTAAAAAACGACTGTCACACTCCTTTCCAGCTAATATGATCCTGTTAAGGGGGTTTGCCAAAAGTCAGAAACTGCCGTCATTCCAGGAAAGGTATAAGCTGAATGCAGCAGCTATTGCCAGTTATCCTATGTATCGCGGGCTGGCAAGGCTGGCTGGCATGGAAATCTTACCTGTGGGGGGAAGCCTTAATGATGAATTTGACTGCTTGAAGCAGAACCTTGATAAGTATGATTTCTTTTATCTCCATGTAAAATGGACAGATAGTGCTGGCGAGGATGGAAATTTTAAGAAAAAGGTTGCTGTTTTAGAGGAGGTGGATTCTTATATACCTGGTTTATTGGAATTAAATCCAGATGTATTGATTGTTACTGGGGATCATTCGACACCAGCGGTTCTAAAAGGTCATAGCTGGCATCCAGTCCCAATTATTCTTCATGGCAAATATACAGGCAGCGACGATGTTGCCAGGTTTTCAGAAAAGGAATGTGTCAGGGGTGGAATTGGAAGGATACCGGCCATGCAGGTTATGCCCCTGGCTATGGCAAATGCTTTAAAATTAAAAAAATATGGAGCATAGTACCTTGTGACACTTAATTTTCAGGGTAGGGTGGGCACTGCCCACCAAAAAGGTGTAGATAGCAGAAATAGATTGGTGGGTAATGCTCGTCCTATGCATAATCCATAATTTTAAGTGTCATAAGGTAATAGTAGAAAGACAAAAATTAATTCACCGCAGAGTTCGCAGAGACCGCAGAAAATGCTTCTTAATAGTATAAAAATAATCTCTGCGTTCTCTGTGTTCTTTGCGGTGAAAAAAAAGGAGGTTTATTGTGGCTACGCTTTTATTAATTATCTTGCACTATACCCTTTGTGTATCATTGATTCTTCTCATCCTTTTGCAGGCTGGGAAGGGTGGAGGGTTAGCCTCAGCCTTTGGGGGTGGTGCCTCTGAAACCATTTGGGGGACAAGGCGAGGAAATATCATGACTCGTATCACAGCTGGCGGCGTGACACTTTTTATGATTACATCCCTGCTTCTGGCAATCATTATGCCCAAGCAGGCATCAGTCACCCAACGCAAGGGTATGCTAACCGCCCCACCAGCTCAGCAGCAACAAGCTCAGCCCGCACAACAGCAGCAACCGGCAAAGCCGGCACCAGCTCAGCAACCGGCTCAACCTGCACAACAGCAGGCTCAGCCAGCAGCAGCAAAATAGGATAGTATTTTTGTAGTAGAGACGCGATTAATCGCGTCTCTACCTGCTATATTCCCAATCTGAACTTTCTGATTCTTCTTCAACTGGCTGATTACCTGTTCATAAAGAGTATCTGCAAGCACACATTTAACATGAATATTAGGATGATCTTTGCGAAAACCTTTAACTAAACTTATTGCAATCTCTTGTTTTGTTGGATAT
>DYDG01000028.1 GCA_020717845.1 Marinifilum sp. | reverse complement strand
CAGTGCTACCTCCCGCAGCTACAAATATGCTAAGCCATTCTATTCTGACTATCACAGGTTGAAAAACCTTGAACATCGAGTATAATTATAATAACATGAATTATAATTACAGTCAAGTGATTTTTTTACGAGGTCGTAATGCGTCAGTGTGAGCGTTGCATAGCAACATTTCGACTCTGCTCAATGACCACCAAAGCCATATGGACACTTCCTAAGCACTGATTGACTCCATTCCCTGCCATGGTTTAACTTGATGTTCAAGGTTTTTGCTACCTAACATGGACGAGCCAGAACCAAAAAAAGAGCAGGTAATTGACAATTGTTAATTGCTAATTGTCAATTGTCAATTTTCTTGCTTTTTGAGTAAGAATTTTACAGGTAAAGTACTATAATAGTACTTGTAGCTGCGAGGCTTGTCCTCGCCTTCTAAGAAGCGACCACAAGGCGGTTGTTGAGCCTGTCGAAACGGGGTAGCACCCCTGGCAGAGGTAGCACCTGGCAGCAGACCTTTGGCAGTGGGACTCCCACTGGCAGCGGGACTCCCGCCTGTCTCTGCCAGGTCGCAGCTACAAAAATGCTGGCTGGCATTTTGCCGTTCTGAACTGGTGGTTCCTATGAGCCAGAAAAACTTGAACATCGAGCGTAAGGTTTGTCCCATACCCAGACCCTTGAGCTTGCATGTTAATACACCACACCTATCTGCCACAGATTAGCGTAAAGAATCTTTACCCCATGAGTAAAGATTCTTTACGCTGCTAACACCAAACAATTCAATCACTTATAAAAACTGCTGTATCTTACCGTAAAAAATCTTTACGAAATCCATATCAGGCTCTATTCCTGCCTTAACACTAACCTATTGTATTTGAGTTAGTTATGTAAATATCCCTATTCTGGCATGAATTTTGCTATAGGAATATCATGCAGAGTTGGTTATCCACATTGCATCTTAGGGTAGATACGCAATGTATTTATGAAATAGTGGATTGAAGGAGGTGGTGTTTATAGGAGATAATTTAGGATGTGGGGGAAAAAAGGAAGGTCTTCTATGGCTGGTGGGTGACCTTACCTTAAGAGAAAAATCATCAGCTAAATATTAAAGATAATAAGGAGGAAATAAAATGGCAAGAAAAGCGTTTTTAGTAGGGATTAATGACTATGCACCAGTGGGTCCGGGCGGTCCTGACCTTCATGGATGCGTGGACGATGTTAGAGATATGGCAGGTACCTTGAACGCACTTAGAATCGTACCAGCAGTGCCTGGATCGATGAGAATTTGCACAGATGCCTGTGCCACAAGGGCTAATATCTTAGCAGGAATTCGATGGCTGGTTACAGGAGCGAAGAAAGGAGATACGATAATCTTTTATTACTCTGGGCACGGTTCACAGATTGCGGATGTTAGCGGAGATGAGATTGATCAGAAGGATGAAACCATCTGTCCCCATGATTATGCGACCGCCGGTATGATTACGGATGATGTTCTAAGAACGGCATTTGCAGGTGTGGCTGCAGGGGTCAATTTGGATGTAATTCTTGACACTTGCCATTCAGGCACAGGAACGCGGGAAATGGCTGCCATGGCTGCCGCTCCTCCAGAAAAGCAAGTTACATACCGATTCATCGAGCCACCATTAGACTATGGCTATTTTCTGGACGCCGATTCTACAATCCCGCTTAAGGGTATTTTGAAGCCGGCCCGTGGAGAAAAGGAGATAGTTATAGTGCCAGGGCTCAACCATGTGTTGTGGGCAGCATGCCGGGACAATGAGTTCGCAGGTGAGGGTAATATTGGAGGCGTGATACGTGGTTACTTCACCTATTGCTTCTGTAGAGTGATCAGGAGAGCAGGTGTGGGCATTACTCGTCGCCAGGTTGATGGCCTCGTAGCTGCTGATCTCAGAAGGATGGGCGTTAGTCAACATCCTCAACTGGAAGGGACCATAGCATCCATCGGTGAAAGGATATTCACATAACCGAAAAAGGTGAAAAGATGATATTTACTTATACAGATAGGCAAAACAGTTGACTATCAATGGATTAGCGTAGATATCTTTTGGAGAATCGGCGTGTAATGTTTGCAATTTGTGACAAAACACGCCGATTCTGTCAATCTTGAACGTTATTTGTTTATTGTAGGTGAAAAAGCTATAGCGAAAGCCTGCTGGTAGTAATCCAGCCTATACTTATCGCTAAATTCTCAAGGAGGTGTGTGATGTTAAGATCTTTTGTATTGTGTCTGTTTATGGTATTGATTGGCAGTGTCCATCTGGTTGAGGCAAGGTCTGATACAGCAGGCGAGTTCCTTACCTTTGGTGTTGGGGCAAGGGCTTCTGGGATGGGTGAGGCATTTACTGCTGTTGCAGATGACTCAACCGCGGTTTACTGGAATCCAGCAGGGCTTGCCTGCCAATCACGAGAATCAGTAACCTTGATGCATAATAACCTTTTCCCGAATCTATACAATGATATATATTACGATGGTCTTGCCTATGCCAGCCCTGTTGGTCCAAAAACAACGCTTGGGATGGGCATAACTTATCTGCATTCAGGATCACATGATATTATTGGTATTAACCCTGCTACTCAACAGAGAGATGTTGTCGGCAGATTTCAGACAAGCGATTTATCCCTTACCGGGTGCTATGCTAAGGAATTTGATCATGGACTTTCCGCAGGTATAAACCTTAAGTATATATCAAGCAAGACACATTATGTCCATGCCAAAAGCTATGCCGCAGATTTTGGGATACTGTATCAGACACCTGTAAAGGGTGTAAAGGGTGTAAAGGGAATAAGGCTTGGTGCTGTCTTAAAGGATTGGGGGAAAAAGGTAAAGAATATTGACCATTATCAGTCAGATGAACTGCCAACTACCTTCAAGGCAGGTGCATCCTGGCAAATCAACGAGGATGTGCTGATTACAGGTGAGATTATCAATCCGCTGTATGATAAGTTTATTGGCGGAGCAATTGGTGTTGAGGCTGTGCTGACCAACAGGCTCGTTGGCCGTGTCGGCTACTTTAGTAAGGAAAAAGACTTGAATGGACTGACATACGGTGGAGGTATGAAAATCAACCGCTGGCAATTAGATGTTTCCAGTTTCCCATCCGGTAAGCTGGACAGGACAACAAGGGTGTCAATGACAGCAGGGTTTTAAGTTCTGATACTCAATGTTCAAGTTTTTTGAAGGATAAGCAGAACCTTTGCCATCACATCAAAACCCTGTATCTGAGGTGTAGGATGGGTGCTAACCCATCTATCCTCTGATTTGCACATACCACAGAAGGTAGGGGTGGATACTACAAGACATCTGGATGGGTAGAGATTGTTACACGTCGCTTTGTCTGACCTGCGTTGATGGAATAGATGGGTTATCACCCATCCTACAACAAATAATTACCGAAAAACTTGAACATCAAGTGATATAAATTCAAGCATTGTTCGAACATGTTAAGCTTTCAGGAATTTTTTGAAAAACAAAATGTGGAGGAATTAATCCTGAGGATTTGGTCGATACTTCCACTCTGGAAGTAAGTCACCTTCACGGCTTGAATGTTCAAATGCTTTAACATATAACAGCATCTCCAATCCAATTGAGAGATGTATAAAAATCATGTAAAGGAGGAAAATACAATGTTTAAACAATGGTTAATGAAACCAATTATGTTACTTGCAATGATGTCATTGCTTGTCTTTAGCATGGCTGGACCTCAAATTGTGGAGGCAGTAAATGAGATAGTAATTGAAGTACCAGAAGACACTATCCCCTTTAATCCTGCAAATGCGGAAGTGCAAAAGATAGATGACCGATGGAAGATAGTAGTTGGATCTATGTGGCTTCTGGACTTCGAGGATAAGGAAGATGAGGCAAGAAAGGCACTTGAAATCATTCAGCATTATGGCCTGAACAAACAGTGCTTTGTGGGTCGTCCTGATGCCTCTATGGAGTATTACCTGGTGGACAATAAGGCTCCAACCGGATCCATGGCAGGAGAAGACTGCTTGAGCTTTAATCTGGATACTGTGGAAGTCAAAAAGATTAATGAACGGTGGAAGATTGTTGATGGTAGCCACTGGATCATGGACTTTGAAGACAATGAGTATGAAGCAAGGACAGCCCTTGGGGTGATCAAAAAGTATAAGTTTAATCGTATCTGTTTTGTAGGGCGTCCTGAAGCTTCTCTGACATATTTTAAGTCCATAGGTCTTGGGGAACCATCTGTCGGAATGCCGGCAGGGAAAGTATTGATTGAAGTACCAGAAGACACTATCCTCTTTAATCCTGCAAATGCGGAAGTGCAAAAGATAAATGACCGATGGAAGATAGTAGTTGGATCTATGTGGCTTCTGGACTTCGAGGATAAGGAAGATGAGGCAAGAAAGGCACTTGAAATCATTCAGCATTATGGCCTGAACAAACAGTGCTTTGTGGGTCGTCCTGATGCCTCTATGGAGTATTACCTGGTGGACAATAAGGCTCCAACCGGATCCATGGCAGGAGAAGACTGCTTGAGCTTTAATCTGGATACTGTGGAAGTCAAAAAGATTAATGAACGGTGGAAGATTGTTGATGGTAGCCACTGGATCATGGACTTTGAAGACAATGAGTATGAAGCAAGGACAGCACTTGGGGTGATCAAGAAGTATAACTTTGATCGCATCTGTTTTGTCGGTCGTCCTGACTCATCCATGACATATTTTAAGAATAGCTCGGCAGGCACATTTACAAAACCAACAGATGTGTTTGTGGTGAGTTCAAGGTATGTTCCCATCAAGCCTGTTACCGCCTACAATCACGCCCCTGGCAGTGAGTTTGTGGTGGACATTCAGGTAGGGGAAAAGGGAAGTCCGGTTACCGATCTGTTCGGTGTTTCCTGCAAGCTGCACTATAATACATCATTGCTGAATGTGGTAGATGTAGAGGCAGGTTCAATGCTTCCATTTCCGATATTTGTTTCAAATGTTGATGAAGCAGCAGGGGTGGTAAGTATTGGTGTATCACGCACAAGAGGCAGTTCAGGTGTATCAGGCTATGGCTCAGTTGCTACGGTAAGATTCAGACTGAGTAAAAATGCTGTTGGCTCAACTACCGCAGCCTTTAGTATCTCAGATGTATCAGCCATTAATTCTGCCTATGCGCCCATTCTGCTTACACCTTTGACCGCAAGCATTCATGTGATGGAAAGATTAGCTACACCAGAGCTGATATCTCCGTATGACAATGCTCTTGCAAATCAGGTTGATTTGGACTATCAATGGGGAACGGTAACAGGAGTAGCATACTATTTGTTTGAGTTGGACAACAATTCTGATTTTTCATCACCAGAACATGTGGCAACAACAACAGATACTGTCCATAATCCTACCTCACTTTATGGCCCAGCAGCCAGCAGTCTGCCTGATGATACCTACTACTGGCGTGTTAAGGCTTGCAATACCCTTAACAGTGTCTGGAGTGTGGTCAGGAGTGTCCGGGTAACAACTGTGATACTGGATCCAAAGGTAACCAGCCCACAGACAGTGGGTAATGAGTTTATTGTGGATGTGCATGTTGGTAGTGATACCAGACTGTCACAGGTTTATCCAGCAATGGATCTGTTTGGCGTATCATTCTCACTCTTCTATGATCGCAGAGATATCCTTAGTGTAGGAAGTAGACCTGTGGTTACAATAGGCTCATTCCTGGGCACTCATACAATCATGCTCTACAGTATGCATGATAATGGTGATGGACGAGGAAGGATAGATATTGCGATCAGTCGTATGTCGGGATCGGGTTGTTCTGGGGTGACAGGATATGGTTCGCTTGTGCATGTGAAATTTATAGCTTCTGGGACAGCTACTGATATTGAATTCAAGACAAGTGATGTTGGACATCTCATCACTGCCTATAATTCAGGTGGTGATTCAATAACTATCGCAGGCTCATCCAATAGAATGGATATCGTAGAGCCAGAGCCAGTCATGGGAATATGGCCAGGTGATACCAACAACAACGGTGTGGTTGATACAGACGACATCTTCCCAATAGCCATGTATTTTGATCTGGAAAGCTCTATGCGTCCTGGTGCATCCTTGGTATGGATAGGACAGCCAATGCCTTATCCATGGATACCGGTTGAGGCAACCTATGCAGACACTAATGGAGACGGCAGGATAACTGCTGCTGATGTGCTGGCAGTAGGCGTTAACTTTGGTGCTACGCATACAGTAACCAGTGGTGGCTCTATGGCGCCAGCTCTGGCAGCCAGGGCTGATTACGCTAAATATGTGGATGCATTCCGAGAGATGTATAAGATGCTGGAAGCAAACGGGATTGAGATTCAGGGTGCACCTGAATTAAAGCAGGCACTGAGTGCAGCTATTCAAACAGGTGTTGATCAGCAGGAAGAAGCTAATTCACCTGATGAGAATATACTGCATCAGAGTTACCCGAATCCATTCAATCCAGAATGCTGGATACCTTATGAGCTTTCTGATCGGGCACATGTTGTAATCAGGATATACAACATTGCTGGCCAGCTTATCAAGACACTTGATGCGGGTGTGAAGGATGCGGGTGCATACACAACTCAATCACGTGCTGCCTACTGGGATGGACATAACGATGATGGACAGGAAGTATCATCAGGCGTTTATATCTATCAGTTGCAAGTAGGTGATAAGGTTATGACACAGCGCGCGGTTGTATGTAAGTAGGGGCGGTTTTGAAAACCGTCCCTTACAGATCTACTAATGCAGTTGAGAGGGAGGCAGCATTAACAAGCTGCCTCCTGCTTCCTGCATCATGGGGTATATCGTCATAGACGATGTACCCCATATAAACCAAGGAGGTGACTGATAATGAGACATCGTCTTTTAGCAATAACAACATCACTACTTATTAGCATAGTGAATATTTCTCATGCAACCCCGATTACACCGGCTGATTTTTCCACATCAGCGATAACCATAGGCTTTGATACCTATCCTGGTGGGGCTTCAATACCTGGTATTGTCATCCCACCGTTTTCCGGCAGTGTTATTGATATTAACTCCATTATCGACTATGGTTATGCCTCACAGGGTGTTGTTTTTTCGTCTACAGGAGGAAGTGGTGTAACTGCAGTTGGACAGGATACCACCAATCAATTAACCGGGATATCATCCCCAAACGTGGTTGTGGGAATGACCGGAGCACTTGATTACTCAGCCAGTGCACCTATTTACATCGACTTTGTTCATCCGTTGACCGGATTACAGAGCTTCAGTACAATGGTTGGTGCCTATGCTCGGGATGTGGATACCCAGCCAGTACCGTTTACAGCCTATGACGCTCTTGGTGTGGAACTGGGCAAGACATACTTTCCAGTTGCCGGAAATGGTGGGATTTCGTTTGCTGGCTTAACGTTCGGACCATCAGTGGAGATTGCCCGGGTGGAGATTAATTCGCCGGGAGTAGATACCATTGGGATTGATAATCTCATGTTTGAACCAGTAGGAACTGTTGTCCCTGAGCCAGCGACAATGGTATTGCTTGGTGCGGGATTGTTTGGTATGGCGAGATTGCGGAGAGTCCAATAAGTCCTATATGACCTATAGGTCATATAATGAGGTGCAATGATGAAACCATTTGTCCTAATATTCATGACAACATGTTTTCTACTAGCTCATATGAGCGGCAATTGTGCATCCACAAACCTCTTACAAAACCCTGGCTTTGAAAGCAAAGACCTTAGCGGTTGGGAGGTAGCTGGACAGGCTGTATGCGGTGCGGCTAAGAATAGTACATCCATATCCGGGGCATATTTCCAGCCAACACAAGTAATTGCCCATTCTGGTGATTATGCTGCCTTTAACCTGACAGCCAATTTCAAGCATATCGGGTCAGTATTCTCACAGGAGATTAAGGTGCAGCCTGATACCAGCTATAGAATAGGATTTCGAATGCTGCATGGACACCCATCACAAAAGGTAAAGATATACCCCAACATCCTGATTGATGGAAAGTCGATTAGCACGATCTGTGAGGGTAATGGTTATGGCATATCTCCTGATGACTACCAGACGGTCAGGGGTGAATTTGTTGCTAATCATGATCAAACCACTATCAGGGTAAGCTTTGTCCTGCAGGCAAGCGGATTAGTGCTTGCTGGCATGAGTTACGACGACTTCTTTGTAATTTGCAACCAGCCAGTGGTAAATATCAGCCCAACATCCGGGATACATGGCACAGTGGTCAATATCTCTGGCTACAACTATCAGCCGCATGAACCCATATCCATTCAGGCAGATACAGCCATCTTTGCTACAGATGCCAATGAGAACGGTGCATTCTCAACGTTGTTTACCATTCCTCAGCACACTTCAGGTACGCTCACTATCGTTGTCACAGGTGCTGAGTCTCACAAAGTAGCACATGTTCTATTTAACCTTATTCCTCGCGGTGATTTTGGTGATGCGCCCAACAGTAGCATGTATCCCATGAATACCGGGTACTTCTGTGCTCCGAATGATTTTACCTCTCCTGATTTTTTAACCTATCAGGCACAGTTCCCTGTAATATCGCATCGGATTACAGGACAGAAATGCTTGGGTGACAGAGTGAGCCTTGAGGCAGACGTGTATGATTTGAAGTATGATGAGGATGGTGTGCCCAACATTGCCCCCTACAGCGGACAGGCAAATCAAGATGGTAGTGATGACGGGCTGGTAATGCCTGTGGATATAACACCAGGTGCCACCAATACCGTACAGTTCAAGGTAACCGCAGCATCTGCGTTACCGAACCACGAGCCATGGTATGTCAACATTCTGTTTGACTGGAATCAGGACGGACAATGGGATGGGGGTGGTAATTCGGAATGGGCGGTAAGGAATCAGGTGGTGAATGTTCCATCTGGCAGTAGTGAGGTGATTGACTCCAGCCCATTTGCAGCCGGCACGACTATCGGTGGATGCTGGATGCGAATAACGCTTACCAAAGAGCCTATCTCTGATTCTTTTAGTAACTGGGATGGCAGTGGCGAATTTGAGTATGGTGAAACAGAGGATTACTTTATTAATATTGCAGCAAAAAGTGATGTCTGGGTCAGGCAGTTGACTCCGAAAGATGTCTGGCTGGGACAGGTGATTACTTATCGACTGGAATATGGTAACGCTGGGGATGCATTAGCTGCTGGTGTAGAGATTACAGAAGAGCTGCCTCAAGGGCTGACATGCCTGTCTGATACCTGCTCTATGGAGGATAACAGGTTGATGTGGAGGATTGACAAGTTGTATCCTGGTGAGCATGGATCTATTGAGGCTATATTCCGGGTAGAACCCTGGGCGGGTGAGGATGTTATGCTTACAGCTACAGCAACCATTGGTTGTTATGTACAGGATGCTGACCCGAATAACAATATCTCGGTGTGTATGACCAGGGCAGTCCTGCCTGCGGGTAATGGGGTGATAACAGGTCGGATAATAAGGTCATCAGATGGTACCCCAGTAATCTCTGCATTGGTAAGAGCCATATTGCATAATCCATTTGGAATGGGTGGTATGGCTTTTACCAATGTAAATGGTGAGTATGAAATTACAGGGTTGTTGGATGGCACATATACTGTGAGTAGCCAGATGGACGGATATTCCACCAGATGCTTTGATAGAGGGGTAATAATAAGTGGAGCAAATAAGATTAGCAGGGTAGATATTGTGCTATTGCCTATACAGGATAAAGGCTTGATTGCCTTTTGCAGTGACTATAACATCCATCTTATCAGTCCAGATGGCAGCCACAGGCAGCAATTAACCCACAGCCCTCAATGGGATACTGCTCCATCAATCGCTTTTGATAGCCGCAGGGTGGTATTTATTCGTGGCAGAAAATGGAATTGCGGGGATATGTGGGTGATTGGTATGGATGATAAGGATGAATACCAGCTTACTAATACTGGCAATGTTAGCTCGCCATCGTTTTCAATAGATGGCAGAAAGATTATATTTGGTAATGGTACTGGTATTGGTGTGATAAATAGTGATGGCTCTGGATATCGAGAATTACTGCCTGGTAATGTATCTGATCCGGCATTTTCACCCGATGGCAGTGAGATTGTGTTTGTTATGGATAGTGATGTGTATCTGATGGACATAAATGGTCATAACCTGTGTAGGCTTACCCGAAGTGCAGCTATGGAGTATGCCCCGTCATTTTCTCCTGACAGCTCCATGATTATGTTTACCCGACAGCAGGATTCAGGAGATACTGGTGTGTGGATAATGAACAGGGATGGGTTGAATGCACAGGAAGTAGTAAGAAACGGCTTCATGGGAAGATTCTCGCCAGATGGGAGACAGGTGGTATTTACCGCTGCCAGGGATGGGAATCATGATCTATATGCAACTGTTGTAGATGGTGGACTATGGCAACAATTGACTACTGCTTCTGGTATTGATACCTATCCCTCATGGGCATGCGGGATTGCTCCAGAGCAGGTATGTGTCTGGCCAGGTGATACCAATAATGATGGTCTGGTGAATGAGCGGGATGTGTTTCCAGTAGCAACCTATTGGGGTGAAACAGGGACAGCACGAAATGGCTCCATAATGTGGAGACCACAGGTATCTACTGTCTGGGATTTGCCTGAGGCAACCTATGCTGATGCTAATGGGGATGGAAGGGTAAATGTTAATGATGTGCTGCCCATCGGAATGAACTGGAGCAAGAGCCATCCGGTACTAAGTGGGATGCGTGCTCCAGCACTGGATACGAAAGATATTGATCATGTTAGGTATCAGCAGGTGTATCAGACTATGTATGAGATGCTGGATGGAATGCCTAAGACTGAAGGGGTTGTGGAACTCAAACAGGCTTTGCAGGGATTCATGAATACAAAGGCAGCAAGACCCTCTGTCTCATTATCCAAGCTCATGCAAAACTATCCCAACCCATTTAACCCTGAATGCTGGATACCTTATGAGCTGGCAGAGCAGACACATGTGGTAATTAGAATCTACAATATCTCTGGACAATTGATCCGAATGCTGGATGAGGGGATAAAGGATGCCGGGGAATATGTCAGCCAGGATGAGGCTGCCTATTGGGATGGGCATAACGAAGATGGTCAGGAAGTAGCCTCAGGCGTTTATATCTATCAGTTGCAGGTAGGGGATAAGGTCATGACTCAAAGATCGGTTGTGTGTAAGTAAGGTTGATGCAGGGGCGGTTTGTATAAGCTGCCCATGATGTAGGATGGGTAAAGTGAAACACAACCCATCTAACTCTTTGTAGCTGCAGGAGGTAGCACCTCTGTCGGAGGTAGCACCTCTGGCGGAGGTAGCACTGGCAGCAGACCTTTGGCAGTGAGACTCTCACTGGCAGCGGGACTCCCGCCTGTCTCTGGCAGGTCGCAGCTACAAAAATGCTGGCTGGCATTTTACCGTTCTGGAATGGTGGTTACTATGAGCCAGAAAAAACCTTAAACATCGAGTGTTACGAATTAAAACTTAAAGTACACATTAGCATTCCACTTATAATGATAGAAGTCTTTATTGCTTTCAAGTTCATTATGGGTATAGCCAAGTTCAAAGCCCATGGATGATGTGGTGTTTTTTTGAAGCTCATAGTCATTGGTAAATCGGGTAAGAAAGTCCCATTTATTTTCCGTTGTCTTATTATCAACCTCATTATAAACAAAATTCATCTTTATCGTGCATTTGGTATCAAGCTTTCGACTTAAGGTAAGCTTTTTACCAAACATGCCTACTGATTTAGCACTATCATAATTATACTTCAGCTCCATTTCAGGGCTTATGCTTCGGTTATAATCATTTAATCCATTTGGCTTATGGCTTGTTTTATTAACCCAGCCCATGTTAAAGGTGGTGTTTATCCTTCCTATAATCCTTTTAGAGTTCAGGCTGGAATTAAATTCAAGCGAATTTGATACCCTTACTGGTGTCTGGCTCATGTCCTCATCATGTGATTTTGTTATCTTAGTGGACACGGTTGTAGACGAGCCCAGATATTTCGTATATTTTGGCGGCAAGCTCTGGACAGTAGCAGTAGAGGTCGCAACAGCAGTTTTCGATGCCTTGATATTCAATATAGCCTGAATCACATTCAGAGACATGTCCATGCAATAATTGGTATTATTTTTTCGAGCAGGGTTACTTACCCCAGTCTGGCTCTTTTCCTCAGAAAAGACATATTTTAACGAGCTTCTATCTATTGGCTTCCATATTGACCAATTACTTCCCAGCTCAAATCTTCTGGAACATGATGACTGGGATCTACTTGTGCCTGACCCAAACAATAGCCCAGCATTTCCCTCTTCTGCTTCTATCCCTTTCAATAGCCTGGAGGTATAGTAATCCTTGTATGCCTTTGACATCCCTTCAGAGATAGAAATACTTGCATCCACCTGGCTGTAATTAGCAGCCACCTTAGACTCAAAGCTTGGGTTAATGATCACCATATTCAGTAACCTTTGCTTTAGTTTTTGTTTTTCAGGTTTTTCAGATGGTTTAAGCCACTGACCCGGTTTGATTTCACCACTAACAACAAAACGGCTATTTGTTATCAGATCCTTTAATCTTTTGCCACTTCCATTGTTACGGAAGTTGTTTTCATCAAAATGAAGCTCTGTTTCAACCTTTGGTGAAAAGCCAGGGATAGCATCATATTTGACATTCTTTATATTGACACCAAATTTCCTCTCCTCCAATTGATAATTGGCAGCAGATACTGTGCCAGCCTGAATAATCTGTTTTCGTGTTTGACTTAAAGCAAGATCCGTGCTTCCAGAAAGGATAACCTTTCCAGTTGTATTATTTGTCCCCTTTTGTCTGAAAGGGACAAAATCTATGCTTAATTTTCCATCATCAGTTACGCGGTTATCCTCTGTATTGCGTATCGTTTCCAGGGGATATTCCTGATTGTTAGAGCTGAGGCTATACTTGTATACAGGTGTCAGGATGAGAGAATCACCAGTTGGTATGACCTTTAATAATTTCTTTGGAAATGTATATTTGTAATTCACATCACCAGACAGGGTATATGAATCCTTAAGAGAGGTATCATCCTGTCTATGGGAATCAATATTCTTATCATTATAAACAGCATTAATGATCAGTGGGCTGATCTTATTCTTCAGATATGATGAGACAGCCCCTGTCCCCAGCTTGAGGCTGCCCAAATCCTTGAGACTGACGCTAATACGCTGGGATATGGTTGTTCTTGTTCCAAAGTCTGACCTTAAGATATCCTTGGTTGGATCCATCTGCTCAATCTTTTCCTCATATGAGCAGGAAACAGGCAATATTTTTATCCGATTAAAATCAAGGGTAATAGAATCAAAGGCAGTTTCATTGTTGCTGGGGCTACTATCTGTTATCCTCTGGAATTCACCCCCAACATTTTCATTGCTCCAATTAAGGCTTCCCCATCCTGGATACGCAGCCTTAACAGACACTCGTCTGGCATCACCGGTTACTGGTTCTGCCCCTGAGAGATGAATCTCATTTACCCATACCTCACCATTGATTCGATTCAATGTCTCATTCTGAATGCCCATTACCAGATACTGAATATTGGTCAATTCAGGTTTACCCATGATACATGTAACCTGCGGCTGTTTACTAAAGACTCCGGTTGAGGTGGCATAATTAAAAGACGATATAGTCTTAGTCCCATTGCTTTTTATAATCTCAACCATCTTATTCTTTAACTCAGGGATATTCAAATTGATCATGTTCCAGCCATTATCATCAGGCAGACGGAAGGCATACTTAATATAATTATTCTCATCAATCCCAAACTTTATAAAAAATGTGCCTGTGCCGCTGACATTTTTTAGCCAGAGGTTGATACTCTTGTAATAGTTATAATTCTGCTGCCTGAGTTTACGAAACACAAACCCAGCTGGAGGATTATTGGTTGTTGTTCCATTGGGGATATCGTATTTTATGACCATGGTTTCTTCCCGATTAATCTCCTTATTGGGATACAGGGCATCAAAACCATGCTCATTCTTAATGGATTGATACTTAGCCGGGTCATCCTGAGAGTTTAGGGAGCTGACAGTAATGGTTGCTGCATCTGTAGTTGTTGTAACTGACCCCTTATTCCACCTGCTTTTTATCATCGAGATGCCACCAATGCTTACCTGTGCTGCGGCTGTATTTGTCCCAACAATCCTTATCCTCATCTGCTTGATCAATTCCCAACTTGGCTGGCCAGCACCTATAGCTGTAGCACATAGCGATAGCGTATATCTTGAAAATCCATTCAATCCCATCCCTTGCGTGGTATCTGTTGCCCTGTCAAGATTAAGGGTGAAATAGTGATCTTGAGTGCTTATCTGTCCATCCCCATCTAAGTCCTCGGTATCAATCTTACGATTGTTTGCTCCAACCATAACGGTAGCTGTTCCATCACGGAATTCCCAGCCTATATCCTCATCCTTATCCAATAATCCATTCTTATTCTTATCCTCAGTCATAGGCACAGTGCCAGTTCCATCTGCATCCTCAGAAATTATGCCCAGGTCAATGAATATTTTTGCAGAATTAGTATTTTTTATCCAGAGTTCCATATCCGTATGCTCTCGCATGTCCATGGCTGTTGCCCCTCGAGAAAGCGGGCTGACAACAGAGACACACCAGTTATCCTTGCCCCCAGGAGAGTCAAGATGCAAGACCTCTTCCTCCTGCTTCTCATCATCATCCTTATCCCTCCATCTTATTTCTTCCCTTTCGCTATAAGGATGGGTAATTATCCTATTGGTTTGACTGCCTCCTGGAAGGCTGCCAATCTGCCAATTATCCTCATGGGTTGAAACCATGGACGTTTCCTTTACCCCCTCCATAGAATCAATCATGGCATAGCCAAAGGTATTAATATCCAATCTGGATGTAGCTATCTCACCCTCAAGGGAAATAGAAAACGGCCAGGGTTTTTTCGGTTTGAATGCCTTGCTTGCCAGAGATGTGAGATTGACAGATGTATCTACCCCAAAAACATTGAGGCTTTCAGGCGATGAGCCAATCTTCGGGATATCTGTGGCACCGGATGCCCCATTGTAGATAAAGGTTGAGCCAAAGCAGAAATTGTCATTTGGCTTATACTGCATCCTTGCTCCAACCAGATTTTTTTGCTGTTCTGCCCCAAAAGAGGCGTATTCATACTCTGCTTTAATATCAGCATTATCTGGCGGATTGGTAAAGAATGTCAGAAACCCTGATTCGTAATCCACCATATAATCTATGCCACGGGTCATTTTCACCCCATTAACCAATATCTGCTCACTATCCTTAACAATATTCCATCCAGAGAGCATATAAGCATCCCTTCCAGAGGTTTTATAGCTTAATTTAATATTATAGGTTGGCTCTGTGCTAATGGTTGTTCGGTCAGGATTTGGTTTATACATCTCTCTTGAGGAATACTTGCTCAATGTTTCTGCAGCCATATTTGTAGCCGTAGCGTTCAGAAACCCATTAGCCTCCTTGCTTCCAGAATCTATCAGGTTAAATGGGGTATTATCAGGAAAGATAAGCAGCCGTCGGTTATAGTCAATAAAGGCACTCTCTATAAAGCCATCCGCATTATTATCCAATCCAAAGAGTCGGGCATAGGATGTATTTGTTCCATCTGGTGCAACAAAAAAGCTCTTGCCCTGTTTATCCGTTATCTCGACACCAATATCACCTGTTTTGAGGTCACTGAGGCTATATATATTTTTGCACTCAAAGAGGTCGTAATTCATCCATCCTGAAAGGTCGGATCTGGGCTTTATCATCCAGACAACGCCAGGGTTTTCCGCATTATTGCTGTAGCCTGCAGGATATGTTTCGCTGCCATAGGTAAAGACAACCCCAAGGCAATAGGATTCGCTTATGCTTCGATTAATGGTTAATATCCCATTTTCATCAATAGTATAATCCTTTTGATTGAGCAATCGTTCAAACTTAGTCAGACTATCACTGCATACATTATTTGTACCACCATCTATAACCATTGATGGGATAACCGTTGCGGTAGCAGTAATCCTTCTTTCAACATTAGTATCATTACGATTATCCAGATAAACCCCATGGATAGTAATATTTTTCTTCCCCTTTATTTTAGGGATAAGCTGATAATATTTATACCTGACAAATGAGGTATGAGTCAGGTCTGTAGCCTTTCTGTCCTTTTTACTTAAGACCTGAGTGGTTGTCTTTCCCTTTGTTTTTGACATAACCATAGCCACATCATACTGTTTCTTATACTTGCCCTTTGCCTTTACCCCAAACAACTGCTTATTAGAGCTGACAAACCTGGCGTTTGGGCTTGAGACCTCAGACAGGTTTACATCACCAAAGCTTACATCAGAAATGGCAGCTGTCTCTGAGCCCTTGTAATCTACATTTACTGTTCTTCGTTCCTGACCATTTTGATCACCGTAATCTACATTTACATGAATCCTATCATTAACCACACCGTGCAGCTTAACATTCAATACCTGATTGATACCAAAGCCTGTAGATGCTATAGGCGGAGCTTCTTTTTTATCCCTTCTTGCCTTATCAATATAGGAAGCATTACCATAGTTAACAGCAATGGATTTATTGCCGCTAATGTTTAATTTAGCAAAAGCAAGCTCTCCTGTTATCCCTTTGCCAGGATCGATATTAAACAATTCTTTTTTTGTTTCCAGGTGTTCATCCTGGGGACCATTCAATTTATTGAATAGATGATATAATATTCCTATCTGTTTTTTGTCTTCTTTAGGTTTTTCTGCTGGCAAGACAGTATTGCTGACAGTAGGCGTTATCCCTGCCAAAGACAATGTGCCAACCCCGGCTAACTGCTCCTTATCGTCAGCAAGGTCAGGGCGAATCTGGCTCTTCTTCTTGAACCCTGGCAATTTCAACCCCTTAAAGACATCCTTTGAAGCATCTATAAGCCGGTGTATTTTGCCTTCTTTCCTCTCCTTTTTCTCTGTTGGCAAAGGCAGCACATCAACCCCTGTTTCTGGCTTTCTGTCGCCTGCCTCCTGTTGACTGCTGACTGCTGACTTTGTGCCTTTGTCAGCCTTTATTTCCTGTGGCACAGATCCTACCTGCGGCACAGGTCCTACCTGCGGCTTAAACCCATCAACCTCAGGCACTTCATCCACGACTACATCTGGTTTTTCCTGTCTTTTATCTCTTGCCTCATCCCTTAACCTCTGAAACTCTTCTTTTATACGTCGTTGCTCATCTTCAAACCGTTTTCTTTCCTCAAGGGCAATCTTTTCCTTTAATTCCATTACATCTGCTACACTTTCTGCTTTTTCAACCTCTTCAACCTTTTTAACCTCTTCAGAGACCCTCATCTCCTGACTGCTACTACCTGTTTCCTTTGTCTCCCCAATACTATCTTTCTCCTTAACAAGGTGAGTCAGTGTGTTGTCGCTGGCAGTACCTTTTCTTCCATCTCTTCCATTTTCTTCCATCTCTTCCATCTGAGCCTGTTTTACTTCCCCACGATCTCTTGCCTCCTCCCATTTTTCCCTATTTATTTCAAACTTAGACTGATAGGAGGTTGACCATGGGATCTCAGGTTTTTCTTCAATGGACACATTTTTTCTCCCTTTCTCCCCTTCTTTCGGCTCTTTCGGTAGACATTTCTTCTTCTCTTCCATGCTCATAGGCTTTACTAAGCTTTCTGCATCATTTCGCAGTGTTTGAAAGGGCATAGCTGATGATTCTTTTTTGGGACTTTTTGTAACAGTGGCAGGAGTGGCAGGAAAAGCCTCAGGCTTTAAGGGAAGAGGCTGGAGTATTTTCTCATCTATTATGAATAATTCTGGCAATGAAATCTGCAGTTTTTCCTCAGCAGAGCAAATAGGACAAAGCGGACAAAGAACTATCAGACAAAAAAGATAGAGAATGAACAAATTAATAAAAGCTAATGTTGTTTGCTGTTTCATAACACACCTTGATATACTTACAATAATACAAATAAAGTATACCATATGGATGAGAAAAATGCAAGAGAAAATTACTGAAGCTGGTAATGGGTCGGTGAACGATAGGTGAACTTATTTTTGCCCTGCGACAGCATTCGATTTTTTAAAATTACCCTGTTTATCAACAGATTAGATAGCTTTTATAGCTTGAGCATTAATGTTGAAAAACAGGTTCATTTAATTTGAGACAATTTATCTCAAATATCGTGGGTCTTAGCACACAACACAGATAGGAATTTTTTATTTCCTGATGAGATTAGTTATCACCTGATCAATCTTCTTTTCACCCTGATTTAACACTTTAATTCCAGAGTATACTATTCCGATAGCAATAGCCAGGAATATAATTTCAATTATCAGCTTTATCTCCATTTTTGCCACCTCCAAGATGCTTTAATAATATATCTAAAAGTTTTTCCTTGTCCTTCTCCAATTTGATTATACTCCTGAACTGGAATAATAATAATAGGATTATCAATACAGATGATAGCCCTATCTCTTTCACAGCCTCAAAGATAATCTCGATATCCATGCATTTTACCTTTTAGATAGTTTTTGAAACAATTAACTTAATATCTTCAGTTTTCTGATTCAATTATATCATTGTTCCCCCCCCCTGTCAACAAAAATGTAACCGTTCCAGTAATCAGTCTGACGCATTACTAAAGCCGAATCGGTCGGTGAACGATAGGGAAAAGAAGATATTGCATTGTCTATATGTGTCCAAAAGTGGAAAAGGAGAAGATGGAAAAAAGGGAAAAATGCCTATTAATGCCTATTATTGTAATACCTTAAGGCTTTTTCTCCAATTTTCCTCTTTTTTTCTCCTTTCTCCGTTTCTCCTTCAACCGACTTATTACGTGAAATTTAGCAAAATAAGTTGACAATACGCAAAAATGGTGATACAATATAACTGTTTGAGGTGAAAGTGTGGGAATTGAAGGCAGGTGCAGGGAAACGCTCAGACGGTTTAACCTGAAACCTAACAAAAACTTAGGACAAAATTTTTTGATAAACGAACCTGTAGTTAAAAGCATCATTGATGCGGCTAATTTAGGAGAGGATGATACTGTTCTTGAGATTGGTTCTGGCACCGGGATAGTTACCCGTAAGCTGGCAGCAAGGGTGCGAAATGTTATTGCCTGTGAGTTTGATCGAGGGTTAATGATCGCACTTCAGGATGAACTTAAAGAGTTCTCTAATATCCGATACCTTCAGGCAGATATCTTAACCGTTGACCTGAAAAATCTGATAGATACAGGAAAACTAAAGGTTGTGGCTAACCTTCCTTATTGCATTACAACGCCGGTAATTACTATGCTGCTGGAGACAAAAGGGCTTATCTCCCTTATAATCCTTATGATTCAGCATGAGGTTGCCGAGCGAATATTGTCTGATGCAGGGACAAAGGCATATGGCTCATTTTCTATCTTTGTTAACTATCATAGCCGTGTAGAAAAAATAAGACATGTTTCTCGAGGATGCTTTTTCCCGCAGCCACAGGTAGATTCGGATGTATTAAGATTGTATCCCCTTGATGTCCCACCAGTTATGGTTCGGGACGAGTCATTGTTCTTCCAATTATCAAGGGCTGCATTTGGGCAAAGAAGGAAGACGTTACGGAATGCCCTTTTCCCGGTATTGGGCGAAGAGTCTGGGATAATCCTTCAAAGGGCAGGCATTAATCCCTCTCGAAGGGGTGAGACATTGAGTATTGAGGAGTTTGCGGTATTGGCAAATCAGACTATATGTCCTATAGATCTTATAAAACCTATAGGACATATAAAACCTATAAGACCTATATGACCTATAAGGAGGCAATGATGAAAGCAGTAATTATGGCTGGCGGGTTTGGCACTCGAATGAGACCGTTAACATGCAATATTCCTAAACCAATGGTGCCTGTGGCTAACAAGCCTATTATGGAGCATATTGTTCGGTTGTTAAAGTCGCATCATATTACTGAGATTGTGGCTATCCTGTATTACCAGCCTGAAATCATTCAAAACTATTTTGACAATGGGAAAAGATTTGGGGTAAATATAGAGTATGTAACCGCTGTAGAGGACCTGGGCACTGCTGGCAGTGTGAGAAATGCAGCCGAATATCTGGACGAGTCGTTTATTATCATCAGCGGTGATGTGCTTACAGATTTTAACCTTTCAAACATTATTAATTTTCATCAGGACAAGGCTGCCTTAGCCACCATTACCCTGACCAGGGTTAAAAACCCGCTCCAATACGGTATTGTCATTGTCTCACCTGAGGGAAAGATTGAAAGATTTTTGGAAAAGCCAAGCTGGGGAGAGGTTTTTTCCGATACAATCAATACTGGAATTTATGTCCTTGAACCAGAAACATTTAAGTATATTCCAGAGAATAAGGAGTTTGATTTCAGCAAGAATCTTTTCCCAAGATTGTTGGAAGAGAATGGGGCATTGTGCGGATATATTGCCTCTGGCTACTGGAGGGATATTGGAAATTTAGAGGAATACAGGCTGGCACACTATGATATTTTATCCAATAAGGTTTCCTTAGATATTCAGGGGATAAAGAAGGATAAAAACCTCTGGGTCGGGAAGGGGACAGAATTATCGGATAACGTGTATCTGGAGCATGGGGTTATTATTGGAAATGATTGTCGAATCGGTGAAGGGGTAAAATTAGTAAATACGGTTATTGGGGATAATTGCATTATTGAGGGGAATTCCCATATCAGCAACTCTGTTATCTGGGATGAAACATTTATTGCCCTTGGGTGTGAATTAAATGAGAATGTGGTTGCCAGCAATGTTACCCTTGGAAGGAATGCTATTCTCAAGGAAGGGGCATTGATATCTGATGGGTGCAGTATTGGAGAGAATTCTGTCCTGCGGGCAAATGTTAAGGTCTGGCCGTTTAAGCAGGTTGAGGCAGGGGCAACCCTTTCCTCAAGCCTTATCTGGGGAGAAAAATGGGGGCGATCACTGTTTGGGACCAATGGGGTTGTTGGTCTGGCAAACATGGAGATTACCCCAGAATTTGCTGCCAAGATTGGAGCTGCTTATGGGGCAAGCTTCTCACCCAATACAACCGTAATAACCAGCCGTGATTCTCATAAGGTTTCACGAATGATCAATCGAGCAATAATCTCAGGCATCCTCTCTGTAGGCACAAATGTTTGGGATCTGGGGGCACTCCCCATGCCTGTTGCCAGGTATCAGGCAGGAACCATGGGTGATCAGGGCGGTCTCCATGTAAGAAGGGCATCCTATGACCCGAGAATGGCGGAGATTAAATTTTTTAATGCCTCAGGGCTTGATCTTTCAATATCCAAGGAAAGGGGGATTGAACAGCTTTTCTTTAGAGAGGATTTTAGACGGGCAAAAACAGAGGAAACAGGGGTTCTTTCATTCCCTTACCGAGTAATAGAATGCTATCGTGAGGGATTTCTTCGTAATATAGATCGTCCTAATTTGAATAAAAATCTTAAGATAGTTATAGATTACTGTTTTGGCCCATCTGCAACCATATTCCCATCCATTTTGGGAGAGTTTGGACTGGATGTCATTTCCTTAAACGCCTATCTTGACCCAACAAGGTTTATCAGCAGCCCAACAAAGATGAACCAATCATTGAAACAACTCTCTAATATTGTGCAAACCCTTGGAGCAGATGTTGGATTCCTTCTTGACCAGGAGGCAGAAAGGGTATTTCTGGTAGATGAAAAGGGCAATATTCTGCCAACAGAGCTTGCCTTTGCGACTGTATGTCAGATGGCTGCCCAGATATTACCTGAGGCAACAGTAGGCACACCAATAAACACTACCCGTATCATTGATAAAATACTTCCAAACAGGGTAAAAAGGACAAAGATAACCAGCAGGGGTATATGTGAGGAAAAAGGCTCCTTTTTGGTAGGTGATGGGGATGGCGGTTTTATTTTCCCTCAGTTCCATCAGATATTCGATGGGATGTTCGCTATTGTCAAGATACTTGAATTGTTGTCTAAAACAGGCAAAAGTCTCTGGTCTGTTGCGGAAAGTATTCCGCCATTCTTTGTCAGTCACGAGAGGGTTCATTGTTCATGGGAGATGAAGGGAACGGTGATGAGGCGGCTGATTGAAGAAACAACAGACAAAACAGTGGAATTAATAGATGGGGTTAAGATCTATCATGGTGAGGACTGGATATTGCTTTTGCCTGATCCGGATGAGGCAAGCTTTCACCTGTATGCAGAAAGTAGCAGCACAGAAAAGGCAGAGGCATTGATAGGTGAGTATGTCGAAAGGATTAAAATGTAGCTCAGCTTGAGAAAGCAAGATCACAAGCAGGATGCTTGTGTTACAAAGTAACTTAAGCTTCCAGCTTGAGTATTAAAATATTGCGTCTCTACGAAAGGATTCAAAGTCAAATGCGCGGAATACACTTAAGCCCATCAGGCTGGCGGGCAATAATTGCTAAAGAATTTACCTTTGATAACATGTTGTTCCTTGCTCAGGCAATTGCTGATTATCTTAAGCAGCAGGGAGCAAGACCAGGCGTTGTGATTGGATATGACTGCCGTTTTCTCTCGGATGAGTTTGCCAGATGTGCAGCAGAGGTTCTGGCTGGTAATCAGATAAACGTTTTCTTTGTTCCTGCACCAACCCCTACACCAGTAATTGCTTATGAGATAGTCAAAAGGGAATTATCAGCCGGGATAATGATTACTGCCAGCCATAATCCCCCTATGTATAACGGCTTAAAGTTTAATGCCCAACATGGCGGCTCTGGCTCAAAAGAGGCAACAGCATGGATTACCAATCAGGCAAATACCATGCATGAGAGCATGATCAAAAGGATAACCTATCAGCAGGGGATTGCAACTGGTGTTATCTCAGTTATTGATCCTGCAAAAACTGCAAAAAAATACCTTGAACACATGAAAACCCTTATTAATATGGAGCTAATCAAAGAAGCAGGGTTATCTGTGGCAATTGATCCCATGTTTGGGTGTGCTATAGAATATCTTGGCAATATCCTCAGCTCTGCTGGATGCCAGGTTACAGCTATTCATACCTATCGTGATCCTTTGTTTGGCGGAAAAGCTCCTGATCCTGATGAGGATTCATTGCAAGAACTTTCACAATTAGTAGTGTCATCTAATTCCTGCCTTGGTCTTGCCACTGATGGGGATGCGGATCGCTTTGGTGTTCTTGATAGCGATGGCAAGTATATCTCCTCAAATCAGATGATTGCCCTCCTTGTTTATTATATGCTTAAAACTCGTGGACAAAATAGGGACAAGGGTGTTGTCAAAACAGGGACAACCACGCATCTGGTAGACGCTATTGCTAAAAAGTATAATGTTCCCTGTCGGGAAACCAATGTTGGCTTTAGAAATGTTGCTGAGATAATGAGAAAGGAAAATATGCTTATTGGCGGGGAGGAATCTGGCGGATTGACTATTTTTGGGCATATTCCGGAAAAGGATGGTATCCTTGGCTGCCTGTTGACTGCAGAGATGGTGGCATCTGAATCCCTTGGACAAAATGGACAAAAAAGCATCAAGGATATCTTTCGAGGGTTACAGGAGGAATTTGGATGCTTTTTTACTAAACGCATGGATATTTGCCTTTCACAAGGGGAGATGGATGCCCTGTCAGAATTATTACAACATAATCCGCCAAAAAGGTTTGGTGATTTGCAGGTAACAAGGACGGAAAATAACAAGTTTTTTATAGAAAATGGCGGCTGGCTGTTAATCAGACAATCAGGGACAGAGCCATTGATTCGAATATACGCAGAAGCAGCGAGCGAAGAAAGGCTTCACAAGCTTATGAACGCAGGGATGGAGTTTGTTAGGCTGAAGGAAATAAGGGAACCCTGACAGTCTTCAGTCTAAGCACTTAACCTGGACGAGCCAGAACCAAACAGGAACAGGTGATCGGTAAACGGTGATCAGGTAATGTAGGATACCGATCACTGATCACCGATTACCAAAATTCTTGCTTTTTGTGCAAGAATTTTACTGGTAAGGTACTACATAACAGGAGGATGAAAAAATGACAAAAACCAGTGAACTTATTGATCAAGCAGAAACAGCCCTTGAATCAGCACGGACAAGCATGGAGTCTCGAAACTATGATTGGGCTTTTGGACACGCCAGAAATTCTGTAGAATTTGGATTAAAGGCAATCATAGAATATTATGGAAGGAGCTTTACCAAGACAAGCATTGCCAGCCTTATTCATGAACTAACAATCATGACTCAAATACCTGATGATGTTGTTGTTGCTGCAAAAGCTGTGGCAGAGATGGAAAAACATGCAAGCAATAATGAGCGATTCTGCCGGATGGTTATTACTTATGCAGATATTATCATGAAATGGGTGCTGAAAACAACAGGGTTTTGAATTAAGAAGGGGTTAAGGGCTTTGAGGTGAAGGGTCAAGTGAAGGCAGACTCCTTAAACCCTCGATTCCTCGACCCATTGAACCATTCTGCAAGATACAAGGAGCATACCAAATGGCTGTATACGCTGTTATCATGGCTGGTGGAAGCGGGACAAGGTTCTGGCCCGTAAGCCGTCAGTCTATTCCAAAACAATGTTTGCATATTACTTCTCAAAAGTCTATGATTCAGGAAACAGTAGACAGATTGATCCCAATCATCGAAAAGGATAAGTTTTATGTTGCTACAGGCAACCACCTCTATGAGTCTATCCGACAGGATCTGCCTGATATTGGGTTTATCCTTGAGCCTGTTGCCAGAAATACTGCCCCATGTATTGGCTTGAGCATGATTCATCTTTTGCACAAGGATCCGGATGCAATCGTTTTATTAGAAACAGCAGATCATTATTATCAGGATGAAGAGCTTTATCGTCAACACCTTCTTGAGGCAATAAACCATGCCACAACCCATAACAATATCTGTCTTATTGGCATCAAGCCAGCTTATCCTGCCACTGGGTATGGATATATTCAGCAGGGAAGCCCTGTCAATGAGTGTGGGGTGCAAATATTTGAGGTGCAGAGGTTTGTAGAAAAACCAGGTCTTGATGTGGCTGAACAATATGTGGAGTCCGGAGAATATCTATGGAATTCAGGCATGTTTATTGCCAGGGCACGGGTAATTCTTGATGAGATTGCCCTGTATATGCCACACCTTTATGCAGGCTTGATGAGAATCCAGTCTGCTCTTAAAGAAGCAGGAGACGTTAATATTGTTACCAGAGAGGTTTTTGAATCATTGCCCGCAGAGGAGGCTATTTCTATTGACTTTGGAGTCATGGAAAGATCGAAAAATGTTGTGGTTGTTGAAGGGATATTTCCCTGGGATGATGTTGGTTCATGGACATCTATGGACAAGATTATTCCCATGGATGACAATGAAAATGTGGTTAATGGGGCAAAATATGCAGTCATTGAGAGCAGCAGGAACATCATCTACTCAACATCTAAAAGGCTGATTACACTTCTTGGCGTCCATGACATGGTCATCGTGGATACAGATGATGCCCTTCTAATCTGCCCAAAGGAAAGAGGAGAGGATGTAAAGAAGATGGTGGATAAATTGAAACATGAGGGAATGCAAGGGTATTTGTAGCAAGGTAAATAATATGAGCATAAAAAGGGGAAATACGGGACAGTTTATAATCTCTAATTTTACTGTGAAAACTTGCTTGTATTTTAATATGTGTAAAAATGGAGATATTGGGATTTTTGGAGATAGGGAGAGATTGTAATATGAGGATTCTTATCCCCCCCAATATTTTCACCACAGAGAACACAGAGTAGACACAGAGGTTTCTTTGTGTTCTCTGTGTGGTGAAAATGTTGATAGAAGGGCATATTATGCACCTAAAAGATAGCGGGGACAAGCCTGCCAGAGGTGCTACCTCCCGCAGCTACAAATAAGTGGCAAAAAACTTGAACATCGTTTTCCTGCTCTCACAACCCTGTAGGCAAATCAACAAACTCACATTCAATACTGAATTGTTCATGGATAACCTTCAAAAGAGCCTGCATACCAAGGGTTTCTGTAGCATAATGTCCGGCAAAGATAACATTAATCTTGCCCTCTTTGGCTATATAATAAGAGGGAAGTTTTGATTCACCGGTGATAAAGAGATCCACCTTTTTATTGACAGCCTCTGCTGCCAATTCTGCTGCTCCGCCAGAAACAACAGCAATGGTTTTTATCCTTTCCTTTCCAAAATTCAAAACCTGACACTTAGTGTTAAGTGATTTCTCTAATGTGGCAATCACAGCAGCAAGGGTTGTTTCCATCTGCAAAACACCCATGAACCCAATTTCTGTTCCATGATAATCTCCAAATGTCTCGCGTTTCCTGGTAACAAAAAAGTTCATCAATTGAGCATTATTCCCAACCTTTGGATGAATATCAATTGGCAGATGAGCAGCATACAGAGAAATCTGATGCTTGAACAGGACATGAAGCCTCTGATATAAAATTCCGGTTAATGGCTGAGGCTTATCCCAGAACAATCCATGATGAACAACCACCATGTCTGCCTTTCGTTTATGAGCCTCCTCAAAGGTGTCTAAAGAAGCATCAACTGCAAACACCACCTTTTTTACCTCGTGTTTTCCTTCCACCTGCAACCCATTCTGCGAAGCATCACAAATCTCCCCAATCTTAAGTTCCTTATCCAAAAATTGACAAATGTTTGATAATTGAGCCATATACTATTCCTCCTTAGGATTAAAAGTATATCCATTACTGCTTCTTTTGTCAAGCATTTTTTAAGTGGGGGAAGAAGTTTATTGGTGGCGGCTGAGTTTATATATTCACTTAAACCCAATTCGAGCAGGGATGGTTGATAAGTTAGAAGAATATCAATGGAGTAGCTATGCTGATTACATTAGAATGAAGAAAATCGACATAGGGAAATTATTCGAGGTTAGTTCCACAGCCGTAACCAAGTCTGCCCGACGTGTAAGTGTAAAAATGAAAGAACAAAAAGAAGTCCGGAAAAATGTTGAGCGGATAATCTGTTCAGTTTTCAAGGTCTGACCCTGATTCCCTCCCTTATTTGTGGCAAAACGCTCTAATTGCTCAGGTC
>DYDG01000123.1 GCA_020717845.1 Marinifilum sp. | reverse complement strand
CGGTGAATTTAGTTATTCTCAGACACCACCAAACTTTTGACAGAACAGATAGAAAACAAAGGAGGAGAAAATGATGAGAAAAATTTTATGGTTAACCTTAGTAGTTGGTAGTGTATTTATTACAACACATTGCTTTGCCGGGATAATGGATGACTTGAAAACCTTTAAGGAAGCAGAGAAATTAAAGCAGGAGAATGGGCAGCTGAGGCAGGAAAATGCAAGCCTTAAACAACAATTAACCAATGCCAAAAAAAATTCCTACTTAAATATTGCTCAGAGTAAATATCAAACCATGGTTTCCATATCAGGTGATTGCCTGATCGATGGAGATAAAGAGGGTGCCAACTTAACTCCTTTGTGGTATGAAGTAGATTTTCATCATTCTCGATTAATTGATAAGGTCAATGTTTATCTGGTATCTGGTGAAAGTATTGACCTGTCTTTTTATTACTATGATGTTGTCAATCAAAGATGGGAAAGCTTGAAAAGCATTAACAACAACGGTAAAAATATCATTACCCTGACATTTAATCCTCTGACCACATCTAAATTAAAGATTCGTCCTGGAATCAACAGTCTCAAACCATCTCCTTCTATCACTGAGATAGAGGTCTTTGGATGGATTATTGAGGAATAAGAAAATGATCGTGAAAAGAACAGGGGATGTCCCTGAAATATTGAAAATAGTTTTAGCAGGAGGCCAAAGCAATGACAGAAATGACAGAAAGAATCGAAAGGGCAAAGGGACACTTTGCATCGATAATAGAAGAGCAGCTTATCAGGGTTGAATCCATGAAAGAATCGCAAGACTGGATAGACTATGACAGGCTAAGCCCAATAATCATTGGTGTAATTGGCGGGGATGGGATTGGTCCGTATATTGCCAAAGAGGCAAAACGGGTGTTAGAATTTTTGCTTAAAGATGAGATTGCTGCTGAAAGGGTTATTATCAGGGATATTGAGGGATTGACCATTGAAAACAGGGCAAAAGCCATGAAGGCTATCCCGGATGATGTCCTTCAGGAGATAAGAAAATGCCATATTCTGCTTAAGGGGCCGCTCCATACCCCAAAGAAGGGAGACCCATGGCCAAACATTGAAAGCGGCAATGTTGCCATGCGTCGTGAGCTTGATCTATTTGCTAATGTCAGACCAGTAAGGGTGACAGAACAGGGCATAGACTGGATATTCTTTCGAGAAAATACTGAAGGTGCATACGTGCTTGGAAGCAAAGGAATAAATGTAACCGATGACATGGCAATTGACTTTACTGTGGCTACTACTCAAGGCTCAGAACGGATTATTCGTATGGCTTTTGAGTATGCCAGAAAAAATAATATCCACAGGCTCACAGTGATCACCAAAGCAAATGTGATAAAAACAACCGATGGGAAGTTCCTTAATATTGCCAGCCAAATAGCCAGAGATTATCCTGAAATAGAATGGGATGACTGGTTTATTGATATCATGACTGCCAAATTGATAGACCCAAAGAGAAGAACACAGTTCAGGGTAATGGTTATGCCCAATCTTTATGGTGATATCCTTACTGATGAGGCAGCCGAGTTTCAAGGCGGGGTTGGAACTGCTGGAAGTGCTAATATTGGCAAAAGATACGCTATGTTTGAGGCAATACATGGCACCGCCCCAAGAATGGTTGAAGATGGAAGAGGACAATACGCTGACCCTTCAAGCATGCTGCGAGCAACCGTAATGCTTCTAAACCACATTGGTTTTCACGAAAAGGGGAAGCGATTGGAAAAAACACTGGATATCTGTGGTCAATACGAGAAAAAATTCGTGATTACCGGGAGAGAGGATGGTGCAACTTGTGCTAAGTTTGCTGATTACATCATGGAAACTATTCAGGATGAAAATCTTGAGGTTGAATGACAGGGATCAAGACACAGGTTGCAAATGCATGGACATGATTAATCACGTCCATGCACACCTTATATGCAAAATATGCAAAAAACACCTGTCCCATGGCTTCACCTTGATAGAGATATTGTGCGTCCTTTTTATCATTGGACTTATTGCCGGGCTTTGTCTGCCTCAGCTTAAAAGGCTAAAGGTTGAGGATGAGTCTGTTGGCGATATTGGCATCATTTGTCATGCTCTAAAACATGCCAGATACCATTCTATTACTGAAAAAATACCATATCAGGTTTCTTTCTCTGATGAATGTATCGTGATTAACAATGTTACTCAAGATAAGAAATTCTTGCAAGAAACACAGGTTAGTTCATCTAATAATCCATTCTGGTTTTATCCAACAGGCAGAGCTACCCCTGGGGAGATAGTGTGCAATGACCAAACGATTATTATCAATGCATCTGGAAGGTTCAATATCGAAAAGGCGAGGGATTGAGCAGGGTTTTACCCTTCTCGAGGTTCTGGTGGCTATGGCTATCTTTGGGGTAGCAGTCATCACCCTGCTTGGGGTATTTTCAAATGGGCTCAATCTAACAAGGCTGACCAATGAGCACACCCAGGCAATAATCCTTGCTCAATCAAAGCTGGCAGGGTTTAATGCAGGATTGGAACATGATACTATCGGGAAACAAGGACGCTTTGATTGGGAAATAGAGACATCTATTATAGATCACAGATCGGAAAGGCTGGAAAAGATTACTCTGACTATCAGTCGAGATGGGAATCAAAAAATACAGCTGGTTAGCTTGAAATAGCTTGAAATGGTGAGTAAATTGCTTGCGATTTGATATGGCTCTATAACATTTTGAGTGGGAGATGTACTACAATCAAATCATAGAATATGTTCAATTATTTCTAAAAGTCTGTGCAAGGACAAAATACCACTCGTTGGACAGAGGAGAGACGCGATTAATCGCGTCTCTATTGCACCACACATATCCATAATTGTGGATAAAATTGACAAAACTTTGTCGTCAGAGGGAATTGTGGGATTTAGATGCGTTTGCCCTGATGGGTTATCAAATTTGTGTTGCAATTTTGGAGAAATGAAGGTATACTGATAACTGTTTCTTTGAACACCAAAAGTGAAAGGAAAGGAAGTGTAAAATTGTTGATATATTTTGATACAAATGTTTATTGTCGCCCTTTTGACGATCAGAGGCAAAACAGAATAAGAGAAGAGGGCGAAGCATTTAAAAATATAGTGGCTAAAATTGGAAGGAAGAAAATCTCTTTGATAACCTCAGATGTGTTAGAATTTGAAATTAATAATACTGTAAATATTGAGAAACGAAGGAAGGCGGGTAATTATCTAAATCTAAGCTCTATTTATATTGATGAAAGTGAAGAAATTTTAGCTCTTGCTGAGAAAATTAAAATGAAATGTTCTGTTAAAAACATGGACAGCCTTCATTTATCATCAGCCTGTATGGGAAAAGCCGTATATTTTGTTACTTGTGATGATGAGATTTTAAGTAAAAAATCTGCATGTGAACTATTTCTAAAAAGTATGGGGTATAATATGTTAATCTATAATCCAGTTGAAATACTAAAACTTATAGAAAGGAGAGATTAATTATGGGCACAACAGCTACTAAAGAGTTAATGCCTGAAGAGGTTATAAGAGAGGGGTGGCAGGCTCTAATTGATCGTTTGGGATATACTAATGCAACGGGTTTCCTTATGAGTATTGAAAGAGGAGAAGGAGATTCGGTAAAAGAGATTAGAGAGATAAGGAACAGGGATAGCAGGGAATTAAGAGAGGTTCATGAGATAATCATGAAATGGAAGCAAGGGCAAAAGAAAGGCTAAGTTTCTATTGGGGGATTGTAGGTTGTTAGACTGTTTTAGGGGTGCATAACTACATACATACCATATCTTACCTTTTTTCGATGACTAAATTGAAAGAGTATTTCTTTGTGCCTTCGTGCCTTTGTGGTTTAATAAAAAAAGTAGTTGACAAATTCAAGGAGATGATGTATTATAAAAAGGTGTGTATGAGTTGGCAGGAGGTTAATAAAAATGTCAGAGGCATTGCGATACTTAAATAATGCAAAAGAAATACTGAAGTCTGTGCCAGTAGAGGATAATATCTATAACAGATGTTAAGCCGGTAAGAGAGGCATTTGGAACAGCATACCTTGCTATTTTAGAGGCAATAAATGAATATCTTATAACTAAAAGTGGCTTAACTAAAAAAGAGTTGCCAAAATCGGTTGAGGGATATAGAGCTGCGTTGCAAAAGCATATAACCGTTCATAATGGGAAAAGGAAGGTAATGAGTTATGTTAGCAGTTAGAGGAGTTTATAATGCGGGTAAGGTACTTTTTTTAGGCCAAAACTTACCACAGGAGAAAACGGCAGTTATTGTAACATTTCTGGATAAAGAAGAAACTTATTCTGAAAAAGTATCTTTAGTCTATAAAAATCCACGATTGAGAAAATTACTCAAGTTTAAAAAAGAAGATCATGATTTCATTTGTAGCCTCCATAATGCCCGACAGAAAGCTTATCATCAGTTTATGGATAATATGGATTTCCTTCAGAAGGGAAGATAAGATGAATATCTATTTGGACACTTCGGTAATTATTCCAATATTGTTAGGGGAAGGGACAGACTCAAAACATATGGATGGCAAGGTATTACTGGAAAAGATAGAAAAAGGGGAGTTGAGGGGATATATTAGTTTGTATAGCTTTTCAGAACTAATCAATTATATTGAGGAACATTTTGATGAAAACCTGGCACAAGAGGTATTCAGGGAAAGCATGATAGAATTATTAAGTTATCCTCTAAATATCTTAAAATACCCCGATAGAAATGAGTTGAATTCTTTCAGGAGAAAGTTTACTATTTCCGATTCTTCTGATGTCCTGCATGTGGTTCTGGCTATGAAAGCAGAATGTGAAGTTATAGTAACTTATGACACACATTTCCAAGAAGTTAAAGATGTGATTAAGGTAAAAATACCAGGAGAAGTGGAATCAAAAACTTGTCTACATTGAAAAATGGCAGGGACAAACGGTTGCTTGTTAGGCTATCCCACAAATTCAAATGTCATGGAGTAGTAGGTTTTTGACGCTAAACCAGATTGGTGACATTCTCGGTATCTTGTTTGCCTTCTTTAAGGGTTAAGGAGAGGAAAGATGTTGACATACATACATGTCTTACCTTACTACAGGGTTTGTTCTGAGTCTGATATTATTGACAGTTGCATATAGTATATTTTTAGGCAGGTTATTGTTCTAACCTGCCTTTTTTGTTTTTTGGAGAGGATGGAAATATGATGGTAAGCGAATTGAGCGGATTAAACGGATAAAAATATCAGATTAATCTGCTTAATCCGATTACTAAATTGAAAGAGTATTCCTTTGTGTCTTTGTGCCTTTGTGCCTTTGTGGTTTAGTCTTTATGAAAAATAAAAAAGTAATCGACAAATTCAAGATGATAGTGTATTATAAAAAAGGTGAGAATGAGAATGTCAGAGGCATTGCAATACTTAAATAATGCAAAAGAGATACTGAAGTCTGTGTGTGCTGGTTCACGGTGAACCAGCACAATCTGAAAAACAGGTTTTTGCTTAGAATTATTAGACAACAATTCAAGTGGTTGAGGCAACACAGATTATGTGGATTAAATGATAAAAATGTGATTGACAAATGTCTAAATTTAAGATATAATATTCTTAGACTTAAAAAGTAAAAGGAGATTTAGAGACGATGATTGAAGACAAAGAAAGTAATTGGCTTGCATTACATCCAGAAGAAGAAGCAAACTATAAAGGTGAATATATTGCAGTAGTTGGAGAGAAAATTATTGCCCATGGAGATGATTTTATTGAAGTAATTGAAAAAGGGAAAAGATGGTCGGACGACCCTTTAGTTGTTAAAGTTCCTAAATGGGAAGTGATGGCGGTATGATGGAGTTTCCATATAAGATACATACATACAACACCATCCCTTACTATATGCAA
>DYDG01000027.1 GCA_020717845.1 Marinifilum sp. | reverse complement strand
TTTCTCTGTGCCTCTGCGTCTCTGCGGTGAACTATTACCATAATTTGTAGTAACATGGTGAACGGTTAAAAAAATGGGGCGACCCAATGGATCGCCCCGATAAAAAGGGATTCTTCGTTTTGGCTTAACGCTGCTTAACACACTAACATTTTTGCATTAACCAACGATTGGCATAAGGGTGAAGGTCAATGTATTTGTATACTCACCTTCTGTATACCTTGCCAGGTTGGCAATACCGAGATTCACTACTACCAATCTTGGTGCCTTGGTTGACATCTTGACCTCAAAGAGGTGCTGTGCCTGATTGTGGATACGAAGCCAAGTGGAATAAGCCTTCCATGTGGGTTTTGACTCAATGTTGTAGTCCACTTGATGCTTATTGGGCACATCATCACTTGGGTCATTCATTATAGGATTACCCATTGTATCCTCATATCCTTCTCTCGGATTGTCAATTACCATCTGAGTGCTTGAATTATTTGTCAAACCTGTTATATTACCAAGTGTTTGACTCTTATTCTCCATTACTACCATGGATGATGCATCAGCAAATGCACCTTCGATAGCGTTACACAAGATGTACGTCTTTTCTTTGCAAACCGACACATAGGTATCTTCCAATCTTAAAATCCCCTGCTGAGCAGCTGGCTGAAGACCATGAACAAACAACGCTGCCCCATCCTGGGCATTGGTGAATATGGTCAGCTCAAGTGCTGCTGTTCTCTCAGCAAAACCTTTGCCAATGTCATCATTGGCATCATACATAGCATTGTCAACTGCGGCTTCGTTGCCGGTGTTGTTGGAAATGCCGGTGATTTGAATGGGCTCATGTATGGGATTATCCCATGAGTCACCGATTGGCTGCATGTTAGGATCATTATAGTGTTGTTGCATCCATGCTAATCCTGCAGAGGTTACTGACCGATCAGCAGGAAACGCAGTAGGATTTGCAACAACAATACCATTAGCCTTTAAATGGTCCCATATATGGTCGTAGTTACCGTTGGGACCTCTGGCTCGCCATTTTGTCTCTATACTAGTATAATTAGAGTTGGTCAAGTTATATACAGTCACTACTGCTGCATCTCTTTCATGCCCAAGTACTGTATAGACACGCCATTCCATAATATTACTCTGTGGCGATACAGATCGTAATGCAATCAACTGCTGTCCCCACTGCTGTCCGTTATCATTTACCACCCTTTGCACCATCAAATCCCTTGCATAATCCTCTGGTCCAGGCGTTATATTTTCAGACATATCGACCCCAACGAGCTCGATAATCTGAGGGACGCTCAAACCAACGGATGCATCCTGCTGTTGGACATCTGCGGCATAGGATATGCCAGATGCAAAGACAACAGCAAGAATGCCGAAAAATATTTTCTTCATCGTTTTTCCTCCTTTTATCTTACATTACCGGGCAAGGCTTGAGATGGTGGATTAGGAAATCTGCCGTCTGTTTGCCATTGCCCTATTTTTGTCAGGGAGGATGCCCTGACAGCATTTTTTCGACTTTTCTCGCCTCTGTGTTAAGCAAACTTACCTTTTGAGAAGAATCCCTATTATCACCACCTTTATGGAGTGCGGTAGCTTGCTACCGCTTTTGGATATGCCTATGGAGTGCGGTAGCTTGCTACCGCTTTTGAATATGTCGAGAATCAGGCTTTTTGTCTCTTTTCAAAGCGAAAGCTTGGGCTTTCGCACTCCAAAATTACATTCATTACACTTCACTTGACAAATCTGCATACAATATGCTAAACTTTATCTATTCAGGGTTGTAGAGTAACAATAGCGGGGACAAGCCCCGCAGCTACAGGCATTTTTGTAGCTACGACCCTTGTGGTCGCTTCTCTACACGACTAATTTTTGCTACAAGGAGCTACAAATGCCAAAAAAAACAAAGAAATCAAGCACAACGCCATCAAAGCCATCTGTCTGGTATCATCATCTCAACCCATTAGACACTACCAATCCTAACCGCCAGACCATATCACTCATACTTCTTGCGGTCATAGCCATCATCACCTCCCTTAACACCCTCTGGGGTGAGTTTGTTTATGATGACAATATGACCATCCTTGAGGATAAAAGGATTCAAGAGCCTCAGCAGATATTTCACTGGACACCAAGGCATATCAGAACCATTACCTACATCATTGATTACCAGCTCTGGGGATTAAACCCCTCTGGATTTCACTTGACCAACCTTATCCTGCATACATCCTGCTGTCTTTTGCTTTACTACCTGGTCAATCTCATCCTCAAAAAGCAGCGAATCGCCTTATTCACCAGCCTGCTTTTTGCCACACATCCGATCCACAGCGAGGCTGTCTCGGTCATCTCACACCGCAAGGATCTATTGGCAATGTTTTTTTACTGCCTTGCCTTTATCTTCTATTTGCAAGGCATCGCGACTGCCTCTCTCAAAAAGGGCTTGCTCCTTGCTGCTTCAGCCATATCCTATTTCCTGGCCATGTTTTCCAAAGAGGTAGCTGCGGTTTGCCTGCCAGCGATGATCTTCTGCTACCATTTCCTGTTTGAACCGTCAAAAATAACCAGCATCATCAAAAAATATTGGCTCTATTTTCTGGCAGGGTTTGTCCTCATTACCCTCTTCTTCATCAAGCTGAATGTCTTTGGCCGGGCATCAAGCCCTCAGAATATCCTCATGGTTACAGGCAATGTTACGGATCAATACCTGCCTGTTTTTTACACCATGCTCAAATCATTCCTCATCTACCTGAGGCTGCTATTGCTTCCCTGCAACCTGTTCATGAACTATGAGGTGCCTATATCCATGAGCCTGCTTGAGCCAGGGGTTATTGCCGGAGGATTGACTATTATTGCTATCATCATCTTCTGGCTCAAAACCTACCACCGCCTGCCCGGTGTATCATTTGCCACTATCTGGTTTCTAATAGGCTGGCTGCCTACCTCAAATATCCTTCCATTGGTCCAATTTTTTGTAGCCGAACGGTTTATGTATATCCCATCCGTTGGTTTTTGTCTGCTGTCAGCCATTGGGCTCAATCATCTGTCTCAAGCTGGAAAAGGGAAAACCGCTATAGTGCTACTTGCAATTATTGTTGCTATTTACACGCCATTGAGCATCAAACGCAATGCTGACTGGAACAACATGTACTCCCTTCGCTTTGACTGGTGTCAAAAGGTATTGGCAAAAGACCCAAACTCTGTTGATGCTCATTTCAGGCTTGGGATTATCTATTCCACTAAAAAAGAGCATCAAGAGGCTATCGCTGAATTCAAAAGGGTCATTGAGATTGAACCAAATCATGTCGAGGCAGCTAATTGCCTGGCAATTGAATATCAGGATACCAATCAATACGAACCTGCCCTGGATACATACAAAAAACTCTTAAATGTCGTGCCCTATCCTGCCAAGATTCACAGCAACATGGGCATACTCTACGAAAAGCAAGGGCTTTATTTGCAGGCTATGGCTGAATATAAACTATCCATTGCGATTGACCCAACCCTGCCTACCTCATATAACAACCTGGGACTCATCTATGAAAAGCAAAGGCAATATGATTTATCCATTGCCAGCTATCAAAAGGCAATAGCCGCAGATAAATCCTACAGCAAGGGATACGAAAACCTTGCCCGAGTATACGCCAATCTTGGAAAGATAAATAATGCTCTTTCTTACGCTAAAAAAGCAGTCCAAATAAACCCCTCAGCAATCAATCATGCTAACTTAGCCTGCCTTTATTATAAAAATGGTCAGATAAGTCAAGCAGAGAAAGAGATAAAGACAGCCATTGGCCTTGAACCGTCAAACAAAACCTATCCGCTTGTCTTGAAAAAGATACAGCAGGGGGAATAGGCACAAATATCCTTAACTAAATAAACAAGCAATTCCTGTGCCAGTTTTGTGCCAGTGAGAGTTCAGATATCAGGTATCGGGTGTCAGAACAACAAGCAACTTTTTAATGGGTCAAGACATCCTATACAAAAAAGCAAAGGAAGTGATAATATCTACCATCCCCTTGATTTTCCTGGTCTTACCTGACACCTGATGCCTGACTGGACACCTGATACCTGAAAGTGTCCAATAATTGGACATGATTGATGGACAATGACAGGATGTGTTCTTCTGTGGACATTGATAGCCGATTATACCCTGCGGATGCGAGGTGTCTCACTTACAAGCTATTGTAAAATTGCACAAACAATGGTTGTGGCGGCAATTTTTTTGGGCTATTGGTATTGAATGAATGCGGTAGAGACGCAAAATCTTGCGTCTCTACGAATGTTTCCACACTTGTTGGTAACTGAATCTATGGTGCGGTTTGCTCTTGAGGATACGTGTGTCTAATAATTGGACATACCTATCCTGATGTATTGTGGCAACTTCCAATCGTTTCCATGCTGTTCTGTCAAGCAGTTATCCACACAGCCTACTATTCTTGAAGATGTTAGCCTGTATCATCCATACATTGGCATGAAACTTGCTATTAATAATAAAACAGGGGTGCACCTTGCAATTGTAAGGGTGTAAGGGTGTAAGGGGAGGAGATTTCATTGAAGGCTATTCTGATGATTGATAGCAATGCCTGGCTGCAGCAGACGGTGATAAGAGAGCTGCAGGATATCTGTGAGATAGAGGTGGTAGATGTTTCTGCTCCTCTGGATAATGCCTCATTTATAGAGGCTGATGTGCTTATTTGCTGGCAGGCGTCTGAGGGGTTGATTAAAAATATTAAGGGGCTGAAACTACTCCATGTTTGGGGAGCAGGTATTGATAAGGTAGATGTAGCTGCAAGTAAGGGAAACAATATCATTGTTTGCAATACTAAAGGGGCAATGGCCAGTGCTATTGCTGAATATGTTTTGATGCAGATTCTGGTCTGGGAACGGGATCTTTTTTATTGGAATAGGATTGCTCATCTGGGACAGTGGAATTGGGATATGAGAAACTCCAATCCATTTATTGAATTAAACGAACGTATCCTGGCTGTGATTGGACTTGGAATGATTGGCATGGAAGTGGCGAAAAAGGCAGCGAGTCTGGGCTTGAAGGTCTGTGGAATTACTAAAAACCCTTCAAATATAGGGGAAGATGAAGGAAAACAGTTTTACTTGCTTGGCGGATTAGAAAAAATGGAAGAGGTAAAGGCAGATGCAGATTATATCTCCCTTCATCTTCCATTAACAAAAGAAACGCATCACCTTGTTGATAATCAATTTCTGAAACAGATGAAGCCCAGCTCAGTCTTGATAAATACGTCAAGAGGTGGTCTTGTTGACGAGAATGCCCTGTCAAATGTCCTGAAAAATAGGCAGATTCGAGGGGCATCACTGGATGTGTTGACCAATGAGCCAGAAAGGATGCAGACAACACCTCTCTTTTCTCCGTTTAATGGGCTTGAAAATGTTATCCTTACCTGTCATCAAGCAGGGTATACCACCAGGGCAATAAAAAATACTATTGATATAATTAAGACAAATATCCTGGCAATAAAGGAGGGAGATGAAGTCAGACTGGTTAATAGAATAGGCTGAAGAGTGATTTAATGTGACAGATTACTGGCAATTGGCGATAGGTGAGCATATTCTTCACCCATCACTAATGATCAATATATCTACCACATTATCTGCTACTTCTTGCCAATCTTGTGCTTGTAAATACAAAAGGAGACGAAAATGATATCGACGAAGCAAAAAATTGTTACGGTTGGCTGGACTTATACCTCAAAATGCAATCTGAATTGCGTGCATTGTTATAATTCGAGCACTATTAATCATCAGGATGATGAGCTCTCTCTGGATGATGCTATAAGGGTATTGGAAAAGTTAAAGGATTATGGTGTCCAGGATCTAAACTATGGTGGCGGTGAAAATACCATGCTGCCTCAGTTCTGGACAATTGCCAACTACGCTAAGGAGCTTGGGTTTCATCAGTCATTAACCACCAATGGCACGATTATGACTGAGGATATGGCTGATGCCTGTGCTGAGTTGTTTGATGATGTAGGTGTGTCAATAGACTTTCATCAGGCAATTTCCAATGATAAATTCAGGCTTTCGATGAATGGGGGAACATTTACTAAGGCTGTTCAGGCGGCAAAGCTCCTTGTCAAACGCAAGGTGAATACAGAGATAGTCATGTGTCTTAATCGGCTTAATTGCAAGCCTGAAACATTGCAGGGCATGATTGAGATGTGTGAGGGGATAGGTGTCGGCTCTTTGAGAATGAATACCTTCAGACCTGTTGGCCGGGGTGAGTATGATAAGCAATTGACCTTAAGCCCTCAGGAATTAGAAGGAAGTTACAGGTTTTTCTTTGATAAGATGTCAGAAAGCAAGACAACTATTACTACGCCTGACCCATTATTCTCTCTGCTTGGCGGGCAGTATATGACTGATACCGGCTGCCCATGCGGCAAAACATCGATGAGGATTCAAAGTAATGGTGATGTTACCCCATGTGTTTTTATGCCGCTTTCTGCCGGTAATATTTTGAAGGATTCTATTGAGGATATCGCTAACTCTGAATTGTTTCAGAGATTTCAACATCAAGAACCAGTAGGAAAGTGCTCTATCTGTCCGAGATGGAATATCTGTCGCGGTGGATGTATTGGACGCAAATGGGCATTAAATGGCTCGTTTGATGGGCCGGATCCATTGTGCTGGTGGGAACCGGGTATGGCTATGGGTATCCTTCCTGAACTTGTTAATCCAACAAGTTATAATATCCATGAACGATACCTCTGCACCTTTTATTTTCCTATAGAGGCACAACCAGTAGCAGTTGTTGTTTGAACAGAATAGGTCTTATAGGTCTTATATAAGACCTATAAGACCTATAAGAGGCAAAAAATGAAGTATATTAGATCCGGCTTAGCTGTGCTATTCAAGCCATTAAGGGTAGGGGCACTGCCCATACACATTATCATTGAACCAACTACCTTTTGTCCACTAAAATGTCGGATGTGTAAGAGGGAAAAGTATGTTGCCAGTCCCAGCCACATGTCATTTGAGGGGTTTAAGAGGATATTTGATCAGATAAGGCCGTTGAGGCTTACCCTGAGTGGTCTTGGCGAATCGCTTGTTAATCCAGCACTTGTGGACATGATCCGCTATGCCAATGAATCTGGTGCAGCTGTGAGTACGACTACCAGTCTTGCCCTTTCTGGTATCAATATGGAACAGCTGGTCATGAGCGGTCTGAAAAGGCTGAAGGTCTCTCTTGATGCTGCTGACTCGGAAACTTATGAGAAGATTCGGGGACTGGATTTATTTGACCGGGTTGTTGATAATATCAGAACTATTGTTGCCTTGAAGCAGAAGAAACAATCACAATTGTTTTCTGCTCAACCATATCTTTGCCTTCAGGTTGTTATTCAATCCAAGAATGTCTTCCAATTGAGCCGGATAGTTGAGCTTGCACATGATCTTGGGGTAAATCAAGTCTCATTCAAGCCGGTTGGGCTTGCCGGGATTGAGGAAAAGAGGGATGAGTTAATAGCCGGATTAACCTCTGATGAGGTTATCTGTCAGATGAAAAAGGCAAGGGATGCTGCTAAAAAGATTGGCATGGAAACAAACTTAAACGACTTACTGTCTGGGACATTCTCTAAATCATGGGATGTCTCCTGCAGTAAGGGTAATCCAAATATTCAGGATTGCTCATTCCCCTGGTTTTCAATGTATATTACGGTTGATGGTGAGGCAAAACCATGCTGTATGTTTTCTTACTTAGATACGAAGTTTGGAAACCTGTGGCAGGAGGACATTCATGCTATCTGGAATAACGCAAAATATCAGGGGTTTCGGCAAATACTAAAAAAGGGGCAATACCCGGATGTCCGGTGTCAGGGGTGTGTGCCAGAGAATATGTTTGATCTGGCAGCAGCATTACGCCGGATTAGAAGAGATTAAACCACGAAGAACACGAAGGACACGAAGAGAAAATCGATGAACTATTCAGCAAAGCATCGGATGTGTTGTAGAAGTGCAGCGACCTTAATGTAACAAGATTAAAGAAAGGCATGAAAGACATGAAGAGATTTTTTTGTTCTTCGTGCTCTTCGTGTTCTTCGTGGTAAAAAAAATGGAAGTTGACATGATGCTAATCGAAAAATCACCATTTGTCCATATTTACAAATCAAACGGCAAGGTCTGCCTGTATCACTCACTGGACATCACTAACATCTACGGCAGCCATTTATTGGCAGAATTATTTGAAAGCCTGCGGTTTCCACAGACTATGGGGCAGATAGCCGGGCATTTTAAGGACGAGCATGGTAACATAGACAGTCGTGCTATTGAATACATTAATCTGCTCTTGAGGCATAAGTTTCTGCGATACCTTGACTCCAGTGATGAAACCAACCTTATTGCCACCCTGAATCAGCAGGCACAGTGTTCAGACATACGATTTCTGTATCTTGTCCCAACCAGTGTGTGCAACCTGAGGTGCAAGTATTGCCATATCATCGATACCTGGGCAGCCTATGGTCATCAGCACATGCTGCCAGAAACAGCTGAGGCAGGCATAAAAAGGTTCATGGAATATAGCTCAATATCCGGAGGACAGAAAGAGATAATGTTTTATGGCGGAGAGCCGCTTCTGGCACCTGAATTGGTCCAACATGCGGTAGACTATATCCGTAACAATAGCAATGATTGTAAGATAACCATGTTTACCAATGGCACAGCAGTTACTTGGGATATGGCTAAGTTTCTGGCAGATAATGATGTGTTTGTCATTGTTTCTATGGATGGACCAGCTCAGGTGCATGATCAGATGCGGTGCTATGTTGATGGCAGAGGAGGCTTTGAGGATGCAGCCAGGGGGTATGATATTCTTGAAAATGCTGGGTGTCGGCTGGGTATATCCTTAGTCATGGGAAGGCATAATATCCCAGGACTAAAGTCAGCGGTTGAGTATCTGATAGACAGATTTAGACCCATTGACTTTGGGTTCAGCACCCTGCATCTTCATCAACATGGCAGCAACCCGGCAGATGTTGATATAAGGCTGCTTACAGAAGAGATGATTGACACCTTTATGTTTATTCGGGAAAAGGGTATCTATGCCGAGCATCTTTTTAGACGGATAAGACCATTTGTTGAGCAGCAGATACGATTAAAAGATTGCCCTTCATGCGGTGGCAAATTTCTTGTTGCACCTGATAAAAGCATTGGATTTTGTGAGGCATTTCTTGGTACAGGGCTTTATTATTATCCATTGCAGTCTTTTGAGCTATCGAATGAGGGGTATAATGAGTGGAAAGGGATTGCACCTGTAAGGCGGGAGGAATGCTTGAGGTGTCCGGCTATAGCCATCTGTGGCGGCGGCTGTCCATACGATGCCTGGGTGCAGCATGGCAATATTAACAGCCTTGATACTGTCCGATGTCAGCAGAGCAATATCCTGCTTGAATGGCTCATCTGGGATTTGTTTGATCATGTATCGACAGGTGGGAATCTTGACCTATGGGAACTGCTTGTCCCTGATAAAGCCCAGAGGCAATTGATCTACTCGCGTATAGATATAGCGGATAAAAAACTGCCGCTTTGTGGGTATTCAAGGTATGGGGAAGGGGAGAAGATTAACCACGAAGATCACGAAGAAAAACCACGAAGGTTACAGACTTGATGTTTAATTTTTCAAGCTGTGTAGTCAGAATAGATTGGTTATGTTTCGTGTGCCTATTCTTAAGTTTTTCGTGAACTTCGTGTTCTTCGTGGTTAAAAAAAGGAAGTAAAACTTGAACCAGAGCATTAATTTCAGCCTGATATCCCTATATCACATAAAAAACCTTGGCATAAGGTCTCTTCACGCCTTTCTCAAGTCAAAGGGCAGTGATGCGAATCTCATCTTCTTCAAGCACAGCTATTTTAATAATGCACATGCCCCGACCGAGACAGAGATAGGGCAATTGATAGATGTGCTCAAGAAATCTCAAACAAACCTTGTGGGAATAAGTGTCAGCTGCTCTGCATATCTTGAAACCGCTAAGAAGATTACCAGAGCAATAAAGCAGGCATTGAATATCCCTGTCCTCTGGGGTGGGGTCCATGCAACCGTTGACCCAGAGGGGTGTATCCAGTATGCAGACATGCTGTGTCTGGGTGAGGGTGAATATCCGCTGTTGGAATTACTTCAAGCCATGTCAGGTCAAAGGGATGCAACAGATATTAAGAATTTGTGGTTTAATCAAGAGGGCAGTGTGATTAAAAATCCGCTCAGGCCATTAATTCAGGACTTAAGCAGTCTCCCGCTGCCAGACTATGTCAATGATAACAAGTATTACATTAGCGGCGATAAGGTTTATGAGGGTGATCCCATTCATCTGGATTGCTGGGATTATTTTATCCAGGGGACGCGGGGATGTCCATACAGCTGCACCTATTGCTCAAACAGCCTGTTTAAGGAGATGTATAAGGATCATGGGAAATACATCCGACAAAGGAGCGTGGATCATGTGATCAAAGAATTGGTTCAGGCTCAGGCAAGCCTTAAAGGGCTAAAGATGATTACCTTTTTTGATGAGGTGTTTGGGGTAAACAAGAAGTGGATAACTGAGTTTTGTAAAGAATACAAGGAAAGGATAAATATCCCATTTTCCTGCTATCTCCATCCTCTGGCGGTTACGGATGATGTTATTGCCAGGCTCAAGGATGCTGGGGTAAGTCTTATTGGCATGGGTATTCAGAGCGGTTGTGAAAGGGTGAGAAGGCATGTCTTCAAGAGACCAGAAACGAATAAACAGATTATTGAGGCCGCAGGTATCCTGCAAAAACACAATGTCCCGTTTGTGCTGGATATTATCCTTGACAACCCGTTTGAAAGCCATAAGGATAAGGAGGAAACCCTGAACCTTTTACTTCGTATTCCCAAACCATTCAAGCTTTCCCTTTATTCCCTGATATACTTTCCAGGGACAGGGTTGACAGAGCTGGCATTGAAACAGAATCTGATCACTCGAGATGATATTGAAGACCGTAGGCAAAGGGTTTTGTCACAATTTCGGGTTACACTGGGGTATAAAAGGGAGAAATGGGACACAGCCTGGATTGCCCTATTGCTTTTGAGCGGCACATCATATATCCCCAGACATATGGTATCCTTTTTGGCTCGCATAAGGCTGCTGCGACTGTATCCATATCCGTTAATTATACTCGTTGAGGTAATCAAAGGCATTGGGTGGCTGCAAAAGGCTGTCCAGATGGCTATATCTGGGCAGATTACTCCATCATTGATTAAACGATTTATTGTGCGGGGAAAAGGGAATAAGTGAAAAGTGAAAAAATATTTCTTGACATTTGTGATATTAGGAGGTATACTTAAAAATTAGTGGTTCAGATATAAGTTGTTAGGAAATCGAAAAAAAAGGTGTTACATGGAAATAATGGAAAATGTCAAAAAATTAGTACAAGAGTTTATAGTTCCAGAACTTGGCACTATTAATGATCATCTGGTGGAGCTTAAATCAACCATGGAGATTATGAATAAACGAATGGATGATATAAATACTCATCTTATTGATCAAAGTAGACGAATTGATGATTTGCGGACAAATTTGGAAGATAAAATAGAACAGGTAAGGACAAATTTGGAAGACAAGATAAATCAGGCAAGGATAGAATTGAAGGATGAGATATTTAAGAATACTAATCGTATAGATAATATCAACATGCGATTAGATAATCTTTATGCTGTAGTTGTCCGACGAGAGGAGCATGAGAGACTGGAACAGGCAGTGACTCAAATAAAGACACAGATACAAAATAAGATAGCCGCATAGACGCATCATAAAATACGCATAAAATAGTTGTTTGAGCTGAGTATACATGCGTTAGTTCTCTATTTTCTACTTATTCAAATATGTCGTGGTCGAACATTAAGCACCTGTGGCAAAGGAAAGCTGTGAAGGTTATCCTGAAGTTTGCATTGAACCATCCGAAGTTTATGGGGGGATGTGCATATTATCTGGTTTAAGAGGGATACATATTTATTCTCTTGCAATTGAGTATCTTTATTACTAAACCCTACTATAATTTTTTTTATGTTTCTGATGCTTCTCATACCTTTCATGATTGCTTACCCCCTTTTTTACCAAGAATAGTTGCCTTTCAATGATTCCACAACATCTTCCCGATCTATCTTCTTTATCGCAAACCCATTATGAATCAGGCAATAATCATTGATAGCAATATTAGGGACAAACAAAAGGCTTGTTTCCCAGATAATGCCGTTAATATCTATTTCACCGATAACACCGTTTATCTTTACTATTTTTCCATGTATTCCCATTAATTTGCTTCCTTTCTCTGTCTCCATGACATAGCTCCATCATGTTAACCTTAACAGTTAATTTGTCTGCTCTAATGACAGAGAAGACACAAATATCATAGCAAATCCCATACCAGTTTTTTGTGGAAATAAAAGACAATGGGCAAATTGTTGTAACTTGCCTTACTGAAAAGAGTTAAGAGAGATGAAGCTGTTGAATTTTTTTAGAGTGTTCAATAAATGGACACCCAATGCCAAAAACATGCAATTTTTGAACACTTCATTAAGGTTATAAGAAAATGGTGTGTATAACCTTATCTATAAATATACCACATTATCTTGATTTTGTCAATAAAAAATTTTCACTTAAAAAGTCCACATCCCTGCTACCCTTTGTCCACAATAGCTGCATTCTCCATTCTTAATAAGATACTCTAAGATTTTGAATCCAAATCTTCTGATGAGGAGCTTATTGCAGTTTGGGCAATAGGTGTGTTCATCTGGATGACCAGGGATATTGCCGATATAAACATACTTTATACCAAGCTTAGTGGCTGTAGTTTTCATTGCTTCCATGATTGCTGTTGATGTTGGGGAAAGGTTTTTTAATTTATGATATGGATAGAATCTGGCAAAGTGAAGTGGGACATCATTGCCCAATTCATCCCTGATCCATCTGCACATGCGTTCCACATCTGCAACAGTGTCGTTATAGGTTGGGACAATTGTGTTGGTGATTTCAAGGTGCACGCCCTCTTTTTTTAGTATCTTCAATGATTCAAGAACAGGGGCAAGCCTTCCTGAACTCATCTCATGATAGTATTTTTCTGTAAATCCTTTTAAGTCAATATTCGCTGCATCCATATGCAGGCATAATTTTTTTAATGGCTCTGGGTTTATAAATCCGTTTGAATGGTATACATTTCTTAATCCATGTTTTTTTGCCTCTTTGGCAATATCCAGCATATATTCAAAAAACATTGTTGGTTCGGTATAGGTATAACCTATTGCCTGGCATTTATTTTTGATAGCCATGGACACAACCTCTTCCGAGCTGAGTTGAAAATTGGTAGTTTCTTCAGGCTGACTCTGGGATATTTGCCAATTCTGGCAATATTTGCATTTAAAGCTGCAGCCAGCGGTAGCTACAGAAAGGCAATTAATCTTGGGAAGGAAATGGAATAGGGGATTCTTTTCGATTGGGTCAATATGGACAGCACAGGGATTGGCATAGGCTAAGGTAATAAGCTGTCCATCCCTGTTCTCCCTTGTCTGGCAACGTCCTCGTTCGCCTGAGGAAAGAGAGCATTTCCATGGACAGAGAAGGCAGATAATTGACGAAGGTGATTCCTTGTCTGAGAGAGCCTCTCTGCCAGTTGTATAAAAGAGTGCTTTATGTGGAGCAACATATCCCTTTTGTGAGGAAGCTCCTCTGGCGGAGGTAGCACCTCTGGCGGAGGAAGCTCCTCTGGCAGAGGTGCTACCCCTGGCAGAGGAACTTCCTCTGGCAATCGGATTCAAGGTGTCTTCTGCGGCAAGGGAGGCAAGGCTCGCTATGCCTGCTGAGGCGGCTGCCAGGCAGCAGGTTCTAATAAAATTTCTTCTATCCATGAGGAAGCTCCTCTTGCACAGGCATTTCCTTCTATCTCCCCAGCCAATCCCTGTGGCTATATTGATTAAAGACTGAATTATACCAGAGCATTCCGCGATAAAATCCTGAGTATTCTCCATCCCCTTCGCCAAGCCTTGAGCTTGATGTATACAGGGATTTATTCTCAGTCTTGATGTATCTGTCAGCATAGGATGGGCTACTTGGGGATGAGTAAGAGTAATATGTGGCAGCACCTCTGGCATTATTACGAATTAATCTGGATGAAGGCATCATTGTATTTATATCTGTCAGAAAGGCTGGTTTTCCTTTAAGGATAATGAATGTATCAGGGGATTGTCTTTGTTCTCTCTGTTGTGTCTGTGGGTTATAGATGCCTGCCAGACAGACCACAAGCAACATCAGTAACATCCAGATAAATGCTGCTGCTCCCAGGATAATATACTTCTGATCCTCGCTCATTATCTTACTTTCCCCACTTATCAGATGTTTTTTTGTAGAGTTTTCTATCAATTACTCGCATAGCAGACAGACAGGCAATCTGAACATCTTCTACTGGATCATCAAGCCCATGAATGAGGTATTTTATTGCATTTGGGTCGCCAAGATTTCCAAGTGCATGAACAACGCTTGTGCGGACAGTTGAATCAGAGTCTGAGAGCTTGGCAAACAATGGTTCAACTGCCTTAAAGTTGCCAAGCTTGCCAAGGGCATCTATCGAAACCTTTCTTACTCGCCAATCCAGATCATTCAGCCCTTGCAAAAGGGCATCAAAGGCATTCTGCCCACCCATATTCCCCAGGGCATTAGCTGCAGCCTCTCTTACCCGCCAGTCAGGGTCATTTAATCCGGCTAAGAGTGGGGCTAATGTCCGCGGATCACCAAAACCGCTCAAGGCATTAGCGGCTGCTTCTCTTACCCACCAATCTGAGTCATTAAGTTTATCAAGAAGTGGTTCAATGGCTTTTTTAATCCCAAGCATGCCCAATGCCTTAGCCACAGCCTTTCTTACATCAGAATCAGCATCAGAAAGCATCTCAAACAGCGGATCAAACGATCTTGGTCCGCCGACCTTGCTCAAGGCAATAGCCACAGCCTCTCTTACCCGCCAGTCAGGGTCATTTGATTTTGAGACGATAAAATCAAATGATTCTATATTGCCAAGATTTCCCAGGGCAATAACCGCTGCCTCTCTGACATCAGAATCAGAATCATTTAACCGCCGATGAAGAGGCTTTAATACTCTTGAATCACCAAGATCCCCAAGGGCAATGGCTACTGCCCTGCGAACCTCATTATCAGGGTCATTAAGCCTGACAAGCAACGGCTCTATAGCCTCAGGGTCTTTCAACATCCCCAATGCTGAGGCTGATGCCTTTCTTATTCGCCAATCCTGATCCTCAAGCCTGATTAAAAAAGCCTTTAATGCCTTTGGATCACCAATCTTGCTTATAGCAATCCCTATTGCCCTGGCAACACGCCAATCCGGGTCGTTCAAATGAGACAACAAGGCATCTGTTGCCTTTGTATCCTTTATGCTGCCCAAAAGATCAGCTACCTTTTCTCGAATAAGAGGGTTTGCATCATCAAGCCGATATATAAGCTGTCCAACAATACGACTGCTGTCTTTATCCATTATCTCGACAATGGTTTGCAACTCTTCAGCATCAACCTGCTGAATAGTCTCCAGTATGATAGCTACAACCCTTTCCCTTGGGAGATTTATTGCCCAATACCAGGCAGGGAAAGAGGATTTTAATGAGCTCCTTAAAAGCAGTTCAAAAGCATCCTGTTCAATAGAAATATTTTCCCGATAAAGATAAATCTTGCCAAATCTGGGAATATTCATCAGCCAACGATGTTGTTTCCAGTCTTCAAGTGCTGCATGGATATTTTCCATAGCTGTTTTTATCTCTACATCCTTATCGGTCAGCCATTTGTCTGTAATGCTCTTTGCCAGGTAATCTGAGGTCAATTCATATGTTTTTCCGCTGATACATCGCAGCAGCCTGTGTTCAACCAGAGCAGTTAATATTTCTCCTAAGACAACAGGATCAATCTTTAGATTGACAAGGATATTTTCAGAGGTAACCAATGTTTTGACCTCATAAGATGTGGTCATCATCCTTAAGATATCACGGGCATACTCTTTCTTGCCAGTTGGGAACCCGTCTAATGATATATCTAAGTAATCAGAGATTATTCCCTGAGCCCCACCAAGATCCTTATATGTCTGGTATGAAATCCTCTGTGGCAATCTATCATGTAAGGCTGATTTGTCAAGGGTTTCCACTAGACGATTGCATAGAATCTGGATATGAATGGGATGAATGAGGTTAGTTTCTTCAGTGATGTCATGAACCAATTCATCCAACAACTCTGAGTCATAATCAATATTAAATAATTTAGCCGGGCCGATTATCGACTGTCTTGCCTCAACCTCTGCCAATTTTAATAACTCCCATGCAGAGCTGAGCAGTTCTGGAAGCTCCTCCCGATAACTGCCCATTTCAACAAAGAAATCCCGCCTGATACTTATGACAAACCTTGCATCTACTGTAGAGGAATAGATGCACTCCATTAATTCATTGATAAATTGGTCTTTTGCTTTTCGTTCGGCTCTTTTGAAGAATTCCTCAAATTGGTCTATAAACAGCATGCATTTTCTGGTTTCAATATGTTTAAAGATGTCAAGCAGTGTAGCCTCCTGCGGATTATCTATAGAGATATTGCACTGGTTTACAACTGCATTTTTGACTGCTACACACGGATTATCATCACATCTAATATAGATGGTAAAAATCTGTGAGTCTATCCTGGGCATTAGACCTGCCTTAATCAGGGATGTTTTTCCTACTCCAGACTCGCCATAGATTACCAGAAATTTATTATTTGCAATATGTCCCAGGAAACGAGAGATGTCTTTTTTTCGGCCAAAATAAATATATGTATCATTAATATCATAATAATCAAGGAATTTATAAGGGGTAGAGGGGAGGGAAATGTTTCCCTCTTTTGTCTCTTTTGTCCATTTTTTTGTTTTATTTGTTCCTGGCAGAATGATTTGGCGTTTTGATTTATTGACAACATTCATCTCTACAGTTATCCCTTGATAACCAAGGTATTGAGACTTAAAGACATCCTTAACCAGCTCAAATTCTTTATCTATCCTTGTCCCTATCTTTTCGTATATCTTTTCAGCCAATACTGTGCCAAGCAGCTCAGGATTGGGGGTGAGACTGATGTCTATCATCCAATAAATAGAATCAATTATTATCTCATAGGTAAACTTATCCCTTAGAAGCGTTGCCGCAACATCTTCCTCTGTTGTTTTCCATGGGGCAAGCATTTCATGGGGTATTCCCCAATACCCCAGATCAAGCCAGTCTGCGAGCCTCAAGAGACAGGCAAGAAATTTCAGCCGTATAGTCTCTCCTCCGATTTGATACTCATCCTCTATCTTTGGAAATTCAGTAATTGTTCCACAGCATATCTGTTTTATAGCATAGGCAAACGGCTCATCCAATGACCAGTCCTCATAAGACTTATAAAGATATTCGTAATGATGATCCTTTGGATGTGATTTTTTCTTGAAAATAGGGGAAATGTCATGAAACCAGATCGCAGATAAGAGGCAAAAGCATTCTGTATCAGACATGCCTCTTTTGGTAATATTTGGGATTAAACGATTGAGTATGCTTTCTACCAATTCACAATGTGCTGAACCTCGATAGCACTGATACATAACATCATCTTGTGAAATCTTTTCATATTCTACCAACAAAGAGAAGAAACGGAGGTATAGCTTTTCTGATTTATACCTCAGTGCCCATCGCAGCGTATTTTTAGAGTCAAGATCAAGCAGCATTTTGCCTCCTCAATAGATTGATAGGATGCACAGACGATCATGCTATTTAATATTATACCTGATAATCAAAGGGATGTCAAGCAGAAATTTGTGCTTGACTTTTTCAACTCTTTATGATATAAATATGTATTACTCGATGTTCAAGGTTTTTCAACCTGTGATAGTCAGAATAGAACGGCTTAGCATATTTGTAGCTGTGGGAGATAGCACTGGCAGCAGACCTTTGGCAGTGGGACTCCCACTGGCAGCGGGACTCCCGCCTGCCTCTGGCAGGTCGCAGCTACAAAAATGCTGGCTGGTATTTTACCGTTATAGACTGATGGTTACTATGAGCCAGAAAAACCTTGAACATCGAGTATTAAAAGCTATGTGTCAGGGTTAGGAGGCTGTTAATGCGTTGTGAGATGTGTAAAAAGAATGAGGCTACGGTATTTTTTCAGCAAATTATAAACGATAAGCAGACAGAATTCCATTTGTGTGAAGAATGTGCTCACGAAAAAGGGGTTCTGATGATGAGCCAGATTTCTATTGCCAACCTCCTTGGCGGATTGGTTGAACCTGGAAAGATTTCTTCCCAGGAGGTTGAGCTGCGATGTAAGAATTGCGGCTTGAGTTATCCCAGCTTTTGTGAACGAGGTAAGTTTGGGTGCAGTGAATGCTACCAGGCATTTTCTCAAAAGCTTTCAACCATCTTTCGGAAGATTCATGGCAGTACGCAGCATACAGGGAAACAACCTGTTAAACTGTCTGCTGGCAGTCCAAAGCCTGAACAAAAAGAACCAAAGGCTGTTTTACCCAGTCGTGGAGAGGAAATAACCAAACTTCGTCAGGAATTACAGGCTGCTATTAAGACCGAAGAGTTTGAAAGGGCAGCTGAGTTGAGGGATAAGATTAAGGCTATGGAGCAAGGGGATGGTAAAGAGTGATGGTAATTATTCATCTGTGCAAAAACTTACAGCCTTTAGCCTTCAGTCTAAAAGGAGCATCAAATGACATTCAAAACATTCATCGAAAATCCTGCGGCATGGCTTGATGGTAGTGGTCCATTGCCAGAGATAGTCATTAGCAGCAGGATACGATTGGCTCGAAATATAGCTCGGATGCCTTTTACCTGCTGGGCAAAGGATGAATATCTTAGAGAGATTATACCGCAGGTAAAGGTTGCTGCCAAAAATAGTCCTTTTTTATTAAATTTCACCAGCATAGATATGGAAAACGCTGATTCGCTGCTCAGGCAATTCCTTGTAGAAAGGCATCTGATCAGCCTTGAACACGCTAAGGGTAAGGTTGGAGCGGTAATCATTGGGGATAAGGAGCTGGTAAATGTTATGGTTAATGAAGAGGACCATTTGCGGATACAGGCTTTTTCCTCAGGGCTTCAATTAAGCTCTACATGGAATATTATTAACCAGATAGATGATAAGATATCTGAGAAATTGGAGTATGCCTTTTCACCTGAATGGGGTTATTTAACTGCCTGTCCAACTAATGTTGGCACAGGTATGAGGGCATCGGTGATGATCCATCTGCCTGCCTTAAATATTACCAAACAGATGGACAAGATACTGCATGCTGTCTCACACCTGGGGCTGGCTATTCGCGGGCTGCATGGTGAGGGGAGTGAATCATCCGGCAATCTCTTTCAGATATCCAATCAGGTTACACTTGGCAGACAGGAAGAGGAAATAGTTGACAATGTAGAAAAGATAACCCAAAAGATAATCCATGAGGAACAGGCTGCCAGGGAACAGATATTAAAACAATCAAGAACCCAGCTTGAGGATCAGGTTTTTAGGGCAATGGCTGTTTTGTGTGCAGCCAAACTTATTTCTTCTCAGGAGGTTATGGATTTATTATCAGCAGTCAGGCTTGGGGTAGGGCTTAATATGATAAATATTCCTGTTAGAACCTTAAATGAATTACTAATCGCTGTTCAACCTGCTCATATTCAGATTTTGGTTCAGGATCAACAATCAGCGATGGAAAGGGATGTTGTTAGGGCAAGGGTAGTGCAAAAAAAGATGATGGAGGGTATGAAGAATGTTTGAAAGGTTTACAGAAAGGGCAAGAAGGGTTTTAGGGCTTGCTCAGGAAGAGGCAAAAAGACTGGGGCATGATTATGTTGGCACTGAACATATGCTGCTTGGACTGGTGAGAGAGGGAGAGGGTGTGGCTGCTGAGGTTATCAGTAACCTGGGGATAAGCCTTGAGAGTATTCGCATTGAGGTGGAAAAGGTGGCACCAAAGGGTTCTGAGATGCTTACCTATGGCGATGTGCCCTTTACCCCTCATGCCAAAAGGGTGTTGGAATTGTCTGTAGAAGAGGCAAGAAGATTGGGGCATAATTATATTGGAACCGAGCATCTGTTGCTTGGGTTAATCCGTGAGGGCGAGGGTATTGGCTCTAAGGTTCTTATTAATCTTGGCATAAATCTTGATACAGTGCGGGATGAGGCAATGAATCTGCTTGGCGGCGGTGGTGTGCCAGGTGGTGTAAAGCCGGCTGCGGCTCACCCCAAGAAAACATCAACCCCAGTGTTAGATGCCTTTTCCAGGGATCTAACCATGCTGGCAAGAGAGAATAAGCTTGACCCGGTAGTTGGCAGGGTGGATGAGATAGAAAGGGTTACTCAGATCCTTGCCAGGCGTACCAAGAATAATCCGGTGTTGATCGGTGATCCAGGTGTAGGCAAGACAGCTATTGTTGAAGGATTGGCTCAACAGATTGTCTCAGGCAGTGTGCCTGAGGTATTAGTCAATAAACGTGTCCTGTGCCTTGATATAGCAGCCATTGTTGCTGGCACAAAATTCAGGGGGGAGTTTGAGGAGAGGCTGAAAAGGGTGATGCAGGAGGTGAGGCAATCAAACGATATTGTCCTGTTTATTGATGAAATGCATACCCTGATTGGTGCTGGGGCAGCTGAAGGTGCCCTGGATGCTGCCAGTATCCTTAAACCAGCCCTGTCTCGCGGCGAGCTGCAGTGTATCGGTGCTACTACTCTTGACGAATATAGAAAATATGTGGAAAGGGATGCTGCCCTGCAAAGAAGGTTTCAGACGATTATAGTGGATGAGCCGTCTGTAGAAGAAACCATTGAAATATTGAAGGGATTAAGGGATAAATATGAGGCACACCATCGGGTAAAGTTTACCGATGAAGCCCTGGAGGCTGCGGCAAAGCTTGCCCATCGCTATATCTCAGACAGGTTTCTTCCGGATAAAGCCATTGACCTCATGGATGAGGCTGGCTCAAAGGCAAGGCTTCAAAATACAACCATGCCCCTTGACCTTAAGGAATTAGAGCAGGAAATAGCCCAGGTTTCTAAGGAAAAGGATGCTGCTATTGCTGCTCAGGAGTTTGAAAAGGCAGCTAAATTGAGGGATAAGGAAAGAACACTTAAAGTCAACCTTGATGAAACAAAAAAACAGTGGGAAAAGGAAAGAGGGGTTACAGAAAAGAAGATTGTTGCTGATGATATTGCCGATATACTCTCAAAGCTTACTGGTATTCCGGTATACAAGCTTGTTGAAAAAGAGGCAGAAAAGCTCCTGCGTATGGAAGAGGCAATCCATGAACGGATTGTGGGACAGGATGAGGCAATCTCTGCCCTGAGCAGAGCCATGCGTCGGGCAAGAACAGGGTTAAAGGATCCCAAAAGACCTATGGGCTCGTTTATCTTCCTTGGTCCAACGGGTGTGGGTAAAACAGAGCTGGCAAAGACATTGGCTGAGTTCTTGTTTGATGATGATGAGGCAATCGTTCAGCTCGATATGTCTGAATTTATGGAAAAATTTGCTGTATCAAGATTGGTTGGCGCCCCTCCAGGCTATATCGGCTATGAAGAGGGCGGAGAATTGACAGAAAAGGTAAGAAGAAAACCCTATGCAGTTGTTCTCCTTGATGAGATAGAAAAGGCACATCCAGATGTCTTTAATATCCTGCTTCAGGTTTTTGAGGATGGACACCTGACCGATAGCCTTGGACATACCGTTGATTTCAAGAATACGGTGATGATCATGACCTCTAATGTCGGGGCAAGGGATATCTTTGAGGTAAAGGATCTTGGGTTTATAACCAGGGCGAAAGAGGATATCTATGATGATATGAAGGATAAGGTCATGAGTGAGATGAAAAAGACATTTAATCCTGAATTCCTCAATCGAATTGATGATGTTATTGTCTTCCATACCCTGGGTAAGGAGCATATCAACCAGATTGCAGATATAATGATAAATGACCTGAATGATAGAATTAGTGAACAAGGAATAAGCCTTGAACTGTCTCAGGCAGCTTATGACTTCTTGTTTAAGAAGGGGTTTGACCCTGCCTATGGTGCCAGACCTTTGCGTCGAGCAATCCAGAGACATATTGAGGACCCTCTGGCTGAAGAAATTCTTAAGGGGAAATTCAAGAAAGGCAAGGTTATGATCGATCTCCCATCTGCTGATGCAACAAGGTTGTGCTTTGCTGCTGCTGCTGGTAGGAAGAAGAAGGCTGCGGGGAAAGAGGAATAGGTCATATAAGTCGTATAAGACCTATACTCTTTAGCACACAAGGAGTGTCCTATATGTTGCAAAAAATAGTGATAACGTTTTTGTTACTCATATGTCTTCCGTCAGTTCTGTATGCCACTGATCCAGAGATTTACTATGAACAGGCACAGACAGCCTTTCAAAAGGAAGAGTATGACTATGCCTCTGAATTATTTGAGAAATATCTCACCTTTGCCCCGGATAGTGAGCGTGCGGCTGAGGCATGGTATAGTATTGGTGAGTGCCAGTATAATGGTGAGAATTATCCAGAGGCATTGCTTTCCTATCAGGCTGCAATTGACCTTTATCCAGATTCTTCCTTTGTCCCATTAGCCTGTAATAGACTGGGTGATTGTTACTGGAAGATAGATGACCGGGAAAAGGCTTGTCAGTCTTACAACCAGACAATAAAAGAACATCCAAATACCACTGAGGCTGAATATGCTAAAGGTTGCCTGACAGAGCTTTCAGATGCTTCGAAAAAGTTGAAGAAAGATGCTAAAGCCGTAAAAGCTGTTGAGAAAAAGCAGCAAGGGACAAAACAAGGGACGGAAACAGTTGAAAAAGCTCTTGGTGATGAGCTTAATAGCCTTGAAAAGGCTAAGGCATTGTTCAAGGCAAAGGATTATCCAGGGGCAAGGGTGGTATTCGCTGATTTTATGAAGGCATTTCCCAAAAGCAAGCATAGCCACTATGCCAGATTAAAGATAGCCGAAACATACTATTATGAAGAAAATTACAGTAAAGCATTGCCTGAATATAAAATGGTTATTTCTGATTATCCTGATTCTAAGTATATAGATTATGCTATGTATTCTGCCGGATGGTGTTGTTTCCGCTTAAAAGGGTATACTGATAGCCAGAAGATGTTTGAGGCTCTTATAAAAGATTATCCGCAGAGTAATTATCTGGATCCAGCCAAAAAGGTTATCCCAAAAATAGTTGAGTTGATTGAGGAAGAGAGGCTGGCTAATTTATTGAACCGTGCCAGGGAGGATTGTGAAAATTGTGAAAAAGGGAATCTTGCTGCAGCCAGGGCATCCTTAGAGCAGATAATAGAGGAATATCCAGATAGCCAGTCAGCCAGAGAGGCAGAGACGCTCTTGACTCAAGTTAATCAAAAGCTGGCTGAAGCCTCTGATAATGAGGCGAAAAAGGCGTATGGTGATGCCCGGAAAAGGTTGGATGAGGGCAAAATAGAGGAGGCTGTCAGGGGTTTTAAGGAGATTATCTCTAAATACCCAGAGAGTGAATTTTGCGATTTGTCAAAGGATGCTATCAGAGCGGCCGAAAAAGCCGAAAAAGCTGAAAAAGCCGAAAAAGCTGAAAAGGCTGAAAAGGCTGAAAAGGCTGAAAGTCAGAAATCAAAGCTGCAAACCACAACCACTGCTGTGTTGCCTATTGTAAAAGAAGAGAAAGAAAAGGTTAAGGCAGTAAAGCCTTCTGTTCCTTCTGTTCCTTCTGTTCCTTCTGTTCCTGCCACGGCTACGGTTGCATTATCAGCTGCTGAGGCTGACAAGTCTTTCGACCTGTATAGAAAAGCACTTGAATGCCTTGGGAATGAGGATTATTCACATGCAATTGAAACGTTTCAAATGATTATATTGGAATATCCAAATAGCAACTATGCTTCATTGGCAAAGAATGGCATGGATGAGGCAAGCATCTGTCTTAGGTCCAGAAGGATAGAAAGGCTCTTTGAGATTGCCCAGAGATACTACAATATGGGTGAGTATGAAAAGGCAAAGCAGGTATTTAAGAGCATTACAGAGGACTATCCTGAAACAAATCAGGCTCAAAAAGCACAGGAAATAATCTACCAGCTCTCAGGGGTAAGTGCAGAACGGGTTAGCGAGGAATACATAGCAGCTCAACGATCCTATGAACAGGGCGATCTGACTAAGGCATTGGAACAGTTTAATAGTCTGATCAAAAAATATCCACAGACAATATATGCTAAGGCTGCAGAAGGCACAATAGCTATCATTCAGGAAAAGTTAAGCAATAAAAAGGCTAAGGGATTGTATGAAGAGGCCAGATCCCTTCAAGAACAGGGCAACTATGCTGAAGCCATTGATGAATACACCAAAATGCTTGATGAATATCCAAAGGCATACTGGACACCATATGCCCAGTATTCTAAAGCCGAAGCCTTTTATAGCCAACAAAAATACAAAGAGGCTATCGCTGCCTGGCAAAAGGTGATGGACAATTTTCCCGGAAGCGATATGTCCCCGCATTCCCTCTATCATATTGCCGAATGTTGTGAAAAACTCAAAGATTATAAAAATGCCTATCAATCATACCTGAAACTACAGCAGGTTTACCCTGAAAGTATCTATGCCAAAGGTGAGCTGGCTGAGTTGATAAAGAAACAGGCGGCTAAGCTGAAGACAATGGCAGGATTATAAAAAATCGAGCTAAAACTTAAACCCTTTCTTCGTCAAAAGTGTTATGCAGGCATCAACCACATCAGCATCATAGAGGATGCCCTTATTCTTTGTTATCTCTTCCATGGCAGCATCCAGTCCAAGGGCTGGACGATATGGGCGATGGGAGGTGATTGCCTCAACCACATCTGCTACGGTAAGCATTCGTGCCGCAAGCAGGATATTTTTCCCTGATACACCATTGGGATACCCGGAGCCGTCTATCTTTTCATGATGCTGAAGAACAACCTGTTGAACAGGCCAGGGGAATTCAATGGGTTTTAAGATATCATAACCAACCCTTGAGTGGGTCTGGATGATTTGAAATTCAGGCGAAGTCAGCTTGCCCGGCTTGGTAAGGATCTCTATGGGAACAGCTATCTTGCCAATATCATGCAGTAATCCAGCGATCTGGATACATTGCATAACATCTGTAGGCATACTTAGCTCATGGGCAATGGCACAGGCAAGCTCTGTAACACGATGTTCATGTCCAGATGTATAAGGATCCCTCTTCTCTACGGTTGAAGACAATGATTCAACTGTCTCTTCTAATATTCGTTCTAATTTTTCATAGCTTTTTTGAATCTCTTTTCGACCTTGGTCCAATTCTTTACGAATGCGTAAGGCAGTGATACCATAAGCCAGATCACCAGCAAGCTGGTTTAACAACGTCAGTTCATCATGCTTAAAAGCATCTGTTACAGAGGCATAGATACCGATTGCCCCAAGTATATGCTTGCCTGTCTTAAGAGGGAGTCCAATAACCGAGTTGTAGCCAAGCGTCTTAGCCTCATTGTGCCATGGAGAAAGGCTGGTATCGCTTAAGATATTTAAGGAGATACAGGGTTTGCCAGTCCGAATTGCTTTACAGACAGGGTGCTGACCATATTCTACATCAGACCAGGTGAGATTTAATCCCTCAAGGTATCCCTCCTTAAACCCAAGATGTGCTGCCGGATGCACAGATGCCTTCTGGTCATGTTCTCCAAAACCAATCCAGACAAGAGGATAGCCGCCTGTGCCTACAATCGTATGACAGACATTGTTCAACAGGACAGATTCTTTGGTAATGTGGATAACCGACTCATTACAAAAGGTGAGTATCTTGAGGATACGATTAAGTTGAATTACCTCATCCTCTGCCCTCTTGCGTTCCAGAACCTCTACCTTGAGCTCTTCATTTTTTGCCTTTAATTCAATGATGCGTTCGGCTACCTTAATCTCAAGGCTTTTATTGGCATTAGACAGCTCTATCTCTGCCTGTTTTCTTTTTACAATCTCTTCCTTTAGACGTTCATTTGCCAGGGATATTTTTTTTGATTGAAATTCTACAGCCTTTTTCATCCTGAACAGATTAATAAATACCTGCACCTTTGCTGTAAGAACCCCGGGAATGATAGGCTTATAGATGTAATCCACTGCACCGAGGCTATATCCCTTGAGATATTCTTCCTGTCCAAAGGCTATGCCAGTGATAAAAACAATGGGGATATTTTTCAGGCTTTTCCGTTCTCGAATCAAGGCAGCTGTCTCAAACCCATCCATAATCGGCATGGATACATCCATAAGAATCACGGCTACCTCGTGATGAAGGAGCTGTCTCAATGCCTCTTCACCAGAGAGTGCAGGGATGATATTTAGCCTTAAAGGGGCTAAAACAGCTTTCAAAGCAGCTATATTTTCCTGCTTGTCATCAACAATAAGAATGCTGCTTCCTTCATGTATCTTTTTTGATTTCATATCTTGATACCTCGCTATTATCGACTGAATTACGATACAATTATCTCACAATTACGCAGATATGTCAATTGAAAAATCAGTCTCTGTGTCTTCGTGCCTCTGTGGTGAAAAAAAATTGCTCAAAAATGGACCGATACCATCTATGGGGAGTATCGTATCTACTTTTCTGTCCACAACAGCAGCGATAGCGGCTTCCGGCATACTCTTTGCCTTAGCTGTCTCAGGATCCTGAACAATTGCCATACCACCTGCTTTTTTGATAGCTGCAAGCCCTTTTGCTCCATCTGTCAGGGTTCCAGTCAATATCACGCCGATAACCTTTTCACCATAAACCTCTGCTGCGGATTCAAAGAGCACATCAATGCACGGTCTGGCATGTCTTACTGTCGCCTCTGTGGAAAGGGCGAAAGAAGGCTGAAGGGAGGGGACAGAAGGCTGAAGGGAGGAGGGAGAAAGAGGGGAATCAGGGAAATGGGGGATGGGGGGAGTCTCAATCAGCAGGTGATAGTCTGCTGGGGCAAGATAGACAAACCCTGGCAGGATAGGCTGCTTATCCTCTGGCTCTATCACTGGCAGGGAACAAGACTGTTGCAAAAGCTGACTCAGTTCAGCCCCTGAACCCTTTTCCCGGTGCATAACTATGACTATGGGCAGAGGAAATCCTGCCGGCAAGGTCGATAATACTGTCTGTAATGCCTGAAAACCGCCTCTTGATGTGCCAATGACGATGATTTTGTAAACCATAGTAGTAACTCCTAACCTGGACGAGCCAGAACCAAACAGGTGATCG
>DYDG01000122.1 GCA_020717845.1 Marinifilum sp. | reverse complement strand
GTGATTCCTTTATCTGTCCACAAATCAGGGCAGACACAGGGGTCTGCCCCTACAGTGTTTTTAGCCGCAAGCTTTCACACAATGGTGAACCATCCCAACAAATGCTCTTTTGCCCGATTTATGCCGTTCTGCTGACAATTTAATGGGGTACTGTAGTGCTCAAATTTGTTATATCGAATATTCAGTTGCCTCAAAAATATATTGACTAAATCAGATAGATGTGATAAACTGTAATCATTCAAAATAGTAGAGAAATGTAGTTTTGCAACTGGGTGGTCAAGGCTATCAAATATATAGGAGGCAGAGGAAAATAGCTGATCTTTTGGTTGTTTGTACCTGTGGGGTAGATGATCCAAATCGTGGGACACTTGCTTTCCTGACAGCTAAGGGGGCAAAGGAGAATAAGGACAATCCTACTATATTTCTGGCAAATGATGGGGTTATCTTTGCGAAAAAAGGAATAGCTGAGCAGGAAACCATTCAGGGTGTTGGACTGGCTGCATTCAGTGATGTCTTTGAGATATGCCAGATACTCAAAATCCCGATCCTTGTCTGCAAGCCATGTGCTGAGGCAAGGGGCATAAAGCAAGATGACCTTGTTGAGGATGCAAGATTCTCAGGTATCTACGATATGGCAAAAATGGCTGCCAGGATGAATACAGTGTCTTTTTGATGGAAGAGTAACACAAGCATCCTTGCTTGTGATCTGAAACAGGAGGGTTTTTATGACAAAGGTTGGCATTATTGCCTGTAAATTGCGATGGGATGCAGGCTGTCTAAAGTATGGCTCACATGTCCACTGTTTTCTGGCTTGCATGAATAAAAAGGGTGCCTTTGATGGTCTGGAGGATCCAGTAGTTGTCTCTTTTTGCTCGTGCAATGGCTGCCCGGGTAAGGGCAGGTTTGAAAAGGCAGAGATCATGAAAAATGATCTTAAGGTGGATGTGATTATGCTTGCTTCTTGTTGCTACAAACCGCCTAAATGCGTTAACATTGACCAGAGTGCAAAGGATATTGAGGAAAAGTTGAAGATAAGGGTGATAAAGGGGACGGTTGCTAAAGCGGAATAGTGGGAAGGGAGCAGTTAGTGGTTAGCGGTTATGTAGATATGTCTAATCAAGAGCCTGATCCGAATCGTTCAGGATATATATCCTGAACGATCAGACTATCTGCGAATTATCACAAAAAATGTTAATTAATAAAAAAAATACTTGCAATTTTTCTAATCCTATAGTATAATATAAAATCTGCTTATAAGGGTATAAGAAATAATGATAATCAAGATAGATAATGAGCAGGCTGATCTTATTCGCAGGCTGGGTTGGCTTTCCAGTGTTGGGATTGTTCTGGTTGCTTGTATCTTTCTTGGACTGGCTATTGGGTATTACCTTGATAAGTGGCTGCATACAGCCCCATGTCTAACACTTGGCTTTCTGCTGTTTGGCGTGGTTGCAGGATTTTGGAACAGTTTTGAGATGATAATGAGGTGTCTGAAAGAGCCATCTGTAGGAAACGGTTGTGACCGTTCTTTGCAATCATATGATTCTGAAGGAAATGCTATTGAAAATACTCACTGATATTAGAAAATGTGCAATATTTTTGAGTTTGATATTGCTGTGTGTGGGGCTTTTGAGCGGTAAGATTTACTTGTTTTGCGGATTGCTTGTAGGATGTCTGCTGAGTATATTGAATTTTCATGGACTGAGCACGGTTGCTCAAAAAATCCTTCAGTTTAAGGACAAGAGACCAGCTATTGCCTTTATGCTTATAAATTATATGATGAAACTTGCCTTGATAACAATTATTTTGGTGATAGCTATAAAGATCAATCTGTTCGCCTTTGTCGGGGTATTGACAGGACTGATGACTATAAATGCAGCTATCTTGCAACAGGCATTTAGGCTTAAAAGTGCAGTAGGGGATTAAAAGCACGCACATAAAGGTGTTCACTACAAGATGTGGTGAGGGTCAAAAGATCAGGTATTTACAATAGGGAGAAATGAATGCACGCGGAACCGCCATTTTTATTGGGACAACTTACTAAACTGATAGATGAACGGATAGGTCAGTTGATTCCAATTAATGACTATATTGTAATGACATGGGTGGTCATGCTAATGATAATTGCAGCAGCTGTAGTTATACGGTTGGGATTAAAAAAGATTCCAACAGGCTTGCAAAATATCGTAGAAATACTTACACAAGAGCTTCTGAATCTGTCTGAACCGTTAATGGGCAAGCATGCCCGATTCTTTCTTCCACTGATGGGAACATTTGCTATCTTTATTCTTATTTCCAATCTTATTGGACTTATCCCTGGTCTCAAAGCCCCTACTGCAAATTGGAATACTACCATTGCCATGGCGGTTATTGTTTTCCTATCCACACATTTCTTTGGAATAAAGCAAAAAGGGCTGATAAAATATCTTCAGCATTTTACAGACCCATGTCCCCAGATGGGATGGTGGGTATGGCTTACTCCGTTACCCTATGGACTCTTTTTTATCCATCTAATCGGTGAGATTGCTAAACCATTTTCTTTGTCCATTCGACTCTTTATCAATATGGCCTCCAAACATTTGATGCTTGGGGTGCTGGCGTTATTATTTATCCTATTTTTGAAGAAACTGGCATTAATATTCCTGCCGACACTTTTGGTGCCATTTGTTATGGCTCTGGGGATATTGGTGTGTTTTGTGCAAACATTTATCTTTGTTCTATTGTCCATGGTCTATATTGGCATGGCAACACAGGAAGAAGAACATTGATGGTATGAAAGAGTATGAAATGCGGAATTTGGAATGCGGTAGAAACGTAAAATTTGCGTCTTGAACTTAAATGAAAAGGAGGGTGACTATAATGGAGAGTTCGTATTTTTTTGCTTTAACTGTGCTTGCAGCAGCTCTTGGAGTCGGGATAGCAGCTATAGGTCCTGGTATTGGACAGGGTATTGCTACTGGCAAGGCAGTTGAGGGAATTGCCAGACAACCTGAGGCAACAGGGAAGATAATGGTACCATTTATTCTTGGATTGGCAATCATGGAAACATTGGTGCTTTATGCCCTGGCTGTCTCTTTGATATTGCTCTTTGCTAATCCATTTGCCAGCATGTTTACTGCTGCAGTAGTTCATTAATTAACAAGGGTGCAGGGGCAATTAACTCCTGCACCCAATTTCACGGCAATGTGGTGAGCAAGGTAGCACAGACATTCTTGTCTGTGCGGTAACCCTGTACCCTGTTTCATGACAATGAATAGTGAGCACCTTCAGGTGCGTTTTAATATTATGCAGGAGCAGTTAGCTCTTGCACTGAAATCTCACGGAGGTTATGTAAAGTGGAAGGACTACATATTAGTTGGCAGGTTTTCCTGGTTCAATTATGCTTTTTTATGATACTTTTGATAGTCTTAACAAAATTACTCTTCAAACCTATAGTTGGTTTGCTGGATGCGAGAAGCAATCAAATCAGGGATGAGTATAAAGGGATAGAGGATACAAGGTCTGAACTGGAGAATATGAAGAAACAGCATCAGAATCAATTGAATGAGCTGGCTGGAACAACAAACATCATTATTCAACAGGCAGTAAAGACAGCTGAAGAAAGCAAACAGGCAATAATCAGTGAGGCAAGAAATGAATCAAGCCGTATACTGCAAAAGGCAACAATGGAGATAGAGCTGGAGCGAAAACGAGCTGTAAGTGAATTGCATAAAGAGGTCTCAGGATTATCTGTCCTGTGTGCCTCAAGGATTATTGAAGAGTCTATAAACCCTGAGATGGCTGACAGATTGGTGAAAGAGGTTATTGATGGGCTGGATAAGGTGACGATGCAATGATAAGTCATATGCGACTTATTCCGTTGTTTTAATAAGGGGATGAATGATGTTACAGAATTCTGTTGCAACAAGATATGCTCAGGCATTCTTTGATATTGCCAGAGAGGATGAACGAATAGATGAGTATGGGCAGGAACTGATTGCTATATCAGATGTTCTAAGAATGAATCCTGAATTCTTCAGATTGATCCGTCATCCAGCGATGACAGCTGTTCAAAAGAAGGAATTGCTTAAGCAAATACTTGCAGCCTGTTCCCTTTCCAGACCAACTCATGAGTTTTTAATGGTGATAGAGAGACGAAAAAGGATAGATTTGATTCAGAAAATAGTTGACTCTTATCTGCAAATGGTAGATAATCAGAAGAATATAATCACCGCTGTCGTAACCTCTGCCATACCATTTAGCCCTGCTCATCAGGACGCACTGAGGAATAAATTATCCCAAATGCTCTCTCCTGTTCCTTCAGTGATAAAGCTGAAGATGCAGGTAGAGCCAGGGATAATTGGCGGATTGATAATCAGGTTAAAGGATAAGGTTATTGATGGAAGCGTTCGTGGGCGTTTGGATAGGTTGAAGGCTGGGATTGTGAAGGAGATATGATTAGGTAAGCATCCATGGCAGTTAGTTAGGGGGTGCTCCTTTGGCAGATGTAGTAAGCTTGATGGTTGACACTTGAACGCTTATGATAATAGAGGAGGAGAAATGATTAGGTCAGAAGAGATAGCTTCGGTTATAAAGGACGAGATACAGAGATATAAGAAAGAGCTAAATGTGGCAGAGATTGGGACGGTTGTCCAGATTGGTGATAATGTTGCCAGGATTTATGGGCTTGAAAATGCTATGGCTGGGGAGCTGATTGAGTTTTCAAGTGGTATCCATGGCATGGTATTGAATTTAGAAGAAGAGACCGTTTCTGCAGTGGTCATGGGCTCAGATGTGGAGATAAGGGAAGGGGATACGGCTAAATTGACCGGCAAGGTAGTTGAAGTCCCGGTAGGGGAATGTATGCTGGGCAGGGTGGTGAATGCCCTTGGTCAGCCTATTGATGGCAAGGGACCAATCAATGCTGAGACATTTAACCCTATAGAAAATAGGGCTCCAGGGGTAGTGGATCGTATGCCGGTTAGGGAACCTATCCAGACCGGGATAAAGGCTATAGATGCCATGATCCCTGTTGGACGGGGACAAAGAGAATTAGTCATCAGCGACAGACAGCTTGGGAAAACAGCCATACTGGTAGATACTATTCTTAATCAAAAGGGTAAGGATGTTTGTTGTATCTATGTAGCCATTGGGCAAAAACAGTCAACCGTGGCTCATGTGGTTAAGATATTAGAGGCTCGTGGGTGCATGGATTATGTGACTATTGTTTCGGCTACAGCCAGTGATCCGGCATCGCTCCAGTATATTGCCCCATATGCAGGATGTGCTATGGGTGAATATTTCAGGGATAACGGCAAGCATGCCCTTATCATCTATGATGACCTTTCCAAACATGCTACAGCCTATCGACAGATGTCTCTGCTTCTGAGAAGACCGCCAGGAAGAGAGGCTTATCCAGGTGATATTTTTTATCTGCATTCCAGATTATTGGAAAGGGCAGCTAAACTGAACAAGGAAAAGGGTGGGGGAAGCCTGACTGCTTTACCAGTCATTGAGACTCAGGCTGGTGATGTCTCAGCCTATATTCCTACCAATGTTATCTCTATCACTGATGGGCAGATATACCTTGACAGCGAATTATTCTATGCTGGGGTTAAACCAGCGGTTAATGTTGGACTCTCTGTCTCAAGGGTAGGTTCCTCTGCTCAAATAAAGGCAATGAAACAGGTGGCTGGCCGTTTGAGACTGGAATTGGCACAATATCGTGAAATGGCAGCATTTGCCCAGTTTGCCAGTGACTTAGATGCTGCTACACAGCATATTCTTAATCGTGGCAAACGAATGATTGAGATCCTCAAGCAAGGACAATATGTTCCCATGCCTGTTGAAAAACAGGTGATAATCCTTTATGCTGGTGTGAATGGGCATCTTGATGATATTCCGGTTGCTGATTGCCAGCTGTTTGAGGAAGAATTCCTGAAATTTATGGAGCAAAAACATCCGGCAGTAGAACAGCAAATCGCTGAACAAAAAGAGATTACGAATATTATTGATGCAAATTTGAAGTCATGTATACAGGAATTCAAACAACATATCTTCCCTGAGATACAGGGGAAGGGAAAAACATCAATATTAGGGTAGACTGTAGTGAGGGTCTTTAGACCCGTAACTTAAAAACGCACCTGAAGGTGCTCACTACATTTTTTTAGAGGATAAATAATT
>DYDG01000121.1 GCA_020717845.1 Marinifilum sp. | reverse complement strand
AATAACGTTATCGGAGAATTAAAAAGTTCTTGACTTCTATATGGTAGTCTGATCCCGGCACTTCTAAAATCTTCACAACAGGCTCACTTTCATCTTGACATCCAATAACCTATATGATAAACTTAATCTATAAAAAGATGGTATCTGAGGCTGTTCATACTGCCGCTATGCGGCTTAGTTCAACAAAAAATGCACCTGCCAAGGAGCAGGTGATTTTGGCGTTAGACTCATGAAAAAGGGATTCAGGAACGATGCTAAAACCAGGCAAACGTGATATTAAAGTAACCATACTGATTGCAGGTGAGGAACTTGAAGAACTTCAGAAGCATACATGGTCGATGGCGGAAAGTTTCGGCCTTGATGGTCGCATTGATGATTATAAAGGGAAAAAGCCAATAGGGTTGTATCGGTGGGATATTGAGTGCCTTTTGGATGTTTTGAGTATGGTTTTAGATGCCCCGAAAGAATATCCGTTTGAAGGAAGTAGAGAACATGAGGTTACTCAAGGACTATATCAAAGATTAAAGCAAATATATGATTCTACATATGAGGAATAATCGGTCTGTTGTATTTGTGGTTAGATTGCGACAGAGTGGTGAAGGATTGGGGTCAAACCTTGAAAGCTGAATTAACTTAGTGAAATAGTTTTGGGAATCCAGAGAAAGCTAAAAGAAAGAAACGGCGGAGTGCTAATTTTTCTAACCCGCCGCTGAAGCTAACTGTGGGAACCATGGGCGTGATTGAGATAGTTTTATGGTTTATTAATCTTTTATCTTGCTAATAAAGTTTAGCTGTAATTCCCCCGTAGTATCTTAGTTTTTTCGTTAGACAATTAAGGACAAGAATGCCAAGAAAAGTTAGAGATCTTATAAGAAATTTGGAAAAAGCAGGTTTTGTTGACAGAGGAGGCAAGGGAGAGCACAGAAATTTTGTCCATCCAAATGTCACAAAACCTATTACAATTTCAGGAAAAGAAGGCGATGACGCAAAACACTATCAAGAAAAAGCTATGCGTCTTGCCATAGAGGAGGCAAAGAAATGAGTAAAGGGGCTAAATATGTAAAGATTATTGAGTGGTCAGAAGAAGACGGATGCTTTATAGGTAGTTGTCCAGAACTTTTCTATGGAGGCTGTCATGGAGATAATGAGCGTGAAGTTTTCGATAATTTATGTCAGATTGTGGAAGAAACAATAATACTCTATCATCAGGACAACAAGATTTTCCCTCCCCCACTTTCTGGCAGAGAATTTATAAATACTTTACAGAAAGCTGCATGATTATGTGTGTGGTAAAAGTCATGAGGGAATAGGGACAGCGACGAATGGCACAGACTTAAGGAAAAATTAAATAAAAGACCTCCAAGTGTCGATTAAGAAAGTTAGCAGCTACTTATCGACAAAAGGAGGTCTAAATTGAAAACCAACAAAAGTAATATCGACAAAAGAAGAAAAGAAAGGAAAAAACTTAAGGAAGAAAGGGAAAGGCACAGAATCAACACATAAATGGGTTGTGCGGGAATTATTACAGAATGGAGGGCTATGAATGAAACCGTTTCTTAAGTCAGTGCCATTCGTCGCTGTCCCTATTTTACTCTATTTTATTAACAGTTGCACCTAATGATAGATTAACGAAAAAACCGCCTGCACAGAAATCCAGATTACCATCTATTGCAAAGTCTCTCAATAAAATCAATCATTTTGTGCTGCAACAAACATCCCTGAAGAGCACAAAAACTGGGACCAATTATAATATACATATCATATATCCAACCTTTCCATCCTGCGTGATTGGGATGTCTGATGTTGAAATCAAAACCAAGAAATATTCCCATAATAAAAAAGAAAATAATGAGACAACTTGATGTCCCCGTAATCAATCCTCCTAATGAACAACACCACTTAAAAATAATCATGAATATTGATAAGATTAGGACAACAATCAAAGCTCCCAGAATATACTTAACTTGCATATTGAACCTCCCTGAGAATAACTGAATAAGAGAGCTTTCTATTGGACAGAAAGCTCCCCTATTCTTGCGTAAGTTGCAATATTTAACATATCAAATATTGCTCAAGAAATTAATAACCGAAGCAATATTATCTTCTTGTCGCTCGACCATATCCATAACTACCACCAGAATAGATACCCCATCCTGCTATTGTTCTGCCAACACCTACTGGACCAAATGCAAAACCTGAAGCAGCACCTATGCCAGTATTCCAAGCAAAGGAATTCCAACTCCACTGAGATTTATTACCCCAAGTATAAGCAGCATATCCACCAGCACCAGCTACACCGCCTACTATTGCCCCTGGTACACCCCATGCCCCTTCTGTCTCCTCCATCTCCTGCAAAGAAAGTGCAGAAGCAACAAGCTCATTGCCTGAAGCTGACTCGTTAAACACGGATGCGAGGTCATTGCTTGAAACACCTGTATCAGCCTTTGCCATGGATGGTGTCAGCAGCACCATGGTTAAAAACATACTCATTAATATTCTTCTCATTTTTTGCCTCCTGATATTTTTTATTTTACACTACACTTCTTCAAAAGTCAACGATTTATTACTGGCTAAAATACACTCATAATTCACCACCACCTTTTGTTTAAGATGTCTATGTACCATGAATGAGGTATCTCTGGTACATAATAAAACACAAGCAGGATGTTTATGTTACAGTATAAAGTTTCTATTGCCACATATTCATCCTGATCACATGATAAACAAACCCTGATCCTTCTGGTATATCCATAAATCTCTTGTTTATCTGTCCCTCTTTCGCCTTATCCAATGGAACAAATACAAGAATCTTGCCGGGATGTTTAGCGTCCTCTCTTGTGGCAAACATCTCTCGAAACTTGCTAATCCTTACTTTCATATTCCCAAATGAGGGATCTGCCAGATAAACAAACTGTTCATCCATCCCCTTGTACACGCTGAAGTGTTCCTTCCGCCGAATCTTTACAAACACTATGGCTGGAATCTTGAGCTGCTTTAATGATTCTATAGGTAATGCCAATCCTATGGCTTTGTATCCCCTTAGCCTGAGAAATTCTTCAAAGTCATGGAATGATAATCGAAAATCCTTATCCTCAAGATTTTCCTTATTATCCATCCCTTTGGATTTCAGGATAACATCCAATGCTTCCTTTTCATCGATATTTTCATTGAAAAAATACTCAAGTATTGTGGAAAGGGATGATGCACCGCAAGAATAGTCATACGCCTGCCTGACCAACCCTCTGTCTCTTAACTCAATCCAGCTTATTAGATGCTTTCTTATATTAAACTCATTTATGCTTAACAGGTGCATCCTTTCATCTGCAGAGGTAGCACCTCTGGCAAACAAAATACATGAAATAAATATGATTATGACTGATACAATCCCTGTCTTTATCATTACTAAAACCTATAATTCAGCTTAGTTGCAAGACTTGTTTGGTTGCCGTCCAATGTATTTTTGCATTCTCCATCAAACGACAGAGTCATATTATTTTTTATTCCATAGGATGCTCCAAACAGATAAGCCATGTCTGTCTGAAGAATAGAAGTGGTTTCATTCTTTATTTTGGTTTTGTCCTGGCATGTCCATTGCATCCCATAGTTAAGGGAAACATATGGATTGGCTGCGAAATGGATTTGCGGGGATATGCTTAAGACCTCTCCTGGATCAATAACCTCATCCCCATTTACTCTCTTAAGATTTAGTTGATACTTTAGCTGAAGCATGAAGACTATCGGGTCTACCGTGTAGTAGGAAAGAAGAGAAACAAGGTATGTTTTGAAATAGTTTTCTTTATATTCCTTATCAAACCTTTGATTATCTATAAGACGAGTAGAAAATAAACCGAGCAAGGCAGGATGCTTGCCCTCTTTCACTATCTGATAGGAAATACCCAGGTCTAAGAGGTCAAATTTGTGATTTTTCTCTTGTTTGGTCTGGGTGTTCAATATCATCCTTTGAAAGTCTGAGTGAAGATTAACAAAGGATGATACTTCTAACCTTTTGGTAATCCCATACCTTAAACCAAGTGAATAAGAGATATAGTCTTCATTTATTCCCTCTTCTCCAGCATAAGAGGGGACGACAATAAATGACTCATCTATCAGCTCAATAAGGGATAGGGAAGATTTTCCGGTTTGTTTGTGGATATTGGTACAAGAAATAGAGATGTCTGTTTGCCATTCTTTGGGATAAGCAAGGAGATCATCTACCTTTACTGGCTTAGCCCAAATATCAGAAGGCAGAAGAAATAAAATTATAGAGGATAAAAGGCATAGGATTTTTAAGTTATTGGAATGTAAAAGATAGCTTGATAGCTTGATAGCTTGATAGCTTGATTAAAAGCATGCATCTTCTCTCCTATAAAGCTTAACTATCTTTAATTATACCACATTTTCCAAGAAATGTCAAGAATTTTTTTCGCCTTGTTAGATAAAACTCGAGAGAGCGTTGCACAGCCTCTCCCGCCATATCTACACTCTTAAGCACTGCTTGACTCTATTTCCTGCCATGTTTCTATATTGCTTGACATTTTGGAGCTCCATGAAGCCAGCTGTTTTATAACTTTAAGCCACAGATTCACAGATTTTCACAAATTAAAGATAATTTATAAAATCGGAATCCGTGAATCTGTGGCTTTTTCAAGCAATTTTTCGTGAATTTCGTAGGCAATGCGATAAAGCTGCAGTATATTCCAACCACACAGGCCAAAATTTTGTCAAGTTGGGAACTCATGCTTTTTTGAGCCATTTGGCAAGTTTTTCCCTGCAAAAATCTCCAAAATCTATGTCAAATCTGGAACTGTTTGCAACGCTCTCAAACTCGATGTTCAAGTTTTTTTGAGAGGAGAAATAAAAATCAGTTGAAAAAGTTGAAAAAAACGTAGATATATGATAATATTAGTTACCCTCTCAAGGGAGAAGTCTGTTTTCTGGAGGGAGAGAAGATGTATTCATCATTGTTTTTGTTACGAAGTTCATACTGGAACACTTGACCAAAACAGTAAAAAAAGTAAAAGATTTGTTTGTACTGTCCTCTTCTAAAAAGCATATGACAAATCGAGAATTAGGACGTTTGGAACCAACATATTCATTGAGACACAAAGGGCAGACTGTTGTCTTGCTTAAATGAATTTTATCAGAACTAATCTTAATGTAGATGAGTAATGTTAAAAACCTTGAGCATCGAGTAACGCTTATTTATTAGCTTCACGGTGTCAAGTGTGTCTAATTGTCACGGTGAACCAGGGCACAGCCTTCTATCTACCTTAATGCTTACCATCCTCCTGATGCTCCGCCGCCTCCGCTCATGCCGCCACCAAAACCGCCGAAACCGCCGCCAAATCCACCAAAACTACCGCCAAATCCGCCAAAACTACTTCCAAGGCCACCATAGCTCTGATACCTGCTTCTGCTTGATGGGAAAAAAAGTGCTTTCATGATAGCAAACGGTGCAAGGAATAAGAGAAGGAGAAATTGGAGTAAATTCCCCTTAATCGGTCGAGAATGTTTATTCTCGACTATAGGTGCTGCCTCTGATAGCTCTACCTGATACTCATTGGCAATAGCCTGAATGATAGCCAGACTGCCAAAATAAACCCCATGTTCAAGAGCACCCTGCTTAAAATGAGGCAGGATAAACCTGTCTCGGATCTCTCCGCACTTGCCATCTGGCAATGCCCCTTCTAACCCATATCCTACCTCTATCCTAAACTTGCGTTCTTTTATAGCAATCAGAAAAAGCACACCATTATCTGCTCCTTTCTTGCCTATGCCCCATTTTTCAAACAACCCAACCGCATATTCCTCTATTGATAATGGTTCTATGCTTTGAACCGTTACGACAACTACCTCTGCCCCTTGAGCCTTCTGATGTAATTCAGCTATTGTTTGATTAAGTTTAAGCTGACTGTGTTCAGAAAATATATTAGCAAAATCATTAACATATCCAACAGGCTCAGGGAATGTTGCCTCTTTCGTGTCCTTAGCATAAACCTGTTGAGCAAAAAAGGAGACAAAGCAATAGACAATCACAAAGCCTGTTTTGAACATATCAAAAGGTGTGGCTAAAAATCCAACTCTTTGTTTCATGATAACCCCTTAGTCAGCTTTAATTCATCCACAGCCACAGCTAATTTCTGAATTGCATTTAAGTACTGTTCAAACACAGTATCTACCTCATTTTTGGGTGGTGTCTGAAATTGGCTAAGTTCCTCTAACCGGATAGGTAAGCCATTCC
>DYDG01000026.1 GCA_020717845.1 Marinifilum sp. | reverse complement strand
ATACCTGTAGCAATCCAGTCGGTTCATATTCAGTAACCTGGCAGACAATAGAGCCGGGATACGGAGCTATTTTATCGGCAACATCAACTACAACCAATAGTAATGGCACAACCTCTACGATTTTTACTCTGGGCACAAAGACCGGGACATATACCGTAATTGCTAAAGTAAATGAATTAACGACAACATTTACGGCAACTGCTATCTATGGCACACCAACTTATCTTGCCTGTATTTCTGGAGATAGTCAGAAGGCAACCGTAACTACAACATTAATACCTTATACGGTCAAGGTAACCGATACCTATGGCAATCCAGTTGCCGGACATGCAGTCAATTGGCAGATAATCGAGTCTCCGTCTACGGCGAACTTTTCTACGACGACAACCACTACCGGCACAGACGGCACAACCTTGTCTACCCTGACACTCGGCACAAAGTCGGGCACATACCGGGTAACCGCAAGCAGCTCAATGGTGGGAGCCCCTCTGGCACAGGCAACATTCACGGCAACGGCGACACCAGGAACAGCCGGCATTCTCTCTGATGTCAGCGGCAACGACCAGACTATCACCGTTACCACCACCTTAACCCCCTTTGTGGTCAGAGTAACCGATAGCTACGGCAATCCTGTTGCCGGACATTCGGTCCACTGGCAGATAATCGAGTCACCGGCTGCGGCGAACCTTTCTGTAACGACAACCACCACAGGCACAGATGGCACAACCTTGTCTATTCTGACCCTTGGCACAAAGTCGGGCACTTATCGAGTAACCGCAAGCGGCTCAATGGTGGGAGCCTCTCTATCACAGGCAACATTCACAGCAACAGCAACACCAGGGACAGCCAGCATCCTCTCTGATGTTAGCGGCAACAACCAGACAGGCACCGTCACCACCACCTTAGCTCCATTTGTGGTCAAGATAACCGATACCTACGGCAATCCAATCGCAGGTCATCAAGTTCACTGGCAGATAATCGACTTCCCGGCTGTGGCAACCCTTTCTACGACTACAACCACCACTGGAATAGACGGCACAACATTATCCACTCTAACCCTTGGCACAAAATCAGGCACATACCGGGTAACCGCAAGCGGCTCAATGGAGGGAGACCATCTGGCACAGTCAACATTCACAACCACGGCTAACCCCGCTACAGCCAGCATTCTCTCTGAGGTCAGCGACGAGGGGCAGGCAGGCACAGTGGCTACCACCTTAGCCCCATTCGTGTTCAAGATAACTGATACCTACGGCAATCCAATCGCAGGTCATCAAGTTCACTGGCAGATAATCGATTCCCCGGCTGTGGCAACCCTTTCTACGACTGCAACCACCACCGGAACAGATGGCATAACCCTATCTACCCTGACCCTCGGCACAAAATCAGGCACATATCGGGTAACCGCAAGTGGTTCAATGGAGGGAGCCCCTCTGGCATATGCAACATTCACAGCCACAGCAACACCAGGAACAGCCAGCATTTTCTCTGAGGTCAGTGGCAACAACCAAACAGGCACGGTTACGATCACCTTAACCCCATTTGTTGTCAAGGTAACCGATACCTATGGTAATCCAGTTTCAGGACATACGGTTCACTGGCAGATAATCGAGTCTCCGGCTGCGGCGAACCTTTCTGCAACGACAACCATCATTGGCACAGACGGCACAACCTTGTCTACCCTAACCCTCGGAACAAAATCAGGCACTTACAGGGTAACCGCAAGCGGCTCAATGGAAGGAGCCCTTCTGGCAGAGGGAGCCCCTCTGGCACAAGCAACATTCACCGTAACAGCTGCACCAGATGCATTAAATGACATCAAAATCTTGCCCAATATCCCTGTTCCTGTTGACCAGGATATATTATGGACAGCTGCAGGCTATGACATGTATCGAAATGAGATCTCAGGACTAAGCTATAGCTGGGGGAAAGAGGGGGATATTGGCACATTAACCCCATCACCAACAGGCACCTCTGCGACCCTACGAACAACATCTGAGCATTGCTTTGGGACAATCACGGCGGCGACACGGACAGTTATAGGCTTGGCTGCAGTTGAGGTTGTTTATGGTGAGCTGACAGATGTTGCTATTAACCCGGGCACGGTAACAGTAGAGATGCAGGGCAGCCAGTCTTTCACTGCCCAGTCTTACAATCAGCATGGCTTCCCAATCAAGGGTGCAATATATACCTGGACACTTAAAACCTCAGGAATGGGAACGCTTGATACAACCACTGGGCAAGCAGTGGTATTTGCCGCTGCTAAGGCAGGGACAGTAGATTTGCAGGTAATAGCAGCTTTTGGAACACGCACAGCCACGGCAACTACAAAGATTACTGTAGTCGACGGTATGGTGCACCATATCAATGTTACTCCGTCCACAGCTGCCATTGAGGCAAGGGGAACATCCTCATTTGTTGCTGAAGCGTTTAATCAGTATGGATACAAGCTAACCGGTATCAGTCAGTTTAACTGGCAAGTAGTCGCAGGAAGTGGGACAATAACCGGCAATCCAGGTCAAACAGTGGTGCTTAAGACGAATGATATTGTGGGAACGCTGACACTGACTGCCTCGACCAGCATGGTTACAGGCACGGCAACGGTGGCGGTAGTTCACGGCAGTGTAAGTGTGATAAGCGTGAATCCTGCTGCTGCAGAGGTTGAGGTTATGGATAGCCAGGCATTTACGGCAAATGCAGTTAACCGATTCGGGCATCCAATCCCAGACTCGGAATTAAGCTATGCCTGGGGCTTGAATAGCCTGATAAACGGAAGTATTACACCAACTGCTGTTTCGGCTACAACTACATTTACCGCAGGCAGTAAGACAGGCAAGGCAGAGATTACGGCTGAGATAGAAGGGAAAAGAGGAACTGCTGCGGTAACTGTTATCCCGGGATCGATTGAGAAACTGATATTTGTGCCGCAGGCAGCAGGGACTTTGACCACAGGTATGCCAGAGGCAATGACTGTGCAAACACAAGATATGTTTGGCAACCCAAGCTCTGAAAGTGCAACAACAATTATTGTCAGTGGTAATGCTGACTCCAGATTCGCTACTTCATCTTCAGGTGCTGCATGGACCACCTCTGGCATATTCACCATGACAGGTACAAGCAGCCTGATATTCTTCTTCAAGCAAAATGGCATTACTACACCAGTAATCATTACTACTGCCATTCTGGGCACAACTACCTCTGCCACGCATTCGGTTACCATTCTATCGTTAGACAGCAGCAGTTCTGGAAGCGTTATGGCAGATGATGGTAAGACAACGGTAGAGGTTGGCACAGGTGCAGTTACTGGTGCAGGTTATATCGGGATAGACACCTCCGGCACCTCTACGGTTGACATAGTTCTTGCTGGCAATGCAAATGACGATGCAGACTCGAGTGTAAACCGTGTCGAAGGGACACTACGACGGTTTGAGATTTGTGGTAATGCAACGATTACCACTACCGTGCGTATTTCTATCCCCTATCAGGATAGCAGCCCTGCTGATGGTTATGTAGATGGAACCATACCGCCAATACAAGAAAGCTCATTAGCCATTTATCACCTGGTAGGCACAGGAACATGGGAAAGGGTTAACAGCTCACAGGTAGACACAATCAATAATATTGTCTCTGCCGATGTCCATAGTTTTTCATTCTATACCCTGATGGGAGCAGGTGATATGCCTCCTAATCCTGAAAAAGCGGTGATCTACCCTAATCCATACCATGCTGATAAGCATAGCTGGATATATTTTGACAAATTGAGTGAAAACTCTACCATTCAGATATTCACCATAGCAGGTGAGTTAGTGCGTGAGATAAGGGTAGACAGTTCACGCATGGACTGGGATACCTGCAACTCTGCCGGTGAAAAGGTAGCAAGTGGTACCTATATCTGCCTCATTAGGGACCCTGCGGGGAATAAGAAGGTTGGTAAATTTTGTATTCTGCGATAGCATGCGGGCAATAAGTTGTGGCTTTCACCCTAAAAAGCAAGAGGACAGTTTATATAACCAGCTATTAGCTCAAGACTTACAGATAAAATATGCACATTTCAAGGTGAAACTACTTGCCGAACAATAAGCTGGAAGGAAAATTAGGTAAAAGTCTTTTAACATTACCTGGAATTCATGAAGGGAGGTGTATGAAGATGTCAGATTCTTCAATAATTGAGAGAATTACAAAGATATCCAAAGAGTATGGAGCAAATTATCTGATTCTGTTTGGAAGTTATGCAGAAAACGAATATAGTGCAAGAGATATAGATATAGCCTGCGACGGAATTCAAGGATGGAAAATATATGAATTTGCAGGACAAGTTGAAAATGAATTACATATTCCGATAGATATTATTCCATTAAGTCCCCCTAACGATTTTACTCGTTTAATTGAAACAAAAGGAAAAGTGCTTTATGACATTCGAGGTAACCGTTCACACCCTCATTAAAAAAGATTAAAGTATAATGAGAAATCTCCGATAATCATCCTATGAAGAATATTGTTTCACATGAACAAGAGCTTTTAATGATTATTGCAGAAATGCAAAGACGTATTGTTGAACTGGAAACTGAGTTGGCAAAACTCCGCAAAAATTCTTCCACTTCTTCTAAGCCACCATCCAGCAGCAATTCTCGGTGAACAATTGGCTGGACAATAATATTATATTTTGTGCAACAATATTCATGCTGCATAAAACTACATAAAAAGCTACCCCAAATAATTGTCTACATCATTTAGTCTGCAACGCTTTTCGCTCAGATAGTATCCCCCATGATAAATATATCTTGAGCAAACTTTGATACGGTATATCTCTTTTGTTGGCAAGCACTTTCAGTTCATCCAACATATCCTCTGGCAAGCGTATGGATATGGATTTCAAAGAAGGTTTTAGATTTGGGAAATATGCCCTCTTCGCACTTGAGACATCAAAATAATCAAGTGGTGAATGTGCTGACCAAAAAGTCCTTTCTTCGTCTTCTGTTTTGAACGATTGTTTATCCTTTTCCAAAGTTTTCATAGAAATGCTTCTCCTTTTTGTTCATATCCCTTGCGGAAATCACTCGTATCTTTGAACTACGTTTAGTGTATATAACTACTAACCGTCTCCTCTCATCTGTCTTCCCAAATGCCGCGAATCTATCCTCTACTATTGAATGCTTCAGATCATCGAGTATTATAATTGGATCGTTGAAAAAAACCTGTTCGCATTCCCAATTTTGAACATTGTGCTTCAGGTTCTTGTCTCTATTACTATCATCCCAATCAAAACTCGTAAACTCTGGATATTCTTTTATCATTATATACATATTGTATATCTACTGGATATATTTGTCAAGAGGTATTTTGATATTAAACAAGGCAAACGCTGTGAGCATTGCATAGCAACCAAAGCCATACCACTCTCTTAAACATTGGCTTGATCTTATTCCTTGCTATGCTTTGGTATGCTTATTTACAGAGGGTGAGTAAAAAGGGAGAAATGAGTTAGGAGAAGAGGAGGAAATTTGGATAACGACCATCGTTATTCTCGTGTCTGTTGTTTAATCACCACGGAGACACAGAGACACGGAGAGAAAATAGGATGTTCACAATTTGATATTTCCTATCTCTCCGTGCCTTCGTGTCTCCGTGGTGAATTTCTGCATGGTTTATCGGATACGTAACCTAAACCATATCAATATACCCGCAAGGACACTCTTCAGCACACTTCTTGCAACCCTGGCAGGTTTCCAGATGGAACTCGTAATGCTGCCCCTTGGGCAGTCTTTTAACCGCATTATCGGAACAATAGCTGTAACAGTTATCACAGTCAAAGCACTGTCCGCAGCTCATACATCTCTTTGTTTCCTCAACAACCTGCTCCTGGCTTATGGTCAGGGATACTTCCTTGAAGTTATTCACCCGATCCTCAACCGCCAACCCTGCTGAATCAACTCGTGACAGGGAAGCATAGTAATTAAGGTTCATTCGTTCATACTTAGCAATCAATATTGGTTCAGATTTTTCTACCTCTCGCGGCTTAAGGAACATATCAATTGCCTCAGCTGCCTTGCGGCCAAGCCCAATAGCCTCGGTTACTAATCCAAGCTGATTGGTAACATCACCGCCAGCAAAAACACCAGCAGATGCAGTCTGACATTTATCATCAACCGTAATCCATCCCTTTTCATTTTTCAACTCTTCAAGCCCGGCAAATATCGGTGATTGGCTGATGGATGGAATAATCATGGTAGCATCTATGACAAACTCAGAGCCAGGAACAGGCACTGGCGTTGCCCTGCCGCTTGCATCTGGTGCCCCAAGCTCCATACGAATACACTTTATACCAGTTGCTAAGTTGTTGCCATCCTTAATGATCTCAACAGGTGCAGACAGGAATTCAAACACAATCCCTTCCTCTTCAGCCGATACAATCTCATGTTCAATGGCTGGCATCTCTTTTCTTGTTCTGCGGTAGAGAATAGTTGCATCTGCCCCAAGCCTCTTAGATACCCTGGTAGCATCTATAGCACTATTACCGCCGCCTATAACAACAACCCTGGCACCAACATTAACCTTTTCTCCATTATTTACCTTATGAAGGTATTCTGCACCAGTTAACACATTAACCGCATCCTCACCCGGGACATTCAGACCCAGACCATTATGTGCCCCAATAGCAACGTATATTGCACTATACCACTTTTTCATATCATCAAGCAATATATCCTTGCCAACACGAGCATTACACTTAATCTCAACCCCAAGGTCAGAGATAGCATTAATCTCTGCATCCAGAATATCATCTGGAAGACGATAGGAAGGGATGCCATATCTGAGCATTCCACCTGGCTTCTCAAATGCCTCAAATATTGTCACACCATATCCACGTCTGGCTAATTGATAGGCACAGGAAAGCCCAGACGGTCCAGAGCCAATCACAGCTACCTTTTCAGCATATGATGACTCATTTATTCTCTTCAGAGGCAGTTTATTCTTTATCCCATAATCGCCGAGAAACCTTTCTACGCTGTTAATAGATACAGGGTTATCCTTTGTCTTGCGATTACACTCCTTTTCGCATGGATGCGGACAAACCCTGCCACAAACCGCTGGTAAAGGATTTTTGTCTGTGAGAATATACCATGCCTGTTGCAACGACTCTTCAGGAGAGCGTTTATAGTCCTTAGACTGGCTGATATATGTCAAATATCCCCTAATATCTGTTCCAGCCGGACAGGTAAAGGTGCATGGTGGTGTCTTAGGAACATACCTTGGCCTTGATAATGAAGCCTCTCTTGTTCCACGCCCACGCCCCATACGAATGCCTAATTTTCTTGTTCTTTTCTTAATTACTATTGCCATAGTTTACTCCTTCCCAAAGACATAGGGAACGGTTGTGACCGTTCCCTATGATTACATAAATCAGCTTCTGAATTTTAGACACATCACTCAGGTGCAGAACCCTCTTTATGAGGTAATTCGACATATGTGCCACCAAAGTAGGTATAAACACATCTTTCATTATCGATCAAGATTCTTATTGCCTCTTTGCCCAAATTCTTATCTACATCATCACCATATTTACTTATCACTTCTTTAACCAGATCACTGGCTTTAAATTTTTTCTTGCCAGCATACTCTGTTATTAAGGCTTGCATTTCATCTGCCAATTCCTCAACTGATACTGCCATTTTCTTACCTCCTTGGGAAACAGGTGTTTAGGCTGAAGGCTGAAAACTGTTAGGTTTAGATTTTCTCCTGCCTGACAGTCTAATAACCTTCAGTCTATTTACCTATCCTCTAAAACTTTATCTGAGTTGTTCTTCGGTAGCTTAAGCCTGCATACTTAAAGTCATCAATATGCTCCTTAGTAAACGCAAACCCAGTCAAATCAAAGAACCTTGCCCAGCCTATCCGTTCGATCCATTCACCCACACGTTCATACTTAGTCGCATCCTGAGCATAAAGAGTTACAATCTTCTTTATTGCCTCAGTCACCTCAGTCCATCTTGGCGGATTATTTGGAAGATACGGGATAGCCAGCTTGGTAAAGGTTGGCTGTGTTCTGGCATTGGAAACCTTACCTCCAACCCAGATAGACACACCATCGTTTAATGGGTCAGCAATCGGCATTGCCGGACAGACTGAAAAGCAATTGCCGCAGAACATACATCTATCCTCATCAATTACAACAGATGGTTTACCATCAACATAGGTTGGTCTGATAGCCGCTGTTGGGCATGATGCCACTGTCGATGGGATCTCACACATATTTTTAACATTGTTATGGTCTATCTTTGGTGGTCGTCTGTGCACACCCAGGATAGCAATATCTGAGCAATGAACCGCACCGCACATATTCAAACAGCAGGCAACAGCAATCTTTACCTTATGCGGCAGGGTCATTTCCTCAAAATATTCAAACAAGTCATCCATAACCACCTTTACCAGCCCGGATGCATCTGTGGCTGCTGAATGGCAATGAACCCATCCTTGCGTATGAACAATATTAGAGATAGAGTTCTTTGTCCCACCAACAGGGATATTGTTTTGTTTCAGCTCATTGATCAATGGATCAATATTTGCATCATTATCAAGCATAAACTCAATATTGTTTCGGCTCGTAAATCTCAAGAAACCGCCGCAATATTTGTCAGCCAGATCACAAATCAACAGAAGCGTGGTGCTGCTCAACAATCTTGGCGATGCTGCCCGAACAGTAAATATCTTTGCCCCTGTCTCTGAAACATGTACCAGGACACCTGGTTTTACTACCTCGTGATACTTCCATTTCCCATAGTTTTCCTTTATGACTGGATGCAAAAACTTGTCATAATGCGGTGGTCCAATATCTGTCTTTCTGGCTGGTGCTGCCATATTATTACCTCCTTAGATAATTTGTAATATTCACCTTAACTACGCCATGCCATTTGATGTTAATGGCTTAGGTGAGAAACAACCCCCTAACCCCCTTTATTAAGGGGGAATACCTTCTGTAATCATTCTTCCTCCAGATATTCCTCATAGAAGATATATGGATTATCTCTCGGCTGTAAGACCATTTGCGGTATGGGCTTAAGCCCTATCTGTTCAACAAAGTTTCCAAGCCCAACCCGCTGGATACATTCACCAATCCTTTCTCTTGCAACCCCATGCTCATCCCAGAACTCCCATATCGCTGCAATCAAATCCTTAAGCTCTTGATATGGTGGTTTTATCTCCATGAATGGGACTATTACTGAGGCAAGCTGTGCACCCTCAACAATTGGTGCCTTGGCACCGATAAGAATGGTTGCTCCCTTTTCCTTACCAGGTCTAAGTGCCTTTGGCATAACATTGATACAGTGCATACACCTGACACAATTTCTGTTATCAATCTCTAATTCCTTACCATCCCATGACATACACTTAGATGGGCATTTATTAATCACATATTTTTGAATATCAAAGTTTGTATCTGCTACATATTCTTTAACGGCTTCCTTATCCATCTGGATAGCATCCTTCCATGTGCCGATAATAGAAAAGTCAGATCTGGCAATGGAGGCAACGCAATCATTTGGGCAGCCTGCCAGCTTAAACTTCCACTTATATGGGAAGAATGGTCTGTGCAGTTCATCCTGATATGCCATGGTTATATCATAGTTAAGTGCCATGGTATCATAGCAGGCAAACTCACACCTTGCCGGACCAAGGCAGCAGCTTGGTGTGCGGACATCAGAGCCTGAACCGCCCAGATCCCAACCCTTCTCTGACAACTCAGTGAATATAGCCTCTAATTCACTTGTCTTTGTCCCAAGAAAGACCGTATCACCAGTAGAGCCATGGAAATTGGTCAGACATGATCCATGTTTTTCCCAGATCCCCATCAACTCCCTTAAGGCATCAGAGGTATAAAACCAGCCTGATGGCTGATTAACACGAACCGTATGGAAGTGAGCCACCTCTGGGAATTTGTCACCAGCATCAGAATAACGGCCGATAATTCCACCGCCATATCCCTTTACCCCAACAATTCCGCCATGCTTCCAATGGGTTCTCTTTTCCTTATAGGAAAGCTCCAATTGATCCAACAGCCCTTGTGCCATTGGACTTTTTTTAGCCGCTTTTTTTATCTCTGTCACAAAACTCGGCCATGGACCCTTCTCTAATTCATCTAAAAGAGGGCTTTTTGAATCAGACATATTATCTCTCCTTTCTGTTAATATAATACAGGTGGATAGGCTGAAGGCTGAAGGCTGAAGTTTAATTCCTAAAAGTCTTCAGCCTATCTTTACCTGAATGTTTATAACTCATGATCAAGGTGCCTTGCCTCATCTGGAAGCATGGCAAACAACTTTAAGCCGACAATATACAGGATGGCTACAATAGACAATATTCCCAACCCTTGAGCAATCTCTGCCACACTGACCTGATACCAGGTGATCACCCCATCCATAAAATCGCTTGTCATCTCCATATCAGGGAAAAGATTGAGCGGGAATATCTGACCAGGCAGGACAAAGATCAACCTTTCACAAAAAACACCAATTACTACCAGTAACGAGGCAAACATAATCCAGGGAATCGAGTTTTTGGTCATAGGGTTAAAGAGAATAATACATGGGATGATAGAACCAAGCAGTATTAAACCAACCCAAAAGATATAGGTGTAAAGATTCCCACCAAACAGAACAAAGCTCGTTGGCTCACTGGTTGATGGTGTATACAATCTCACAACATATTCAACCGTTACGAAGTATAAGACTACTAAGATAAATGGACCCAACAACTTAGCCAGTCCAATAATCAGCCGATTATCCAAGAATCTCCCGGTTGCCTTGAATGTAGACACAAGGATAAGGATCATCAGGGCAGTGCCTGATGAAAGGGCTGCGGTAACAAAGGTTGGTGAGGCAAGGGGTGAATGATATAACTCACGGGCATTGATAAACCCAAAGATAGCACCAGTTCCGCTATGGACACCAACCGCCCATATAATAGCCAATATACCCATGGGTTTTATCCATGAATCCCTGCCGGTAAACATTGCCCAGAGATAAACGATACAGATAAAGACATAGCTTGAATACAGGAAACCATTCCATGAAAAGATGGAGCGTGGGTTCAGATACAAGAACGGCAGCATTAGCCTGTCTGGCCTTCCCCAGTCAAGGATGATGGAAAGCAGGCTGCCAACAAGAAGCAAGGCAGCTACAAAGACAGCTATTCTGGCAAACGGCTTGAATTCCTTTTGCCCAAATACAGCCGAAAGGGCTGAAAGGACAAGCGAACCAGCACTCAAGCCAATACAATATATTGCCACAGCAATCGGCAGCCCCCAGGGTATCTGGTTATTCATGCCAGTAATATAATGCCCCTGAGCAAACATGGCATAGGTAGCATACATACCCGTAGCAGCGATGATTGCCAATACGGCTAATAACGCATACATCCCCTTTGACTTACCATCTATCTTTGTAAAATATATCTTCATTAATTGTTTACCTCACAATCTCTAAAAAAATGTACCAGGAACAATCTCGATCTTATAATCTGTGAAATCTGCGAAATCTGCGGATTTTTACCATTACAATCCCAGATAATACACCTTTGCCCCAAGGTGCAAATCCTCACGCACCCGATGCACCCTGCCAGATGTAATCAACCTTGAAACCTGAGAATCCTTATCATTCAGGTTGCCAAAGCTCATGACTCCTTTCTTACATGTTTCTACACACACTGGTAATTGTCCGTGATCAACCCTGCTTACACAAAACTCACACTTTTCCACCACTCCATGCATGGTCTTTGGCACCTCAGGGTTAGAAGAACCCTCATGGTGCTTAAACACAAACGACCTTGCCTTATAAGGGCAGGCAACCATACAATATCTACAGCCAATACATCTATGCTTGTCTATCAGAACAATCCCATCCTTACGCACAAACGATGCCTTAACCGGACAAACATGAACGCATGGCGGATTATCGCAATGCATACACATCAGAGGGATAGCCTGCTCCTGACTATTAGGGAATTTAGATTTTACATGAGCTATCCTGAGCAAGTGGTTATTTATCTTCTCATCAGGAAATGTGGCTACATTATTAGCTGTTCGACAGGCAGAGACACACTCTCCACACCCGTCGCACTTAGTTAAGTCAATAACCATACCATACTTATTGCCATTTTTCGACTCAACCTTGCTTGCATATAACAAACTGCTTGCCGGTGCTACTGCACCTGCTGCGGCTACTATTCCACCAAGTTTAAGAAAATCCCTTCGTTCCATTTAGTTACCCTCACACCTTTCTTTCCTTTCTTTGCTTGTGGGAAAATGATGACATTCAAAGCACTCAGGCTTTACCCCAACATAATTATGACACCTGTCACAAAACTCATCCCGATTCGTATGACATGTTTGACAATTCTTCAAACTATAATCCTTTATTCGCACTCCATCACGCACAGTCTTAACCCTTGCCTCTTTAAGAATATCCATATGGTTTGCCCGCATGTATTCTTTATCCTTAACACACTCGCCAGATTCTGGAAGGACAAGGTCAATTGCTGTCGCACTGCTGCCCATTACCCCCCTGACTGCATTAACCACAAATGGAGATAATAACACCAACGCAAATATTAATACAACTATTTTAGCCATGAACTTGTTCACTCTAATTCCTCCAAGAATTATTTCACCACGAAGAACACGAAGAACACGAAGATATTATAAAACAAATCTCTTTTCTTTAGCCAAGCATTTTTCGTATATAGATTCAAGCAAGCATAGACCAAGAGCTCGATGTACTTCTATAGCACATCCGATAACTTTATTAGATAGCTCATCAAATTTCACTTTGTGTTCTTCGTGTTCTTCGTGGTGAAAGCTCTTTCACAGTATGATAGCTCGACTTACCAACTGATGCACCCCGCCAACCATATCCATAGGAAATCCATACATAGGAAATATCTTAGTAAACTGTGCCTTACAGATAGCACAGATAAGGACATAGAAGTTTACGCCATGTGAATCCACTACCTGCTTTAATGCCTGCATCCTTGGCATAGCACCCTTTATTCGAATCTCAAGCATCTCATCGGTTAACAGCCCGGCACCACCGCCGCAGCAGAAGGTATTCTCGCGAATAGTCTCCTGCGGCATATCCACAAATTTATTGCAACATGCCTTAATTATTGCTCGAGGTATCTCAAACTGACCGCCAGGCATATCACCCATTCTGGTTGCCCGAGCAACATTGCAGGAGTCATGATATGTGACTACAAACTCATCATTTGCTGATTTATCAAGCCTTATTGCCCCACGTTTAATCATGTCATAGGTAAACTCACAGATATGCTGAGGTACTGGATACTTTGGATCAAGAGTATCAAACGGGCCAGTCAAGGTATTCCAGAAATTATAAGCAATTCGATACGCATGCCCGCACTCGCCAATAACCAGCCGTTTTACCTTCAGATCCCGCACTGCCTGACCTATCCTTGAGGCAACCTTTTTCATCCCATCATAGCTGCCAGTAAACATACCAAAATTTCCGGCCTCAGAGGCATATGATGAAAGTGTCCAGCTTATTCCAGCCTGATGAAACACCTTGGCATACCCTAACAACGACTCAATATGAGGTGAGGCAAAAAAATCAGCTGAGGGTACAACCAGCAATATATCTGCCCCCTCAACATCCATAGGTATCTTAACATCAATATTCGTTATCCCTTTTTCCTCATAGGCTTCCTTCATCTCATCCACACAAAAATCAAGGCTGCTCTTAATAGCTTTTGGCTGCATCCCAAGGTTATTGCCAACATTAAACACCTTAAGAATAATCTCATCTGTATATTTTGTCCCCAGACCTATGGAATGCATTATTTCTCTGGCAGCCATAGAAATCTCAGCTGTATCTATCCCATAAGGACAGGCGAGTGAACACCTGCGGCATTGGGAACATTGATGAAAATAGGCATACCATTCTTTCAGCATTTCCTCAGTAAAATCCTCAGCTCCAGCCAGACCGCCAAGCAGCTTGCCAGCTGGGGTAAAATACCGACGATATATCTTCCTCAACAGCTCCTGCCTGCCAACAGGCGTATTCTTTGGATCAGCTGTTCCAAGAAAGAATTGGCACTTATCTGTGCATGCTCCGCATCGCACACAAACATCAAGATAGAGCTTCAGTGATTTATACTTGTTCAGCAGCTCCCGCATCTTAGCGATTGCCTTTTCCTGCCAGTTTTCAACAAGAGCCGAAGGGTAGCCAAGCTCGGTGAGCATCTGTTCCTTTGCCTTATGATGTTCACAAACAAGGGCTGCCCCGGGTTTAATCCTGGGTATTTCTATCTTGCCTGTAAGTTTTGGTACTTCTATCTTTTCCTTTGCCACAATCTTTTGACCTCTCTTTAGAGTTGAAAACTATAGGTCATATAAGACCTATAGGAATTATATGACCTGTTTCCCTTTTTTCACCTATCCCACGGATTAACATGCCGTTTCTCCCGCGAATTATCAATCTGATTCCTTGTTGGACTAAAAAATATCCCAACTGAATGTATCAACTTACTGAATGGGAAATATGCTAAGAGTATCAATATCAGTGTAAAATGGGTAATAAATATAGGGTTTGTCGGCATTGGTTCAGGGCTGAATGAGATCAACCCCATAATGAATGTTTTTACTGCTACCAGATCAGGTCTGATAAAATACTTCATGGTTATTCCAGACAACCCTATGCAGAAGAGCAGGATAAGAATAAAATAATCAGCAAATATGGAAACAAAGCGGATTCTATCAACCCAAACCCTGCGGATAAAGAGATAGCCAATGGGTGCAAGAAAAATCGCTCCTATAAATATGCCAATACTCTGGAGAAAGGTTTGAAGAAGCATGATCAGCTCTGGCACTGGTGAGACAAAAAATCTAATATGACTGGCAACTACAATCAGAAGAGCAAGATGCAGAGCACATCCGCCAAGCCAGATAAACTTGTTGCTTTTGAATAGACTGTTAAAAAGCGATGCGTCAAGAATTACACGAAGGATAACACCAGCAGCGTTTGTTGGGGCAGGTGTAAGCGAAATCTTGAGCGGGTTTGGAGTAATGGCATACTTCCAGACCTTACACAAGATACCAAGAACAAAGATCACTATAGCAAAATAAGCAGAAAAGGTATAACATGTTGATAGCATTGTTTATTCCCCTTAAAACTTAAAAAAAATTTCACCACTAAGACACCAAGACACTAAGAATCTAAGAATCTTTTCTTCCTTCGTGTCTTAGTGCCTTAGTGGTTAATCTGCGTATCTAATTTACACGCATCCTGTTGGCTTTGGCAGCCCGGCAATCTTACATGCCTGTTTGGCTGGACCAGATGGATAAAGCTCATAAAGATAAGCATTATTCCCCTTTTCTGGACCAAACTTATTCTTCATCTCCTTGATCAATATCTTGATCATCGGAGCAATCTTATACTCATCATAATACTCTCTTAAAAAGTTCACTATCTCCCAATGGGCAGGTGTCATCTCAACCTCTTCTGTTCCAGCAAGATAATTAGCTACACCCTCAGACCAATCCTCAAGATTTACTAAATACCCATCTTCATCCGTCTCATAACTCTTTCCATCAAGTTCAAAAGCCATACGACAACCTCCTTCTTTATTAGCTCCCTGCAACCATTTTATAAAATAGTTGCACTTTTTTCTATAAAAAACATTTTAACATAGAGTTTTCAATATGTCAAATTAAATTTTTCAATACATAACCAGTTTTTTAATAAATAAAATTAATAGTGGCAGGGAAAATAGGCTGAAGGCTGAAGGTTTTCAGGGATAAATCTGTGATAGATGGCACATGCGATAAAGCGTAACGGACATGAATAACGAACTTCACCTTATCACCGTCATTCTGCCTATCTTCGTTTCTGCCTTCATCTTAATTAGATAGATATAGATGCCGCTTGATACCTTATTCCCATTCTTGTTCTTTTGACCATTCCAGAGGCATGTTCCGTTTTGATAGGTCAATGTTTGAACAGGTTCACCGTCTAAGGTATATATCTCAACAACCACATCCTCATTTATTGATAGAGGACTAAAGGCAGTATGTCCATCTGTAGTTATATTAAATGGATTGGGATAGTTTACTACAGACTGGATATCATTTACTGATTCGACCTTGACCTCCTTAGCCATAGTCGCAAATCTCCATTCATGTCCGAACCCTGAGCCAGAGATGACAGCCTTATATTGCTTTGAGGCTGCAAGAGGAAAGTCAGTGATAAATCTTAAGCTATTGCCCTGCAAAACAACCCTTCCGGCCACATTAATTCCTGTGGATTCATCCTGCAAGCTCATCATCAGATTCCATCTGGCTGGATCCAGATTAAAGACAGCCTCAATCGATGTTTCTATTGGAACAAGGCTGCTTTCTGATGGTGTAGTTGAGGCAATGATCAGGGCTGGTGAAATAAGTCGAATACTGAGCACATCCTGCTGTGCATCTGCATCCCCTGAGACAGGCCAGCCATCACCTGCTCCATGCTCACGAAAGTAAGAGTTGACTGCTAAAACCTTTATCGTGCAGCTGCCAGAGATAGCAGCCACAGGCGATATTATTTTGGCATAAAAGGACAGGGTTTCACCTGCTGTCAATGGCTGGGATGATGCAAGTAGGCTTGATGTTATTTTATCCGCAACCAATAAGGTTGTCCATGTTCCGCCAGTATTCGACACAACCTCACTGGAAAGATGGATAACATCTGTGATATCCCCTGTATTTTTTACCATGTAATGGCAATACCACGCCTCTCCTGGCAGGATATCCTGGTTTATCCCAGTAAGATTAGACATAGCCAGATTATGTCCGGCATATGCTGCGGATACAGAAAGCATTATTAATCCGCATAAGCATAATCCCCTGATTAATCCAGAGTATCGCATGTTTTTACCCCTTAATCACCTACTCATTATCCGTCCATTTTTCTGTCCAAGAACTGGTCGCGAATGTTCTCTACTTACCAGGAGCCTTCATTGCCCAATTTATTTTCTCTGCCTCTTCTGGTGTAGCGTTTTCGTGGATAATAGCATTCAAGGCAGCAGCCATAGCCACAGGATGGGTATTCTGCCATACATTTCGGCCAAGGTTGATACCAATGGCTCCCTTTTGCATTCCATCATAAACAAACTCAAACACCTCACGGTCAGTATCCACCTTTGGTCCGCCAGCCATTACCACTGGCACAGGGCAGCCATGCACCACCTTATCAAACTCCTCACACCAGTATGTTTTGACAACAGCAGCACCCAATTCAGCACAGATTCGACAACACAGTCCAAGATACCGTGCATCCCTTTTCTCCAACTCTCGGCCAACCGCAGTCACAGCCATTACCGGAAGCCCATATCTCTGGCATTCATTAACAAGGCTTGACAGGTTTGACAGGGTTTGTTTTTCATAATCAGAGCCAATAAACACGGAAAGCCCTACCGCAGAGGCATTAAGCCTGAGAGCCTCTTCAATAGAGGTAGTAATAATCTCATCTGCCAGATCCTTACCCACCATACTTGTCCCGCCAGAGACCCTAAGAATAATGGGTTTGTTAATAGCAGGTGGTATAGCTGAACGCAACACCCCCCGAGTCACAAAAAGGGCATCAAAATGAGGCAGCAGCGGTTTAATAGTTTCCCATGGTTTTTCTAATTTTGTGGTTGGCCCCTGAAAATACCCGTGATCTATAGGCATAAAAAAACAGTGACCATCAGACTGCATCAATCTGGACAATCGATTTTCCATTCCCCAATCCATAATAGCGTTCCTCCTTTATTCTGCAAAAAACTTTTAAATCATAATGCAATTATAGCAAATTTCCAGATATTGTCAAGTAAATTTTGTAAGATAAGGAAAATTGGCAGTGCTCTATGTATCTGCTTTTTATGCCGCAACCTATAGGGAAAGTAGGGACATCGACCATTTTTACACATTGTCACAATCCAGCCGCAAGCTTTCACACAAAGGTGAACCATCACTCCAAATCATTATATTATCCCACTATTTACCTGTTCCTACCGTCTCAACCCTTGCTGCACACACCTTAAGCTCTGGTATCTTTGCCTTTGGATCAAGGGCTGGATTGGTGAGGACATTGGCTGGTGCCTCGGCAAAGTGGAAGGGGATAAATAAAACATTTTTGGCTATGGTTTCAACAACACTGGCACAAAGCTCTATCTCACCACGACGGGTTGAAATCCTGACCATATCCCCATCTTCTATCTTCAGGTTTTCAGCATCAGTTGGGTTTATCTCAACAAAGCCTTGGCTGCACATCCAGTCCAGTCCAACACACCTTCTGGTCATGGAACCAGTATGGTAGTGCTCTAAGATACGGCCTGTGGTCAAGATATATGGATACTCATTATCTGGCAGCTCAGCAGCTGGGAGATATTCCACAGCCGAGAATTTACCCTTGCCACGGGTAAATTTATCCTTATGCAAGAATGGTGTTCCAGGGTGATTCATATCAGGGCATGGCCATTGCAGCCCGCCATTTTCCAGTCGATTATGCCTGATCCCGCCATAGGATGGGGTCAGGATGGAGATCTCATCCATTATTTGCGACTCTGAATCATAGCTCATATCATAGCCCATCCTTGAGGCAATCTCGCATATTATCTGCCAATCAAGCATTGCCTCGCCAGCAGGATCAATCGCCTTGCGGATCAATTGCACCCTACGTTCAGTATTGGTAAATGTCCCATCCTTTTCCGCAAAGCTAAGTGCAGGCAAAACCACATCAGCCAGCTGAGCTGTCTCAGTCAGGAATATGTCCTGAACCACAAGAAACTCCTTGTTTTCAAGAGCCTCTTTAACATGTTTTATATCCGGGTCAGACATAGCCGGGTTTTCACCCATGATATACAATGCCTTAATATTATCACGCAGCATCTCGGTCAGGGTAATACCTGGTGATGTTGGCAGATGAATACCCCATGCTTCTTCAAATTTAAGCCGCATATTCTCGTCAGATACTGCCTGATACCCTGAATACACATTTGGCAGTGCACCCATATCGCATGCACCCTGAACATTATTTTGTCCTCGCAATGGCAAAACACCGGTTGATCTTTTGCCAATATGGCCGGTAAGCATTGCCATATTGGCTATAGAGGTTACATTGTCTACTCCTGTTGTATGCTGGGTAATGCCCATAGAATAGATAATACAGGCAGTTTCAGCCTGAGCATATATCATGGCTGCTTCCCTTATTTTTTCAGCTGGGATACCGCTTATCCCTTCAGCGCGCTCTGGTGTCCATTTTTCTACAGTTGCCTTAAATTCCTCAAACCCTTCGCATCGTGTATCAATAAATTCTTGCTTATGCAATCCCTCTCTGAGGATGACATTCATCATGGCATTCAGCCAGGCCACATCTGTGCCAGGCTTTTGTTGAATATGGAGATAAGCAATATCTGCCAATTCTATCTCTCTTGGGTCAACTACAATCAGCTTTGCCCCATTGGCAACAGCCTTTCTTATCTCAATGCCGATAATCGGATGGCATTCGGTTGTATTTGAGCCCGTTAAGAGGATACATCCTGTATCCTTTATCTCGTCAATAGCATTGGTCATGGCACCTGAGCCCAGAACCGTTGCCAGCCCAACCACGGTTGAGGCATGACAGAGTCTGGCACAATGGTCAACATTGTTTGTGCCCAACACTGCACGGACAAACTTCTGGAATAAAAAGTTCTCCTCATTGCTGCATCTGGCTGAAGCAAGCCCAGCCATTGAATCTGCCCCATACTTTTTCTTTATCTCATTAAATTGTTTGGCAACCAGATCCAATGCCTCATCCCATGAGGATTCAACAAGCTCGCCATTCTTTCGAATCAAAGGTTTTTTGAGCCTGCTATCATTCTGAACAAAATCATACCCAAACCTGCCTTTAACGCATAGCCGACCATGATTAATGCCAGGGGTATCACTTGATGTAACCTTGACTATTTTATTATCCCTCACATTTATATCAAACGTGCAGCCACAGCCGCAATATGAGCAAGTAGTTGTTACCTTTTTCATTTCCCATGCTCGTCCTTTGCCCTTTGCCTGCTTCTCTGTCAGGGCACCAACAGGACAAACACTCACACACTGACCACAAAAGGCACAATTTACATCCTGAAGCGGATTATCAAAGTATGTCCCTATCCTTGCCTCAAAACCATGATAAAGGTAATCAACCACACCCCGTCCCATTTCCTTTTCACAAATGGTCACACACCTGCCGCAAAGGATACATTTATTATAATCCCTTTCAATCAACGGGTTACTTGAATCTATTGGATAAGAATGAGCCTTGCCTGTAAAACGGCTATTTTCTATCCCCATTTCATAAGCATATCGCTGCAGCTTGCAAACACCATTCTTTTCACAGACAAGGCAATCCTTTGGATGATCCGAAAGAAGCAGCTCAAGCACAAGCCTCCTTGCAGCAAGCACTCGTTCTGTACTGGTAGACACCTTCATCCCCTCTTGTGCTGGATATGAGCACGAGGCAACCAGTCCATTTATCCCCTCAACCTCAACCACACATAGCCGGCAAGCACTGGTTGGGGATAATCCCTTTTTATAGCACAGATGCGGAATCTTGATGCCTATAGACTTTGCTGCTTCAAGGATGGTTGTGCCATCTTGTATTGCAACTGTTTTTCCATCAATAGTTAAATTAATCATCTTCGCTCCTTTTTAAGAAACGGTCCTGACCGTTTCGTGCTGTTATGTCAACTTTTGGTAGTAGAATATTGCAAATGTTTCTCTACCCCTTTACATGGCACTTCAAGCACCGTTGTGCCTCTTTGACAGCCATATCCCGAGTAAAGCCAAGCTCAACCTCTTTAAACCCAGCCAACCTCTTTTCCATATCCAGGGTTGGCATAGCATGTCTTCCTATCTTACTTGGACCAGCGTCCTCAACTAATGATGGTATTCTTCCGCCAATGACTATCTCTTCGCTTTCCTTGCCATTATTCAGGTATTTGTCAATGGATATAGCAGCCTTATTCCCTGCATCTATGGCTGCTATCACTGTAGCTGCGCCAGTAGCAACATCCCCGCCAGAGAATACCCCTGGGATATTGGTTGCCTGTGTTTCAGGGTCAACAATAATGGTGCCATCCCTTTTAATCGAGACTTTATCACGAATAAAATTAGTATCCACCTTTTGTCCAATAGCCGGGATAATCACATCTGCCTCAATAACAAACCTTGAGTTCTCTACCTCCACCGGCTTTCTTCGTCCGCTTTTGTCAAAGAAATCGCTCAGTTGCATCCTCTGACACTCAAGTCCTGTTACCTTCTTTGACTGCTCATCTACAACAATTCCCAGCGGAGCAGTGAGCAGCTCAAAGTGTATTTCCTCATGCTCTGCATCCTCAATCTCTTCCAGATTTGCCGGCATCTCATCCCTTGTGCGTCGGTAAACAATGGTTACATCCTTTGCCCCAAGCCTACAGGATACCCTTGCCGCATCAACCGCAACATTTCCAGCCCCTATAACCACAACCTTTTTATCCTTTATATCTATAGGATTCCCCAGATTTAAGTTCATCAAATACTCCAGTGCCGGAAAAACTCCGTCGTTATCCTCATTGGGGATACCCAGCGATGATGTCAGTCTTGCCCCAACACCAATAAATATAGCGTTATACTCTCGCTGCAAATCCTCAAAGCTAATATCCTTACCAATCTCTGTATTTGTCTGGATATTCACCCCAAGCTCACGAACATCATCAATCTCCATCTGAAGGATATCCTTTGGCAATCGATAGCTGGGGATTGCCACTGCAAGCATACCGCCAGAAACGCTCAATGCTTCAAAGATGGTTACCTGATACCCTCTTCGAGCCAAATGATAGGCACAGGCAAGGCTTGCCGGACCAGCACCGATCATGGCAATTTTTTCATTTCTAACCCTTTCCACCTTTGGCTTTGGTATAGCATTTTCCAGCTCTACCTCATGGTCAGCCACAAACCTCTTCAATGCCTTCAGTGCCAGCGGCGAATCTATATCTGCCCTTCGACACTTTAATTCGCATGGATGATGACATACCCGGCCGCAAATAGACGGGAAAGGATTTTTTTCTTTAATCAACTCATAGGCTTCAATAAACCTTTCTTCAGCAATCAAGGCAACGTATCCATGCACCTCAATATTTGCCGGACAGGTATCCGCACATGGTGCAGCATAAAGATTACTGCAAACATAAGCTGGACATTTTTTCTTTTCAATATGCATCTCAAACTCTTTCCTGAACTTGGTGATAGCTGAAATAATTGGCGTTGGAGCTGTTTTGCCAAGGTTGCACAAGGCAGTATCCTTTATCATCTTCCCCAGCTCCAGCAGCATGTCCAGGTCAGCCATTTTACCGTCCCCTTCTGTGATACGGGTTAATATCTCAAACATTCGGGTAAGCCCAATGCGACAGGGTGTGCATTGACCGCATGACTCATCCTTCAGGAACTCAAGCAGAGCCCTGGCAGACTCAACAATACAGCTATTCTCATCCATAACAACAACTATTCCAGAGCCAATCATTGCCCCAGTCTTGTCTAAGGACTCGTAATCCAGACCAATCTCCAGCTCTTCTGGCAGAACAAATCCACCAGATGGCCCGCCAACCATAGCTGCCTTGAATTTTTTCCCTTTTATCATTCCCCCGCCAATGCTAAAGATCAGCTCTCTTAACGGTGTTCCAAGCGGAAGCTCTATCAATCCAGTATTATTCAACCTTCCAGACAGGGCAAATATCTTTGTCCCCTTAGATTCCTCTGTGCCAATACTGCCATACCATTCACCGCCATTGAGGATAATGGATGGTATTGTTGCCAGTGTTTCGACATTATTAACCAGCGTTGGCTTGCCCCACAAACCCTTTTCTGCTGGGAACGGCGGCTTTGGCGTTGGCATACCGCGTCTGCCCTCAATAGAGGCAATAAGTGCGGTCTCTTCACCGCAAACAAAGGCACCATGCCCTTCTTTTATCTCTATCTGCAAGCTAAAGCCACTGCCAAGAATATTATCACCCAACAATCCCAATTCTTCAGCCTGAGAGATAGCAAGTTCCAGATGCTTAATGGCAAGGGGATACTCACTTCTAACATAGAAGTATCCGTTTTCTGCTCCAACAGCATAGGCAGCTATAATCAGACCCTCGAGAACCAGATAAGGATCACCCTCCATAATCGTTCGATTTATAAATGCACCTGGATCACCCTCATCACCATTACAGATAACATATTTTAGATCACCTTTTGCCATCTGGCACAATTCCCATTTCTTGCCAGTAGGAAATCCTGCTCCGCCTTTGCCTCGCAGCCCAGAGGTATTTATCTCATCGACTACCTGTTCCTGAGACATGGATTCCAGCACCTTTATCAGCCCAGAATAACCACCCTGACCGATATAATCATCAATCTGTGCTGGATTAATCTCACCCCTGTTCTTGAGCACAATCGGCTTTTGTTTATTATAAAATGGCAAGTCATAATCATAGCTGATCTTTTCATTTGTAGATGGATCTATGCAGAGAAGCCTTTCAATAACCCTGCCTGCCTCTATGGTTTGCGAAATTATTTCTTCCACATCATCCATGCCTACTTGTTGATAAAATATTCGCTCTGGATAGATGATAACAATAGGTCCCTTTTCACAAAATCCATGGCACCCAGTCTCTTTAACCCAAACATCCTCAATCCCTTTTTTCTTCAGCTCCTCCTCAAAAAGCGGAATAAGCCCAACACCACCAAATGCCCGACACCCTGTGCCGCCACAAACAGCAATGCACCTTTTTCCCTGCTGTAAGGAGGACTGAACAGCTGTTTGATAATCCTTAAATGCCTGTAGTGATTCTAATTTTTTCATATTGAAATCCGTCCTTTATTTATTGTCCTATTTCTCTTATCTGCTTGCTACTGGAATTTTGGCAAGTTGCATTACTAACCGTAACGTCTTATTTACAGCTTCCTCATCAGGAAAAACCTTCGCTACATCTTGCGACAATAGTACCAAATTCGTGCCTTCCTTATATCGTTCAGCATATTTACCTCTTACTCCTCCTTTAAGTAACTGAGATAAGTCATATTCAGGACAAAGTTCATCATCCATTTCAACCTTTTTCTTCATATTGCCTCCTTTCTGTAGGTGTCAACTCTCGTGTGCTGATAATACGAATACAGTTGCCACGTTCAGCATAAGCAACCATCAGCAGTTTGAAACGGCTTGACAAGCCGACAATGATGTGCCTATCTTCTTCCTCTGAGTGATTGGGGTCAGAAACAGTTGTACTCAAAGTATCTCGAAATACCGTTGCAGCTTCTTCAAATGAAACCTTATGTTTCTGGAAATTTATAGCTGCCTTATTTGGATCCCATTCAAACTTTATACCCACAGTGTACCATTCCCTTTTACTTAAACACACTACTCAAATCTATTTCCATATCCTCAAACATATCCACCCGTATCTTTTCATCCTTCTTATACTCCTGCGGCTCTCCATACTTATCACCTTTGAACTTAAAGATAACCACCTCATCTGTTGCCGGGTCAAATATCCAGTATTGTTTCACCCTATGCCGTTCATACAAGTGGTATTTGGTGATCATATCTTTTTTGGCAGTATAGGGGGATAACACCTCTATGACTATATCAGGAGCACCCTTACATCCCCTGTCATCAAGCTTACCCCTTTCACAAACAACCACAATATCTGGCTGAACCACGGTCTCTATCTCTTCATCACTTGCCAGAGCATCAACCTCTGGCAATCGGATATCAAAGGGAGCAGCATACACCTGGCAGGGTTTGTCCAGTAAATAATTTGAAATCTGCCTGGACAGTTCCATTACAACCTCCTGATGCCTTCTTGATGGTGCAGGGCTCATATCATAAGCCACCCCATCTATCAATTCCCATCGTTCCTCATCTGGCCATTGCAGATAATCTTTATAGGTAAATTTTTCTTCCCTATTCCTTACAGCAAGTCCCATAAATAACACCTCATTGCTCAATCTGCATCAATTAGCAACTATAGTTATCATTGTCAATGGCCAGATGATGCCCGCATAATTGCCTTAGATAATCGTGCCTCATCTGAATTAGGGGCAAGAGAGATTACTTTTTTGAACCCCTCTTCTGCCTCTTTATCCTCTTCTTTTATGGAATACAACACCGCTAAGTAAAAATGCCATTTCAAGGTTTTCGGCTCCTGAGCAATCTTCTCCTTACAGGCTTCAATGGCTGTGTTCATATCCCCCTGCTGTTGTATATATTTCAATGCCTCCTCATCCTGTAAAAATGCATCATAGGCAGCAGAATTAAGGAAGGTTAAGATTGCTTTTATCTCCTTGTCTGCTTCCGGACAAACTTTTACTACCTTCTCAAAAGCCTGTTTTGCCTTATCCTTTTTACCGCTTATCGCATAAAGTGAACCCACACACATATTAGCGGCAACATCCACAGGATTTAATTCTAAGCCCTTTTCATAGTTACTGATTGCCTTGTTAATATTACCCTTTTGACCAAAAACATCCCCAAGACATGTATATGCCTTATAACAATAAGGAACATCCTGGCTGATACAGGTATAAATTTCTATTGCCCTGTCTAATTCCTTTGCTTCTTCATATCGCCAACCGATATCAAGCCTTAAATTTATATTAGCCAACTCTTTTGCTTTTGCAAACATATCCTCTGCCTTTTGCTTATCTCCCTGCTGCAGGTATAATCTTGCCAGTTCAAGATACGGATGTTCATCCTCCTGATAGGGCTGTTCTTTCAAGAATTCATCAAGGACAGATATGGCTGTACTGGTGTTGCCCATTTCCAGATAACATTGGACTAAAGCATCTTTGTGCCATAATATTTCACCAGGAGGCATATCCGGATGTGTTTTTTGATACTCCTCTAATATATTGACAGCTTTTTCATGCTTCCCTTTACGTGACTCCTTCTCTGCCTTCATCACTACCCTAAATGTATCTGGCATTATCATCCCCACACAGCCAGAAATACTCAACGAAAAAGCAACCAACACTATCCCGCATAAAACCTTTCTCATCTTGACCTCCTTCTGCAAATTGCATTACAATTCAGCATTCCTCTGTAGTAAGGGTCTTTAGACCCTTACAAAATACCTGTGCTGATTCTATTTTTTCATCATTTCTACCCCTATCTATTAAATATTGCATTCAAGTCTATCTCCAGATCCTCAAACATATCCACCTGTATCTTTTCCCCTTTGTTATACTCTTGCGATTCTCCATACTTATTCCCTTTGAGCTTAAAGACAACCGCCTCATCTGTTGCCGGGTCAAATATCCAGTATTGCTTCACCCCATGCCTTTCATATAAATGGTATTTGGTGATCATGTCCTTTTTGGCGGTATAGGGGGATAACACCTCTATGATTATATCAGGGCTGCCCTTACATCCCCTGTCATCAAGCTTACCCCTTTCACAAACTATCACAATATCCGGCTGAACAACGGTCTCTATCTCTTCATCAGCTGCATCTTCAACCTCAAGCAATCGGACATCAAAAGGGGCAACATACACCTGGCAGGGTTTATCTTTCAAGTAATTATGGAACTGGCTCACAAGCTCCACGACAACCTCCTGATGCCTCCTTGATGGTGCAGGGCTCATATCATAAGCCACTCCATTTATCAATTCCCATCGTTCATCATCTGTCCATTGTAGATAATCTTTGTAGGTGAATCTTTCTTCTCTATTCCTTACAGCAAGTCCCATAATAACACCTCATTACTCAGCCTGCATCAACCAGCAGCCATAAATGACTCAGGCTGTTCAAGCTAAAGGCTGGCTGTTAGACTATCAAGCTAAACAACCAATACAACTCAACTATCTATCATAATACAGTATACTATAAGACCATATCATGTGTCAAGTAAAAATGTAATGATCTGAATATTCGATAAAGTAAAATTCAAATCACACAATCCTCATAGAATGACTCTGTTGATTTAGTCAATTTTCGTGAGACTATCATACCACATATTGTGTTTCATGCAAACTAAACAACCACATGCTGTATGCCTAAGATGCTGAAAGGTAGTAAATCAACAGAGTCATAGAATCGCCCAAAGAAGGCGTAAAAGGGGCAAGAGAGTCTGATCCTGACTGCCCTCACGATTGTGAGATTTAGATGCGTTTGCCATGCAGAAGAAGGAAAATGTGATTGACAGGTAACAGATAGTATGATATACTGTTTTGAAGAATGAGGGGAAAAGAGGGGAGACTGGGAGTTAATTCTGCTTTCGAGGGTTGACTTGAGATGACTTTAAGTTAATCTGACCATGAGATGTTTCTTATCCCGAAATAACAACTAAAATGCAAGACTATGTAATTAAAAAGATGGGAGATTCTGTGAATAAGAAAGTTTGTGTAGTTGGTGCTGGCCGCTGGGGGAAAAATCATATAAAGACTTTGCATAGCCTCAATTGTCTGGGTGGAATTGTTGAAGCCGACTTAAATACACAAAACGACTGTCAGGAGAAATATCCTGATACTCGATGTTCAAGGTTTTTCAATCTGTGATAGTCAGAATAGAACGGCTTAGCATATTTGTAGTTGCGGGAGATAGCACTGGCAGCAGACCTTCTGCCTCTGGCAGGCTTGTCCCCGCTATCTTCC
>DYDG01000120.1 GCA_020717845.1 Marinifilum sp. | reverse complement strand
TAATATCCTTTTCTACTAACTAAATACGGTAATCTTGAGCTTCCTTTTAGCTTAAAAAAACCTCAAAATCTGAGGTGAAAAAATAACAAAAAGTAGCTTAATCATCGAATGAAAAATTACGATTCACGGTGAACCAAGACACAGCTACATTGTAGCTGCAACCCTTGTGGTTGCTTATTTAAGCTCACAAATTCAAATGTCATGAACTACTGTTCAAAATAGGCAGATTTAAAAGCGAATATGTTGGGCAGATGAATAAATACCTTAACTATTACCGAGAAAATAAGGTGTATCCCTGGGAAAAATCACCGATAGGATTGATTGTCTGTGAGTATAAAGGTAAGGAAGAAGTCCACTACGCCCTGGGTGATCTGGATGATAAGATATTTGTGGCAGAATATAAGGCCAAATTGCCAGGGGAAGAGGAGATTGAAAAAGGGGTAAGAAACATAAGAAATGTAGAGTTGCAAGGAGACGATTAAATGAAATCATTACAAGAGGCATTCAGGCAATCAGGGATTGATATTAGTAAATATACGAGGTAAATAAAATGTATCCATACATCATGGAAACAATCCAAATTATCATTGTCCTTTTACTTGCCCCTATTTTTGTGGGCTGGATAAGGTGTCTTAAATGCTGGATGCAGGGGCGTTCAGCACCTGGACTGCTGCAGCCATGGCGGGATATTGCCAGACTATTTGGCAAGGATATCATTCTGGCTGAAAACGCCTCATGGATATTTCGATTCACACCGTATCTTGTGTTTAGTGTCTGCGTCCTGGCTGGAGGGATTATCCCTATACTTTTCAAGGAGTTGCCACTCTGTGCGGCTGCAGATGTCATTGCCCTGGTGGCATTATTTGCTTTAGCCAGATTTTTTATTGCTCTGGCTGGTATGGATATTGGCACTGCCTTTGGCGGGATGGGCTCAAGCAGGGAGATGATGATTGCCTCATTGGCTGAGCCGGCAATGCTTATGGCCATCTTTACTGTTTCACTGCTCAGCCATTCTACATCCCTGTCTCAGATGACACATGTAGTTATCTATCAGAGTCTGTTTATTCGGCCATCAATGGCTTTTGCCCTAACAGCATTTATCTTGATTGTCATTGCTGAAACAGGGAGGATACCAGTGGACAACCCCGCAACCCATCTTGAGCTAACCATGATCCATGAGGCAATGGTTCTGGAGTATTCAGGGAGGCATTTAGCCCTTATAGAATGGGCTGGCATGTTAAAGCTGTTTCTTTTTACAACCATTGGTATTGCCATCTTTTTCCCCTGGGGGATTGCTTCGTCAAATAGTATGACAGCTATCCTGCTATCGATTGTTTCCTTAATCATAAAGCTCTTAGTTGCCGGGATTAGCATTGTTCTTATAGAAACCGGCCTGGCAAAGATGAGGATATTTCGTGTGCCTGAGTTTCTGGGGATTGCCTTTTTGTTTGCAACATTAGGAATGCTGTCATATTTTATATTGGAGTAATAGGAGGAAAATTCAATCACGAAAACACGAAATTCAGAAAGCACGAAAACTATAAAAAATTCCGACCTGTGCAATAAGATTTAATCCACAGATTTCGCAGATTACACAGATTGTTAAAGAAAGATAGAGAAGGGCAAATATGAAGGATAAGGGGAGTACCGCATGCCATTTATTTGTAGAGACGCAAAATCTTGCGTCTCTACGGAGCAAAAAGCCTGAGATATAAGCATTTTGTCTTTAATCTGTGAAATCTGCGTAATCTGCGGATATTTCGATTGCACAGGTCGAAAAAATTTCGTGATTTCATCCTTCCGTGATTTCGTGGTTAAATTTTTTGCACTGGAGATATTATCATGTCTATGGAACTATTAGCTCAAATAAATAAAGATTTTGCTGCCCTTATACTCCTGACATCCTTTGGGCTTCTTGTGCAGCGGAGGATATATGCCCTTTTGCTTTTATTTGCCTGGCAGGGATTATTCCTTTCCATCAGCACAGCAATAGTTGGTTTTGTGGCTGAGGCACATCATCTCTATATAGCCTCTATCCTGACCCTGCTTTTGAAGGTTATTCTTATCCCCTATGTCCTGCATATCCTTATCCATCGTTTACAGATCTATAAAGAGGTAGAAAACCTGACAAATATCCCCTTGATCATGCTGATTGGCATTGCCCTGGTGATATTTTCATACCATTTAACCCTACCTATCCAGGAATTATCTACCCTGATGACACGCTCTACGATTGCGGTTGCCCTGGCTACTGTTATGCTTGGGCTTTTGATGATGATTACCCGCAGGCATGCAGTAACACAGGTCATCGGGTTTCTGGCTATGGAAAATGGGCTCTTTTTTGCGGCAACCAGCACCACCTACGGTATGCCGTTGGTGATTGAGCTTGGTGTAGCCCTGGATATATTAATAGCTGCCTTTATCTTTGGCATCTTCTTTTTCCATATTCGCACCACCTTTGACAGTTTGGATGTAGAACAGATGATGAAATTAAAGGAGGAGGACTAAAGACAATGATATTGCTTATCTTGCTTGGCATATCCCTTTTTTCAGCCATAATCCTTGCCTTTGTTGGTGACAGGAAGTTTGCTCCAGAGATAAATATCCTTGGTTCTATGGCCACCTTTGTGGCAGGCATAGCCTTAGCCTGGCAGGTTTATCTCCATGGTCAGATCATCGCTGGCGGAAATTTTTTCTTTGTCGATGCCTTTAATGTCTATCTGGCAACCCTGACATCCTTTGTCTCTATGACCACAGCCATCTTCAGCCGAAGATATATGCGATGGGAAATGGAACATGGCAAAATAGGCAAAAAAAGAATGCGTTTTTATCATGCCATGTTTCAACTCTTTATCTTTGCCATGCTGCTTGCTCTGCTGACAAACAATGTTGGTGTGCTCTGGATAGCCATGGAGCTTGCTACCCTGTCAACGGTTTTATTGGTATCCCTGTATCGCACCCCAACAGCCATTGAAGCAGCATGGAAATACTTTATCCTTTGCGGGGTAGGGATTGCTCAGGCATTATTTGGGACAGTCCTCCTCTACTTTGCTGCAGAACGAGTTCTGGGTCAGGGCGGTGAGGCATTGCTGTGGACAAACCTCAGCATGGTAAGCGATAAGCTTGAGCCAACCATCCTTTCCTTAGCCTTTGTGTTTTTGATGATTGGATACGGCACAAAGGTTGGGCTTGTCCCTTTGCACAACTGGCTTCCAGATGCCCATAGTGAAGGTCCGACACCAATATCAGCCGTGCTTTCAGGGCTTCTCTTAAATGTTGCCCTTTATGCCTTAGTGCGGTGTAAAATCCTTGTTGATGGAGCCACTGGAACGCATCAATCTGGATATATCATGATGGGGTTTGGCTTGCTGTCTATCCTTGTTGCTGCTTTTTCTCTTTTAAGGCAAAAGGATATAAAACGGATGTTTGCTTATTCATCCATAGAGCACATGGGCATAGCAACCTTTGCCTTTGGGCTTGGCGGACAGATAGCCACCTTTGGTGCCCTTCTCCATATGCTGGTTCACAGCCTGACAAAGTCTGCCATATTTTTTACCGTTGGTCATGCCTCGCAGATGCATGAAACACAAGAGATGGATAAGATAAAAGGTCTTTTTCGAGGTAATCCCTTAGTTGGGTGGGGTCTTGTATTTGGGGTTATGGCAATAGTTGGTATGCCGCCATTTGGTGTTTTTACCAGTGAATTTCTGATATTAACGGCAACCATGAAGGATGCACCACTTCTGACACCCTTGTTTTTGATTGGGCTTGGGGTAGCTTTTGCTGCCCTTTTCAAAAGGGTTGCACCAATGGTTTCTGGTCCGATTCCTTCTATTCAGAAGCCGTTAAAAGCTACCCATGTGCCAGTAATGTTACACCTGATTCTGGTGCTGATTCTGGGTTTATATATGCCGAAATTTTTATCCCAATGGTTTCATGCGGCGGTAGAGAAGTGTATGGGATAAAGGCTGAAGGCTGTTAGGTAGGAAGAAGAGGAAGATAGGGGGAAGATGGGATAAAGGCTGAAGGTATTCCTTCTTACTATTTCTCTTGCCTTCAGCCTAAAGAGAGGAGTTGCAAATGCGTTCATTAATAGACAATATAATCAAGGTTGAGCCTGACAAAAGCCAGTATCCTGAAGATATACCATCCTGTCTCGTTGATAGAGAGGCATTCAGGGATGTGGCAAAGGCAATGAAAGCAGGCAAAGCAAGGCTTGTGGCTGAGTGGGCTACGGACGAAACATTGTTTGCAAGGGGGTTTGGGATATATGCTTGCTATGAGAAAAACGGAGAATACCTGATCATTAAAGCATACATGCCAGAAGAAGATCCGACATTCCCCAGCCTGACAAAAAAGTTTGTTTCAGCCTATCGCTTTGAACGCCAGATAAACAGCCTGATGGGTGTTATTCCTGTAGGACACCCTGATTTGAGACCATGGATAAAGCATGAGGACTGGCCGGATAATGCCTACCCTTTAAGAAAGTCCTTTGATGCCTCACAAAGCATCACAAGGGTTAGAGGGAAATATCCATGGATAACCGTAGGGGGTGAAGGGTGTTATGAAATACCTGTGGGCCCTGTTCATGCTGGTATCATTGAGCCGGGTCATTTTCGGTTTTCTGCTGTTGGTGAGGATGTCATAAACCTTGAGGCAAGGCTTGGCTATACCCATAAAGGTATCGAGAAGAGGTTTGAATCACTTTCATGGGAAGAGGGGGCAAGGCTGGCTGGACGGGTATCAGGTGATACCACAATTGCCCATAGCCTCAGCTATTGCCAGGCAGTAGAAGCAATATCTGAATGCCAGCCTCCAGAAAGGGCATTATGGCTTCGAGCATTACTGCTTGAACGGGAACGGATAGCTAACCATCTCTGGGATCTTGGAGCCATAGCCAATGATGTTGGATTTGCTTTTATGCTCTATCAGATGTCAATACTTAAAGAAAGGCTGATGCGGACAAACAATAAACTCTTTGGTCACAGGTTTATGATGGACAGGATTATACCTGGGGGTGTTACCACTGACCTTACTCAAGAAGGGGGAAAAATGATCCTGTCTGAAATGGACTGGCTATCAAAAGAGTTTGAGCGGCTTGTTACTATCTATGATAGAAACTCTTCTCTGACCGAGAGGATGACAGGTACAGGCATACTTCTTCCTGATAAAGCTCTGGAGCTTGGGGTTGTTGGGATTGTTGCCAGGGCAAGCGGACAGAAAATGGACTGTCGTCTCACCTGTCCTTTCCCGCCCTACGATCAAATTATTCCCAAAATGATTGTGCTTGGAGCAGGGGATGTTTATAGCCGTGCCTGGGTCAGGATTGAAGAGACAAGAGAGTCGATAAGGATTATTCAAGAGATATTGAATAATCTGCCCGATGGCAGTATTGCGGCCAGATTTAACCAGCCGCCACCTGATAGGGCAGGTATTGCCATGGTTGAGGGGTGGCGGGGTGAGATAATTTACTGGATACAGTCAGGGCTTGCGGGTGGGGGTAAAATAAATCGATGCATGGTCAGGGACCCTTCCAGTGTTAATTGGCTTGCCTTAGAGTATGCGATTTTAGGGAATATTGTGCCTGACTTTCCAGTATGCAACAAGAGCTTTAACCAATCTTACTCAGGATGTGATTTATGATTAAAATACTTCATCAGATATTTAGAACAGGGATTGTCACCGAACCCTTACCTTCTGAGATTGAGGCAGGGGTGATGGAGATTGGCCTGGAGATAGAGGATATCATCAAGAAACGCTTTCATCGAAGCCTGGTTATCAGACAGGTGGATGCTGGTTCGTGTAATGGCTGTGAATTAGAGATACATGCCTTAAACAACCCTATCTACAACTGTGAACGATTTGGCCTGCATTTTACTGCCTCACCAAGGTTTGCAGACATGCTTCTGGTTACTGGTCCGGTATCGATAAACATGGAGATAGCCCTTCGCCGCACATATGATGCTGTCCCCAACCCAAAGATGGTTGTTGCCATTGGTGATTGCGGATATAATGGAGGGATATTTGGAGAAAGCTATGCCTCACTCGGAGGCATAAACAAGATAATACCGGTAAATGCTTATATCAAGGGCTGCCCACCCACACCAGCTGCTATCTTGAAGGGGATATTGGAATTGCTGCAGGATTCGTAATAGTTCACCGCAGAGACGCAGAGGCACAGAGAAATTAACAAAAATTAGAATCCAGAACATAGAAAGGCAAAAAGAAAGAATCTGTAGTCTCTCATCTATGCTCTGTCCTCTGATTTATTCTCTGCGTCTCTGCGGTTAGCTGAACTGTTACCAGGATCTATA
>DYDG01000119.1 GCA_020717845.1 Marinifilum sp. | reverse complement strand
TATAATGCGTGAACTAACTTATGCTTTTGAACAAAAAAACCAAATATGGGCTAATGAACTAACGACATTGCTATTAGAGATTAATGAGCAGGTTGAACAACATAAATACTCCAAAAGCAGTTTAAGTCAAAACGACCTTGATAGATTTTATCACCGATACAATGCCTTGCTTGAGATTGGATTTCAATTGAATCCTAATCCATCAGTACAAGATTTACCAAAGAAGCGTGGTCGACCAAGACAATCAAAAGTCAAGAATCTATTGGATCGTCTTCGAGATTATTGTCCACAGGTGCTGTCCTTTATGTACAATGCCGGTGTTCCATTTACAAATAATCTGGCTGAGCGTGATTTACGGATGACCAAGGTTAAGCAGAAGATTTCTGGAACCTTTCGCAGTCTTGAAGGAGCACTCTTTTTCTGCCGTATCAAAGGCTATATCTCGACTGTAAAAAAGAACTACCAGAAAGTGCTTGATGCCCTATTGTCTGCATTTTCTGGCAACCCTTTCCTTCCGCAAATAGATTATGCTTAGTGATTAAAACAAAATAACTTAACCTGTGCAATTATGTTGCAATCTGTAGATTAATCTTAATTGCACAGGTTGAGCATTTTTGTTGATTCAAAATGTGTGTGAAATAACAATAGCTGAGTAATTACGATAATTGTTAATTATACGAGGAGGAAGGAAAAATGTGTAAAAAAGGTTTAGTTTGTTTTGTGGGGTTGATTTTGGGTTTGCTGATTTCATCAGCAGTAACCGCTCAGGAAACTCAGGAAGAAGGGCTGGAATATGGATTTAAATCGGCTCTCCCTGAGATGCATGTGTTTATTACCAATCAATTCTATAACTATGGAGAGGCTGAATTTGGGAAGTATGCCAATGCGGGTGATAAGAAACTTGCGGGGCATAGTGTCTTTATCCCTATGAGTGGTTATATCGACATTAGCTCTCAACTTAACCCGGACATAAAGGCAGAGGCAGAATTTGAGCTTTACAGGTCTGAAGCTATCAAGACATGTAAATTACGCGGTGTCTGGTCACCAGAGGAGTGGTTCAACCTCTCTATGGGCAGGGATTTTGTGCCTATAGGAACACAGGATAAAAGTTATTATCCGCCCTCAAGATTCAGGATGTTCACCGTGGCACCTTATCTCTACCGAAATGTGATGCGTTCCTCTGGTTGGTGGGATACAGGGGTATTTATTTCCGGCAAGAGACAACTTGCGAAACAGGTTTCCTTACTCTATAACCTTTCTGTGACTAATGGACCCGGGGATTCACATCAGGGGACGGCGACAGAATTGATAAATAATATGAAAACTAACACGGCAGGCTATATGTATGAGCATTTCCATACAGACGCGCGCCAGTATTTGGATAATAACGGTGATAAACCTATCTGTATCAGGTTAGCCCTCTCTCCTCTTGAAGGTCTTGAGTTTGGCGGTTCACACTTTAAGGCAAAATATGATGATAATGAGAAATACGGCTGTGATTACACCTTTTACCATCTGCTTTATGGCTCGGATAAGTTGGATGTAGCCTGTGAGTATGGAAGAATAGGTATTGATACAAAGGCTAACGGAAAAATTCATCAATCATCATCTTACCTTGCTGCCAGTTACAAAATACTGCAAGAAAAATATGTCCATTTTCTTGCCCCAGCAATTAGATACGAAACCATTGACCCATGGGAAGAGGACACATCAAACAAAGGTGACCGCAAATCCATAAGTATTGGGGTTAATATCTCCCCTGTCGAACATTTCTTGATTAGAGCTGCATATCAGCATACTACAGAAAAGGGTACTGAACTGAAAAATAACGGGGTCAGCGTAGAGACGGTATTTGATTTTTAGGGAGGATGTATGGCACAGGTAGGAATTTTGGAAGAAATCAGGAAATTGCCGACGAGAGAACGTTTAACAATCATTGAATCTGCCTTGCATTTGGTTTGTGAAGATATTCAAGAAGTGGAGCAGCTATTTGACCGCACAGAGAAAAAACGGCAGATGTCCATGGCAGCTAAGGCTTTGTTGCCAGATTATGTAGCGGGTGGTGAACTGACCGCTTTTACAGCTCTGGATAGTGAGAGGTTTTATGCGTAGAGGTGAAATCTGGCTTATCAATTTGGATCCCACGGTTGGTGCCGAGATTAAGAAAATACGTCCATCGGTTATCGTCAATGATGATGCTATTGGAATTTTGCCACTAAAGGTAATCGTCCCTATCACTGAATGGAAAGAGCACTATGCTGCCGCACCGTGGATGGTTCGAGTGGAACCCGATGCAGAAAATGGCATAATTGAACCTTCGACAGCAGACGCTTTTCAGGTGCGATCAGTGGCACAAGAAAGACTTATTAGGCGAATAGGGAAACTTTCTGAGGCAACTATGTGAAAAATCTCCGGATCGCTGGCGGTTGTATTAAGTATTGAGTCATAACTTTGCATACGAGGGGAATTATCAATCATGAAAAACATCTTTTCCTCTGTCCTAATTTTTGCCTTATCGTGTATATTGGTTGTCTCCTACTCGATAGCTGGGATATACCAATCCGAATTAAAAATCGCTCCTTATAAAGTATATGAATCAATATTCGAAAATTTCAAAAATAAAAGGTATGCAGAGGTTAGGCAAGCTATTCCTTATCTAAAACCGGTACTGGATACCATTAAGACAGACTTTGCTCTGGACCTCCAACCAGAGATTCAATCTGCACTAAAGGCAAAAAGTGATAATTTCTACACTGTCATCGAAAAACTAATCTTCTATGACATACAGATTATATTTATTTCAATACTTGAACAAGGAGAAAATCAATCCCACCAAGAATTGAAACCCTGGCTTAAAATGGCTTATGCAAACTACCTCCTGCTTTCTCCCACTATACTAAAAAACAAAGAGAATTTTTCAGTTGATCGTGAAATTAAAAAAATGTTCCGTGAGGCATATAGTTGTTTAGGAAGTGAATCACCTTATGGGAAAAAAATACCCCCGAATTTAGAGTTGTTTGGAAAACGCTCGGATAAAATCATAGAAAATATCGTCAATGTTTTTCCAGAGTTTTAAGAAATTTGCCACAAAGGCACAAAGATGCACAAAGAAGATTTTAAACCCCTCTCAGTTGAAGAAGAAAGAAAAGGATGGAATAAAAGATAATTTTATAAGTCTTAGTGAACCTTCGTGTCTTAGTGCCTTAGTGCCTTTGTGGCAGAATTTGTGGAAGAAATTATCCGGCAACTGACACCTGAACGGTTACAAGAAAGGGAACCAAATAGATGAAAAGGATAAACATAAAGACCAAATTGATATTTTTTAGCAGTATCTTGATGGCGGTGGTTGCGGTTGTCTTGAGTTGGTATTTTTTAACCAGTGCCTCAAATTTATTGCATAATGAATTGGAGAAAAAAGGGATAGAGGTTGTCCACAACCTTAGCTATACTACCAGAGAAGGAATTCTGACTAAAAACCTTTTCAAAGAACTTAACCCACTGATTGAGGCAACTATGTGTGATAAGGATATTGCCTATGTAGCTGTAGTGGATAAAGATGGTAGTGTGTTGGCTCATAGCAAACCAGAAGAAACAGGGAAAGTCTATAAAGACGATCTAACCAAAAGAGCCTTTTTATCCAAAAAACCTGCTTATTTAAAGGAGACACAAGGAATTATTACTATTGGTGCCGTTGTTGAAATTGGGGAAAAAGGAACAACACCCCTTGAAATGACACAAGAGATGGAGCAGGAAGAGAAAGGACCAATCGGTGTTATTCTTATTGGGGTTTCATTAAAAAACCTTCATCTCAAGATGAATAATATTTTAAAGGTTAGCTTGCCGATAACCGCATGGTTGATAATAATCGGGCTTGTTTTTGCCTTTGTTTTTTCCACAAGGCTCACCAACCCTATCAAATCTCTAATGAATATTTCTCATCTAATTACCAGTGGAAATTTAGACACTCGATTTAAAATGGTAATTCCAAGATGCTGGAAAATCGAAAAATGTGAAAAAAAGAATTGCCCCGCTTATGAAAAGAGTGATATCCCTTGCTGGTATATTGCCGAGACAATGTGTAGAGGAGAAGTGCAGGGAACTTATGCCAAAAAGATAGGTGATTGCCAGAAATGTGAGGTTTATAAAGGATATGTTGGAGATGAACTTCAGCAACTTGGTGAATCATTTAATGTGATGACTATAGCCCTCAAGGAGGCCAGAAGTGGTTTAGAGGAAAAAATAAGTATTGCTACCGAAGATTTGAAAAAGACGAATATAGAACTAAAAGAGAAAAACTATGAAATTGAAGCAGTCAATAAGGAACTTGAAGCATTTACCTACTCTGCCTCACATGACTTGAAAGAGCCTTTAAGAGGGATACAGTCCTTTAGTCAATTCATTTTAGAGGATTATGCGGATAAATTAGACGACACAGGACGGGATTATCTTAAAAGGCTGTCAGCCTCTGCTAACCGAATGAAATCCCTTATAGATGATTTACTCGCTCTGTCCAGAATCTCGCGGGTAAAAAATCCTGTAACCTGCGTAGATTCAAAGAAACTCGTTAAAGAGGTTCTCAAACAAATAAAACCAATAATCGAAGAAAAAAATGCAAAGGTTGAAATAGATGACGAGCTTCCATTTATCTATTGTGATGAGGTAAAAATAAAACAGGTCTTTCATAACCTTATCTTAAATGCCATTAAATATAATGTTCAAAAGTCGCCTAATATTGAAATAGGAATTGAGGAAAGGCTCGTAGATGGAATATCTCAATCGGTTTTCTTTGTCAAGGATAACGGTATTGGTATTGAGGAGAAATATTTTGAGGAGATATTTGGGATATTTAAACGGTTGCATCAGGGTAATGAGTATGGTGGAGGAACAGGGGCAGGATTGGCTATTGTTAAGCGGGTGATAATTGACCATGGGGGGCAGATCTGGGTCCAAAGCACCCATGGTCAGGGAAGCACATTCTATTTTAGCCTGCCGGGTGGTAAGGAAGAGGTGAGAGGTGAGAGGTAAATGGTGAGTGGACGATGGAATATGCAAAAGGTTTTCCTAAAGAAGAAATATACTCATTTACAGATCAAATCAGACGTTCCTCGCGATCGGTCGGTGCACAAATTGCAGAAGCTTGGGCAAAACGTCGGTATGAAAAACATTTTATTAGTAAATTGACAGATGCTGATGGAGAACAGCAGGAAACGCAACATTGGATTGAAATAGCCAGTGATTGTAATTATTTATCAGCGAAGCAAACAGAAGATTGGCTAAATCGCTATGTTTCAGTAGTGTCGTGTCAAGTTTCAAGTGTCGGATAGTTTATAATGTAGCTGCAGGGCTTGTCCCTGCCTTTTCCTAATGTAGAGACGCAAGATTTTGCGTCTCTACTACATGCGACAGATTAAGGTTGACGCGACAGTAGGACGAATGTTAAATTCAATGATTAACAAAACAAGCCAATTCTGTGTTCTTGACCGTTAGAACCGATAACTGATTACCATTTACCATTTAAAAGGGGAGTAAAAACCATGTCAGAAGGTAAGAGAATTTTACTTGTAGAGGACAATCCAGATGATGTGCTTGTTGTGAAACGAATTCTGAGCAAGACCACCGAGAAATTTGAAATCGAGGTAGCAACTACAGGAAAAGAGGGAATAGAAAGGCTCGAAAAGGGGAATTTTGACTGCGTATTGCTTGATTATAGACTACCGGATACAAATGCCTTAGAGTTTTTACAACACAAGGAATTTCCAGATGTTCCAGTCATTATTCTTACCGGCTTGAAGGATGAGCGGCTTCTTATTGGGGCATTAAAACTTGGCGTAGTTAATTTCCTCACCAAAGACGAGATTTCCGGTGATGTCCTTTGCCATTCCATCCTAAATGCCCTGTCCTCAAAACAAAAAAGCCAATTCTTAGAACAGCGAAAAGAATATATCTACGAGGGGTTAATGAACTCCATGGGGCAAGGGTTATTTGCCCTTGACTTAAATGATAACATCGTTTTTACCAATCAAAGGCTCGCTGAAATCTTAGGCTATCAAGAATTTGAGTTATTGGGTCAATCGGTCTTTAATCTAATCAATGAAAAGGATATGAACACCTTTCGGAATGAATATTCCAAAGTCAAATCAGGCAACAGAGCCAATTTTGAAATAACCTTTATATCCAAAATCAAAAATGAAATTCCGATTTTTATCAATCAAACACCTCTGTTTGATAACAATGGTGTTTTTAACGGCAGCCTTTCTTTGGTGGCAGATATTACCAATTTAAAGGAGATGGAAAAAAGATTGAGAGAGACTGAGAAGTTAACGATGATGGCTCAAATTGCCTCTGAAATCGTCAGAACTCCTGACATTTTGCGAAAAAAAATAGGCGGTTGCAAGAAGAGCCTAC
>DYDG01000118.1:1714-6414 GCA_020717845.1 Marinifilum sp. | reverse complement strand
AAAAACCTTGAACATCGAGTTATATCGGATTTTTACAGTCTATTTTAGATTTTTCTTGACAAATCCCAAAATATATGATAAATTAATAACTTTAATATGTATGCAGTAAGGAGGAAGATTGTGCAGTTAGAATGTGAACACAAGGATGATTGTCAGGTTGAATTTAAGGTGGTTATCTCTGAGGAGAATGTAGCGGCAAAATATGAAAAGGAATTAAATGCTGTCCTTGGAATGGTAGAACTGCCTGGATTCAGAGCAGGTAAGGCTCCCAGGAAAATGGTTGCATCTCGGTTTCATCAGAGGATACACAAGGAGACTGTTCAAAAACTCATTAGTGAGGCATGTGCAGAAGGCATAAGACAGCATGATCTTCAACCAGTAGCCCTCCCTGTTGTGGATAATATCCACTATAAGGATAGGGAAGAGCTTTCCTTTACTGCCCTGATAGAGGTAAAACCAAGGATAGAGTTCGAGGATTATCGCAACATATCATTGGTGAAACAGGTGGTAAAGGTTAGAGATGAGGATGTTGACGCACAGCTCCAACAGTTGCAGGAGGAATATGCTACCCTGGTGGATGTGGATGATAATAGACCAGCAATAATGGGTGATATTGCTATTGTAGATTTTGAATATAGAGTGGATGATGTTACACAAAGCAAAGAAAATTCTCTGATAGAAATAGGCAGGGATACTGCCTTGCCTGAGTTTGAGGAAAATTTGATCGGGTTGCAGGTGGGACAAAATGCTACATTTACGATCAATATCCCTGAAAACTTTGTTAATCCTGAGATAGCCGGGAAAGAAGCAGCATTTACTGTTGAGATGAAAGAGTTGAAACAAAAGCATTTGCCTGCAATTGATGATGAATTTGCCAAGGATATGGGTGAATACGAAACTATTGATGAGGTAAAGGATGCGATAAGGAAGAGCCTTGAAGCCATGAATGAGGAAAATGCTCAAGAGGTATTAAAGGGTAAGCTGATCATGATCCTGCTTTCAAAGTGTGATTTCTCTCTTCCAAAGACATTGCTCCAAAAGGAAACAGAAATCCTTTGTGAAGAATTTATTGCTTATCTTAAGGCACAGAATATACACCCGCCAAAAGATGTGTTCAATGAGGAGTCATTACGCCAGAGATTTCAACCAAAGGCTGAGACAAAGCTTAAATCATTGCTGCTTCTGGAACATATCGCCTTAAGGGAAAATATTGCGGTGAGTGATGAGGAGTATAAGAACTGGATCTTTACTAATTTCAGGGGAGATGCAGGGAGAATAAGGGAATATTTGGGTGATGAGGAGCAAAAGGATCTAAAGATGCATGAGATGCTGATAGAGAAAATATTTAATTTTCTCTTAGATAATGCCGATATAAAGGTTGAGACAGTGAGTCAATTGGTCGAGAATGGTGGCTTGCCCACTAATGAAGCTGAGTAATTACGGAGGAAAAAATGGCGTTAATTCCTATGGTTGTTGAACAAAGTGCTCGTGGGGAGCGAGGGTATGATATTTATTCCCGATTATTAAAGGAAAGGATCATATTTATTGGTACCCCGATTGATGATGATGTTGCGAATGTTATTATTGCTCAGATATTGTTTTTAGAGGCTGATGATCCGGAAAAGGATATCAATCTTTATATCAATAGCCCCGGTGGGGTAGTAACTGCTGGACTTGCTATCTATGATACAATACAATATGTCAAGGCTAATGTGGCTACTATCTGTGTTGGTCAGGCAGCCAGCATGGGTGCTTTGCTGCTTGCTGCCGGGACAAAGGGCAAAAGATTTGCCCTGCCTCATGCCCGCATCATGATCCATCAACCACTTGGTGGTGTTCAGGGACAGGCTGTTGATATTCATATTCAAGCACAGGAAATCATGAGGATGAGGGATTTATTGAATACTATTCTATCAAAACATACTGGTCAAACAGTAGACGCTGTTCAGCAAGGCACAGACAGAGATTACTATATGTCTGCAGCTGAGGCAAAAGATTATGGGATAATAGATGAGGTGCTGCAATCACGAGCAGGGGTTGAACCAGAGGTTGAGCAAAAAAAGGTTGAGCTAAAGGGAAAGAAGAAGTAAGGGATGTATTGTTGTAGTTTACTGAATTGCAATTTGTTGGGATGGTTCATCTTTAATCATCCCAACAAAGTTGGAGGGAAGGAAAATGGATGTAGCAGAGAAGGCAAAAAAGATTATACAGGATATTGTCCTGCCTGAATTGGGGGAGATTAAGGCAGAGAATAGAGAGATTAAGACTATTTTAGAGCTTACAAATAAACGGCTTGATGATATAAGTGCTCATCTTGTGGACCAGAGTAGACGGATAGATGAGACGAATGGAAAAATGGATAAGATTCATATGAGTTTAATTGCACGGATAGATGAGACAAATGCACGAATAGATGAGATGAATGGAAAAATGAATGAGATGCATATAAGTTTAATTGCACGGATAGATGAGACAAATAACAAAATGGATAAGATTCATATGAGTTTAATTATGCGGATAGATGAAACAAATAACAGGATAAACAAGCTTTATGAGGTAATTGTCCGACGAGATGAACAGGAGAAGCTGGAAATAAAGATTATGAAGATTGAGCAGGATATCGCTGAAATGAAGGAAAAGATACAGTACAAAATAGCCGCATAATTTGACAAAAAAAATTAAGCCAGAACTTTTAGGATCTCTGGATATTGCGTATAAAAACAAGGAGGAAGGTTATGCTCCGTTTTGGGGACAAGAGTGACAGGGTAGTATGTTCTTTTTGTGGCAAGAGTCAGGCTGATGTGAGGAAGCTGGTCTCAGGGCCAGGTGTTTTTATCTGTGATGAATGTGTTGGGCTATGTAATGAGATTATTGGGGATGAATGGACATCAGCAAGGAAATTTAATCCAGGCTATCTGCCAAGTCCAAAAGAGATAAAAACTGTTCTGGATGAGTATATCATTGGTCAGGAAACAACGAAAAAGGTTCTTTCCGTAGCAGTATACAATCACTATAAACGAGTAAATTATGCCGCTGCCCGCAGGAATGATATTGAATTAGATAAGAGTAATATTCTTTTAATAGGTCCAACCGGTTCAGGAAAAACCTTGTTAGCTCAAACCATGGCAAGAATATTGGATGTGCCCTTAGCCATAGTAGATGCTACTGCCTTAACTGAGGCAGGGTATGTGGGTGAAGATGTGGAAAATATCCTGCTTCGGCTCATTCAGGTGGCTGATTTTGATGTAAAACGGGCAGAGATGGGGATCATCTTTATCGATGAGATCGATAAGCTTTCCAGAAAAGGGGATAGTGCCTCTATTACCAGGGATGTTTCTGGTGAAGGGGTGCAGCAGGCATTATTAAGAATAATAGAGGGAACCATAGCTAATGTCCCGCCTCAAGGTGGAAGAAAGCATCCACATCAGGAATATATTCAGTTAGATACATCAAATATCCTTTTTATATGCGGCGGTGCCTTTGTTGGGCTGGAGGATGTTGTCGAACAACGGATTGGCAAGAAAACCCTTGGGTTTGGAGGGGTGATTAAAACCAAAGAGGAAAGAAACAGTGGGGAGATATTATCTCAGGTTATCCCAGATGATCTGTTAAAATATGGTCTGATCCCTGAGTTTATTGGCCGACTCCCAGTCATATCAGCCCTTGAGGCTCTAAAAAAGGATGACCTTATCCGTATATTGATTGAACCAAGGAATGCACTGGTAAAACAATACCAGAGATTTTTTGAGATGGAGGGTGTGAGATTAAGGTTTACAGATGATGCTATCGAGACTATAGCAGGGATAGCCCTTAAACGGGAGACAGGAGCCAGAGGATTACGAGCCGTGATCGAGGATACAATGCTTGATATCATGTATGAGATCCCTTCCAGAACCAATATAAAGGAGGTTGTTATTACTAAAGAGGTTGTTCTTGGTAATGCAAAGCCTACAATGATGCTGCATAAGGAGATTGCGTAGTTAGAAAATGCGAAAGTGAGAATGCGGAATGCGGAAGTAACAGGAGGTAGTAAATGATCGGTATGGAAAATTTTGTAAATTTTGCATGGGTTTTTGGAGCAGTCGGATTGTTGATTGCCCTGTTCATCTTCTTGGGGATCAAGAAGCTGGATGCTGGGAATGAACGGATGAAAGAGATTGCTGAGCAGATTCATCTTGGGGCAATGGTCTTTTTGAAAACAGAGTATCTGGTAATTGCTTGTTTTATGGTGGTTGTCTTTGGGCTGCTGGCTAAATTTATCAATCTTCCAACAGCTATTGCCTTTGTTAGTGGCGGGTGTTGTTCTATGCTGGCAGGTTTTTTTGGCATGAATGCAGCAACTATAGCCAATGTGAGAACAACTCAGGCAGCAGCTGCAAAGGGACAGTCTTCTGCCCTTCAGGTTGCCTTTTCAGGTGGCTCAGTAATGGGGTTAGCTGTAGCAAGCATTGGGATTTTAGGGATTGGTGTCCTTTTTATGTTGTTTGGCAAGCCTGAGACCGCAGCTATAATTAATGGGTTTGCTATGGGTGCCAGCTCAATTGCTTTATTTGCCAGGGTTGGCGGCGGGATATATACCAAGTCAGCTGATGTTGGCTCAGACTTAGTGGGTAAGATTGAGGCAGGTATTCCTGAGGATGACCCAAGAAATCCTGGGGTAATTGCAGATAATGTCGGGGATAATGTTGGTGATGTGGCTG
>DYDG01000118.1:403-1382 GCA_020717845.1 Marinifilum sp. | reverse complement strand
GGTTGTCTGGCTGGTGTGGCAATTGGCTTGATTACTGAGTATTATACCAGTGCAAAACCTGTTAAAACTATTGCTAATTCCTGCAAGACTGGTGCAGCAACAAATATTATTACTGGTTTTGCGGTTGGGATGGAGAGTGTTGCCCTGCCTGTTCTGGCAATCTGTGTGGCTGTGTTTATTGCCTTTCAGTCTGCAGGTCTTTATGGGATTGCTATGACTGCTGTGGGAATGCTGGCTACGGTGGGAATTATTATGTCTGTGGATGCTTATGGCCCAATTGCAGATAATGCTGGCGGTATCTCAGAGATGTCCGGACTTGGACCTGAGGTGAGAAAGATTACTGATGGCCTTGATTCACTTGGGAATACCACTGCGGCTATGGGTAAGGGGTTTGCAATTGGTTCTGCAGCCATTACTGCCCTGGCATTATTTACTGCCTATAGCCAGATAGTGAACCTTCAAGTGATTAATATACTCAGTGCCAAGGTAGTGATTGGACTGTTTATTGGCGGGGTTATACCCTATTTGATTGCTTCCATGACCATGACTGCGGTGGGTAAAGCAGCAGCAGGTATGGTTGAAGAGATCAGGCGGCAGTTCAGGGAGATTAAGGGTTTGATGGAAGGGAAGGCAAAGCCTGATACAGGACGGTGTGTTAAGATTGCTACTGATTCAGCCATAAAAGAGATGATTATCCCTGGATTAACAGCGGTTGTTGCTCCGGTGGTTATTGGGTTTGTCCTTGGTGCAGAGGCATTGGGCGGTATGCTTGCCGGTGCTACGGTCTCTGGTGTGTTATTGGCTTTAATGATGGCTAATAGCGGCGGGGCATGGGATAATGCAAAGAAGTATATTGAACACGGTAACCTTGGCGGCAAGGGCTCAGATGCTCACAAGGCTGCGGTTGTTGGTGATACGGTTGGCGATCCATTTAAGGATACATCAGGACCGGCAATGAATATCCTTATCAAGCTGATGT
>DYDG01000118.1:0-385 GCA_020717845.1 Marinifilum sp. | reverse complement strand
TTGCTCCACTTTTAGTGACAATACAGCCGCTTTTGAAGTAGTTTACCACGAAGATACGAAGATACGAAGATACGGAGATACGGAGATACGGAGATATGGAGATGTTATGAATCTCCATATCTCCTTTTTTACATTTTACTATCCTGATTGGAGGGAAGAAACATGGATGTAGCAGAAAAGGCAAAAAAGATTATACAGGATATTGTCCTGCCTGAATTAGGGGAGATTAAGGCAGAGAATAGAGAGATTAAGACCATTTTAGAGCTTACGAATAAACGGCTTGATGATATAAGTGCTCATCTTGTGGATCAGAGTAGACGGATAGATGACTTGAGAGTAGAGTTGAAAGATGAAATAGGTAAAACTAATATACGAATAGATGAGA
>DYDG01000117.1 GCA_020717845.1 Marinifilum sp. | reverse complement strand
TCAAAGGAAAAGGTGTTTGATGTTGTTGTTGATAATACCCCGCCAGAGATAAAAATCGAAATCGATAAATCTGTTCAACTGAACTCATACTGTTTTGTTCAGCCGCAAGCCGGATTTTCATTAATTGCCATTGATAGTGCCTCGGGTGTGGACGAGGTGTTATGCCGCATAGATGATGGGCAGTGGCAGAGGGACACCGGCACATTTTCAATTAGCCAGGAAGGTAACCATAAGATTGGCTTTCAGGCAAAGGATATGATTGGCAATCAATCAGGGGAGAAGGTATTTGAAGTCATTGTTGATGATACCTCGCCGGAAATAAAAATCGAAATCGATAAATATGTCCAACTAACATCAGGCTGTTTTGTTCAGCCGCAAGCCAAATTTTCATTAACAGCCATTGATAATATCGCGGGTGTGGACGAGGTGTTATACCGCATAGATGATGGGCAATGGGAGAGATACAGAGGCACATTTTCGATTAGCCAGGAAGGCAGCCATAGAATTGGATTCCAGACAGGGGATATGGTCGGCAATCAATCAAAGGCAAAGGCGATTGAGGTCATTGTGGATAATACCCCGCCGGAAATAAAGATCGAAATCGATAGGTATGTTCAACTAAAATCAGGCTGTTTTGTTCAGCCGCAAGCCGTATTTTCATTAATTGCCATTGATGATGCCTCGGGTGTGGCGGAGATATTATGCAGAATAGATAATGGGGAGTGGCAAAGATATAGTGGGGCATTTTTGATTAGCCAGCCAGGTGGGCATAGGATTGAATTTCAGGCAAAGGATATTGTCGGTAATCAATCAATAGAGAAGGCGGTTGATGTTATTGTTGATAATACCCCGCCGGAAATAAAAATCGAAATCGATAAATCTGTCCAGCTAAAATCAGGCTGTTTTATTGAGCCACAAGCCAAATTTTCATTAACAGCCATAGATGATGCCGCGGGTGTGGATGAGATGTTATGCAAAATAGATAATGGGGAGTGGACACGACACACCAGGGCATTTTCGATTTCCCAGGAAGGTCTCCATCGGGTTGGCTTCCAGACAAGGGATATGGTGGGCAATCAATCGATGGAGCAGGCGATTGAGGTCATAGTTGATAATACCCCGCCGGAGATAAAAATCGAAATCGATAGATGTGTCCGACTAAAATCAGGCTGTTTTGTTCAGCCGCAAACCAGGTTTTCATTAACAGCTACGGATAATGCCTCGGGTGTGGACGAGGTGTTATGCCGAATAGATGATGGGAAGTGGGAGAGGGACAGCGGCACATTTTCGATTTGTCAGGAAGGTTCTCATCGGATTGGATTCAAGACAGGGGATATTGTTGGCAATCAATCAAAGGAGATGGTGGTTGAGGTCATTGTGGATAATACCCCGCCGGAGATAAAAATCGAAATCGATAAATGTGAAAAGCTGAAATCAGGCTGTTTTATTCATCCACAAGCCAAATTTTTATTAACAGCCATTGATGATGCCGCGGGCTTAAGTGAGATATTATACCGCATAGATAATGGGGAGTGGCAGAAATACACTGGGGTATTTTCGATTGTGCAGGCAGGTAGCCATCGAATTGGATTTCTGGCAGTAGATACGGTTGGCAATCAGTCAAAGGCAAAGGCAATTGAGGTCATTGTGGATAATACTCCACCAGAGATAAAAATCGAGCTCGATAGATGTGTCCGACTAAAATCAGGCTGTTTTGTTCATCCGCAGACCAGGTTTTCATTAATAGCCATAGATAATGCCGCGGGTGTGGACGAGGTGTTATACAGAATAGATAATGGACAGTGGGAGAGATACACAGGGTTATTCTCGATTGCCCAGACAGGCAGCCATAAGATTGGCTTCCAGACAAAGGATATTGTTGGCAATCAATCAAAGGAGACAGTGTTTGAGGTCATTGTTGATAATACCTCGCCAGAGATAAAGATGGAAATCGATAGATGTGTCCGACTAAAATCAGGCTGTTTTGTTCAGCCGCAAGCCGTATTTTCATTAACAGCCATGGATAATGCCACGGGTGTGGATGAGGTGTTATGCCGCATAGATGATGGGCAATGGAAGAGATACAGTGGGCTGTTTTCGATTTCTAAGGAAGGTAGCCATCGGATTGGATTCCAGGCAAGGGATGTGATGGGTAATCAATCAAAGGAGACAGTGGTTGAGGTCATAGTTGATAATACCCCGCCAGAGATAAAAATCGGAATCGATAAATATGTCCAACTGAAATCAGGATGTTTTGTTCAGCCACAAGCCAGATTTTCATTAACAGCCACGGATAATGCCGCGGGTGTGGACGATGTGTTATACCGAATAGATGATGGGAAGTGGAAGAGATACACCGGGTCATTCTCGATTGCCCAGGAAGGTCTCCATCGGGTTGGCTTCCAGACAAGGGATACGGTTGGCAATCAATCAAAGGAGACAGTGGTTGAGGTCATAGTTGATAATACCCCGCCGGAGACAAAAATCGGAGTCGATAAATATGTCCGACTAAAATCAGGCTGTTTTGTTCATCCGCAAGCCAAATTTTCATTAACAGCCACGGATAATGCCGCGGGTGTGGATGAGGTGTTATGCAGAATAGATAATGGACAGTGGGAGAGATACACAGGAATATTTTCGATTGCCCAGGAAGGCAGCCATCGGATTGGCTTCCAGACAAAGGATATTGTCGGCAATCAATCAAAGGAGACGGTGTTTGATGTCATTGTTGATCATACCCCGCCGGAGATAAATATCGCGATAGATAGGTATGTCCAACTAAACGCAGGCTGTTTTGTTCATCCACAAACCAGGTTTTCATTAACAGCCATGGATAATGCCACGGGTGTGGACGAGGTGTCATACCGAATAGATGATGGGCAGTGGACACGATACACCGGGTCATTCTCGATTACCCAGGAAGGTAGCCATCGGATTGGATTCGAGGCAAGGGATGTGATGGGCAATCAATCAAAGGAGACAGTGGTTGAGGTCATAGTTGATCATACTCCGCCGGAGATAAAAATCGAAATCGATAGGTATGTCCAACTAAAATCAGGCTGTTTTGTTCAGCCACAAGCCGGATTTTCATTAACAGCCATAGATAACGCCGCTGGTGTGGCTGAGGTATCATACCGAATAGATGATGGGCAGTGGCAGAGGGACACCGGCACATTTTCGATTGGGCAGGAAGGTCTTCATCGGATTGGATTTCGGGTAGGGGATACGGTTGGCAATCAATCAAAGGAGCAGGTATTTGATGTTACTGTTGATAATACCCCGCCAGAGATAAAAATCGGAATCGATAAATATGTCCAACTGAAATCAGGATGTTTTGTTCAGCCACAAGCCAGATTTTCATTAACAGCCACGGATAATGCCGCGGGTGTGGACGAGATGTCATACCGAATCAATGATGGGGAGTGGAAAAGATACACCGGGTTATTCTCGATTGCCCAGGAAGGCAGCCATCGGATTGGATTCCAGGCAAGGGATATTGTTGGTAACCAATCAAAGGAGGCGGTGTTTGAGGCAATTATTGATAATACCCCGCCAGAGATAAAAATCGAAATTGATAGATATATTGAATCGAAATCAGGATATCTTGTCTATCCAGACACCAAATTTTCACTGATAATTACTGATAACGCTGCGGGTGTGGACGAGGTATTATGCAAAATAGATGAGGGGAAGTGGACAAGATACACGGGAACATTCTCGATTTATCAGAAAGGTGTCCATCGGATTAGCTTCCAGACAGGGGACACGGTCGGCAATCAATCAAAGGAAAAGGCAATTGATGTTATTGTTGATAATACTCAACCGTTTATTAAGTAGAGGGTAATCTTATGGAAGAAATTCACATAAAAAGAGGTATTCGCTGGAAACTTCTCTCAACTATGATTGGCTTGATAGTCGCTCTGGTGACAATACTCACATTTATCCAAATATCTACCCAGGAAAAGACTTCTGAAAGGGCGTTGGATCGCCGCATTGCCTTGATGAAGAAGAACTTGATAGAACGCGGAAAAACCCTTTCCGACAATCTCTCCCGTCAGGTTGAAAATGGTATTGCCTCTTTTAACCTTTCTGGGGTTACGGAGGTAATAAATAAGGCGGTAGCTGAAGATGAGGAATTGAGTTATGCTGTATTGATGGATACCTCTCGTATTGCCTACATTCATACAATGAAGCCGCAACTACAGCAGGAGATGCTTTTAGGAGAGGAAGACATATTCGCTGCAACTCAAAAAAAGGCAACGATTAATGAATACAAGAAAGGACAGGATGCTTTTTTAGAGTTTATTGTGCCAATATGCATTAGCACAGCTCACTGGGGCGTTTTCAGGCTTGGATTTTCCCTGGATTTGTTTAATAACGAGATCGCAAATTCAAGGAGTGAGATAGTCGTTCAGCATAAAGATATGGTTGTCCGGTCTATTCTTACCTCAGTTGTATTTGTGGGTATGGGAATTATTATTGTCCTTTTAATGTCAACCAGATTGTCTAACCCGCTGGTCAGGTTGACTGAATCTGCCAGGGAGTTAGCTAAAGGGAACTTTAGTGCTGCCTTAAATATTGAGGTTAAGTCAGAGGATGAGGTGGGTATTCTTGCGGCTGCATTCAAGGAGATGTCAAGAAATTTGAAGGCCTCTTACAGGAAATTGGAGGATTATAGCCAGACACTGGAACAAAAAGTTGCAGAAAGAACAAGAGAACTTGCTTCTACAAACATGCAGCTTCAAGAAGCATCTCAAGCAAAATCATCCTTCTTAGCCAATATGAGCCATGAATTGAGAACACCTCTCAATTCTATCATTGGTTTTTCTGAAGTGTTAAGTGAAAAGACATTTGGTGAGCTGAATGAAAAACAGGCAAAGTATGTAAATAATATCCATGTCAGCGGCAAACACCTTCTTGCTCTTATCAACGATATCCTGGATCTTTCCAAGGTAGAGGCAGGAAAGATAGAGCTTAAGATTGAAGAGCTTTCATTAAAAGAGATAGTGGAAGAATGTTATGCATTAGTTAAATCTCTTGCCTCAAAGAAAAACATTTGGCTTGAGATTAAGATTGAAGATATCTTGATAATAAACGTAGACCCTGTCCGATTCAAGCAGATTATGTATAACCTTCTTTCCAATGCCATCAAATTCACCCCAGAAGGTGGAAGGGTAGATATTGGGGCAAAACCAGTAAATGAAATGGTGCAAATCTCTGTTCATGACACTGGTATCGGGATTGCTAAGGAAAATTACGAAAAGGTATTTGAGGAATTTAAGCAAATAGACAGCTCATATAGTAAACAATATCAGGGCACAGGACTGGGTCTTCCATTGACCAAAAAGCTGGTAGAACTGCATGGAGGGAAAATCTGGTTAGAAAGCGAATTAGGAAAGGGAAGTGTCTTTACCTTTACTATATCTCAACAATCAAAAAAAACATCTGTTGTAGCAGAAGAGGTTGCAATACCTAAAGAGAAAAAAAGAAAGAAAACTACAATCTTAGTGGTGGAAGACGAAGAACATGCAAGGGAGCTTTTAACCGTCTATCTTGAAGAGGCAGGGTATCAGGTAGCCATAGCTTGCGATGGAGAAGAAGCAATTAAGAAGGCAAGAGAAATTAAGCCATATGCCATTACCTTAGATGTCATCCTTCCCAAGAAGAATGGATTTATGGTGCTTCAGGAATTAAAACACTTTCCTGAAACCATGGATATCCCTATCATTATTGTTTCTATGACAGATAATAATGAATTGGGATTGAGTCTGGGCGCATGTGATTACTTAATGAAACCTGTCCATAAGGAGGATTTGCTTTTAAGATTGAAAAAATATAGTCTTACGACAAAGGCAAAGGGAAAACCAATCACTATTCTTTTGGTAGATGATGATCCAAATAATGTTGAATTATTAGCTTCAATCTTAGAACCAGAAGGATTCAAGATTATCAAGGCTTATGGGGGGAAAGAAGGAATAGACCTGGCTATAGAAAATCAACCTGATTGCCTGATCCTTGACCTGATGATGCCAGAGGTAAATGGGTTTGAGGTGATAAAAAGATTAAAAAACGATCCAAAGGTTAAGGAGGAAATACCTATAATCATCTGGACAGCCAAAGAGCTGACTGAAGAAGATAAAGGATTGCTAAACAGCAATATTGTCTCTATCATGAAGAAAGGAGAATACACTAAAGAAGATTTACTAAAAGAGCTTGAAAGGATTGAGAAACTATACCAAAAGTAAGGTGTAACTCGATGTTCAAGGTTTTTGTGGCGCATAGGAACCATCAGTCCAGAGTGGTAAAATGTCAGCTGGCATTTTTGTAGCTGCGATCTGCCAGGGGTGCTACCCCGTTTCGACAGGCTCAACAACCGCCTTGTGGTCGCTTTTTGGATAGGCGAGGGCAAGCCTTTCAGCTACAAACGTGGTTGAAAGATAGCGACCTGTGCAAACGGAAAAATTAAGCTGCGAGATAACAACCCCCTAACCCCCTTTTTTAAGGGGGAATAGGAAAAATGGGGAAAGGAT
>DYDG01000025.1 GCA_020717845.1 Marinifilum sp. | reverse complement strand
AAATCTGCGTAATCTGCGGATATTTCGTTTGCACAGGTCGTAATATTTTACAGTAGGAGCGCACAACACGCTCCTACTGCTGACACTTAATTATCTTGCTGACTACAGAATAGAGAGATACCTCTCTAATTCATACTCAGTCACCTGTATCCGATAGTTTTCCCATTCCTGCTCTTTATTGGCGATGAATCTTGGGAAGATATGTTCACCCAATGCCTTGCGGACAAATTCACTATGCTTGGCAACCTCTACTGCCTCACCCAAACTGCCTGGCAGCATTTGAATCCCCGCAGCCTCTCTTTCCTCAGAGCTAAGATGATATAGGTTCTTGTCCATTGGATCCGGCAATTCATACCCTTTTTCAATCCCATCGAGTCCTGCATGGAGAAGTATGGCAAAGGTGAGGTATGGATTACATGCTGGATCTGGACAACGCAACTCCATTCGAGTAGCCTGCTCCTTCCCTGGATGGTAGAGAGGGATTCTAACCAGGGCTGACCTATTACGCTCTGACCAGGCAATATAAACCGGTGCCTCGTAACCAGGAACAAGCCTTTTGTAAGAGTTTGTCCACTGAGCAAATACACAGGACATCTCCCGAGCGTGTTTTAATTGACCGGCAATATACCCTTTAGCTGTATTGCTCAAGTGATACTTATCATTAGCATCAAAGAAGACATTCTCGTTCCCCTTAAACAGGGATTGATGGGTATGCATACCACTGCCGTTTTGACCAAAGATTGGTTTTGGCATAAAGGTAGCATAAACCCCATATTTTTGTGCTATTTCCTTGACAACCAGACGATATGTCATGACCGTATCTGCCATTTTTAATGCATCGTCAAACCTCATGTCAATCTCATGCTGAGATGGTGCTACCTCATGATGGCTGTATTCAATCCGAATGCCCATTGCCTCTAAGGTCAAAATAGTGTCTCGTCGGATGTCAGAACCAGCATCTAATTGATTCAAATCAAAATACCCGCTTTTATCTAAGACATCAGTCCCATCTGGTGATTGAAAATAAAAGTATTCAAGCTCAGGACCAACATAGAAATGTTCAAATCCCATATCGCTTGCCCGTTTCAGAGCTTTTTTCAAGATATATCTTGGATCACCCTCATAAGGCTCCCCATATGGAGTCATCACATCACAGAACATTCTGGCTACTGCCTGCTCCTTTGGCCTCCAGGGAAGCATCTGGAAGGTTGAAGGGTCTGGTTTAGCAATCATGTCGCTTTCTTCAATATCCTGATACCCTGTTACTGAAGAGCCGTCAAATCCCATGCCATCCTCCATAGCATGTTCAAGTTCTGCACTGGTGATAGCAAAACTCTTTAACTGTCCAAGCATATCCGTAAACCATAAACGAATAAACCTGACATCATTGTCCTTAACCAGCCTAAGGACATCCTCTTTGGTTGTTGCACACATAACGTGTACCTCCTCTTAAAATATTTTCGACCATTCTAAAGTGAGATGATCAATATTATATAAAGTAAAAAAACACTGCCTTTGGTAACCCCCTTAGTTAAAAAAAGTAGAAAAAACATGCCTGTTCCCTATTTCTATCGGCGGACATCAAGCTCTCCAACCAATTGCTTAAATTCACGAGGGTTAATGGACACATTAAGGGCATCATCATAGGTAACAATATGCTGATGGACCAATTGAGCTAATGATTGATCCATGCTCATCATACCCTGTTTTTTGCCTGTTTGAAGCACAGAGGCAATCTGGTATGTTTTTGCCTCTCGGATCAATGATCTCACGGCTGGTGTAGCGACTAAGATCTCAAATGCAGCAATTCTTCCGCTTCCATCAGCTTTTTTCACTAAGAGTTGAGAGCTGATGCCAACAAGATTTACGGTTAACTGCATCCTTACCTGCTGCTGTTGATGTGGCGGAAAGACATCAATGATTCGGTCTATCGTGGATATAGTATCGGTTGTATGCAAAGTCCCCAGCACTAAGTGCCCTGTTTCTGCGGCAGTTACAGCTAAAGAGATGGTCTCAAGGTCACGCATCTCTCCGATAAGGATAACATCAGGATCCTCCCTGAAGACATGCTTTAATGCCTCAGAAAAAGAATGTGTATCCCTGCCCAATTCCCGCTGATTAATAAGACTTTCCTTGCAGGTATGAACAAACTCAATCGGGTCCTCAATGGTAATAATATGATGTGAAAATTTCTGATTGATGTAATCAATCAACGCAGACTGGGTAGTTGACTTCCCACACCCAGCTGAACCGGTAATCACAATCAACCCCCTTGGTCTTGAGCATAAACTCATACAAATAGGGGGTATTCCTAACTCTTCTATTGTTGGGGTATTAAAGGGAATGATTCTGGTAACAATCCCCATCATCTCCCTTTGCTGGAAGATATGTGTTCTAAATCTGGCAAGATTCTGGATTTCATAGCCAACATCTACGCCCATAGTTTCAGTAAACTTGCTGTATTGCTTCTCATCCATGATACTCAAAGCCATTTGTTTTACCTGCGCAGCCGTTAAAGGCGGCATCTGTTTCAATGGCACAATCTCTCCATGGACACGAAGAAGCGGCGGGCTTTCTGCCTTTAGATGAAGGTCTGAAGCCTTGCATTTTACAGCTATTTCAAGAAATTTATCAAAATCAATTCTGGCCATTTTTTTATCTCCGCTATTTAGCCATCAACAGTTAGTAACCGTTCAGGGTGTAATGAAGGGAAAAAGAAGGTGTAACAAAGGAAAAATGGAAAAACTGGAAAAAGGGGAAGTAAGTCATTAATATTCTATTTCTTCCTTTTCCATTTTCCCATACTTTCCCATTTTCCCTTATTTACACCTGAACGCTTACCTAATAGCTTCCCTCACGTGGACAACCTAACATTAGGTTTAACCCTGAGCACCCTTTGTTCAAATTCCTTTGGATTTGGTGATCTTGCCAGGGCTTCCTCATAAGTAACAATATCATCCTTGACTAATTCGACTAAATCCTGATCCAGTGTCCGCATCCCATACCCACCGCTTGCCTGAATAATAGAATACATTTGATGTGCCTTACCATCTCTAATCAATGACCTTATGGCTGGCAAAGCAATCATTATTTCAAAGGCAACCGCTCTTCCATCCCCGCTTGCTTTAGGAACAATAGTTTGAGAAACAATAGCCTGAAGGGTAACAGCAAGCTGCAATCGCACCTGCTGCTGCTGTTCAATAGGAAAGACATCGATAATACGATCAATTGTCTGCACCGCATTATTGGTATGAAGTGTAGCAAAAACCAACACTCCTGTTTCAGCAGCCGTGATAGCTGAAGCCATGGTTTCCAGGTCCCTCATTTCACCAACTAAGATAACATCCGGGTTTTGACGCATAACATGCTTGAGTGCCTCAGCAAAGGAAGGGGCATCAACCCCTACCTCTCGTTGATTAACAACACTTAATCGATCCATGTGAACAAACTCTATTGGATCCTCGATAGAAATAATGTTTGCCTTTCGATTTGAGTTGATATAATCAATCATGGCAGACAATGTGGTTGATTTTCCTGAGCCTGTAGGACCGGTGACAAGGACAAGTCCCCTTTGTATTAAGGATAATTGTTTTATGACCCCTGGCAATTTAAGTTCGTCAATTGTCTGTATCCTGAATGGAATTAACCGAATAGCTGAGCCGATACAGCCCCGCTGCTGAAAGATATTGATCCTGAAACGAGCAACATCTGGTATGGTATAAGACATATCAAGCTCAAGGCATTGCTCAAACCTTTGCTGTCTTTCTTCACTCATTATAGAATAAAGCAATGATTTTATCTTTTCATTGGTTAATGGAGGGAAATTATTTGCTCGAGTAAGCTTGCCGTTTACTCTAAAAAACGGCGGCTCATCTGCTCGAAGATGCAGGTCAGAACCCTCTTGCTCAATCAATTCACGAAGCAGAGAGTCAAAGGTATAATCTTCATTATGAGTGGTCATTAACATCTCACTTTAATTAGCCGTTAGTTTTTATCTAAAGGCTAATTAACATAATGCATAGGATTTTGCGGAATATTATTTTTTCTTAGTTCAAAATGGATATGTGGACCAGTTGAACGTCCAGTTGATCCAGCTAAGGCAATCACCTGACCCTGTCGGACATAGCTTCCTATACTAACAAGATTGGTCGAATTATGAGCATACCTGGTTGTAAAACCATTGCTATGTTTAATGATTAATAATTTGCCATATCCGCTCATATAACTATTATAAATTACCTCTCCATCTGCACTTGCTGCTATTGGACAGCCAACCCTTCCCCGCAAATCAACCCCAGCATGAAACTCTCTGCCTCGACCTCCCATAGCATTGTTTCGATATCCAAAAGATGAGGTAACAACACTCTGAACAGGCAGAATAAAAGCCTGACCCTTTTTACCATACTTTCTGTAGGCAAATTGTGGCTTATTAACAGCTTTCTTTTCCTCTATCTTGATGATTGGTTTTGCACCTGGCAGAAAGATGGATTTACCTGGAGCAAGTCCAGACGGATTTTCATTTAGATTGTTTATCTCCATGACTGCCTTCACATCTGTTTTATACTTTTTGCATATTAGCTTCAGGCTGTCCATTTCTTTAAGCTCATACATTATTCCATTCTGATTGGGTATTCTTATCTCTTTACCAACAATAACCCTTTTATCATTCATCTTATTTGTGCCAATAATAGTATTCACTGTTATCTTATTCTCTCGAGCAATCGACCATAAGGTATCTCCTGGTTTAATGATATACCTGTCAAAGATAAGCTTGCGCACAAACATAGATGTTTCATTAACTGAGTCATTCGCCGCATCCTCAGAAGATAAATCCGGTGACCATTGATAATTCGTAACTACTTCACTGATTAATAAATCTTCATTATCAGGCAGGTTGTAATCTACAGCAGATGAATTAGAAGCATCTGCTTCCTTGCTTAAACAATGCGAAAGGGGACTAAATGATAGAACAATATATAATAATGCTCCACTTATAAAAACAAATCCACTGCTTCTCATTATTTTCCTCCATCCTAAGAAAATGATATGGCAGTTCTTCTCTCATCTAAATAAAAGAAGAAAAGAAAACTAAAGTAAAATATATTATAACATATTTTTAACGTTCTGTCAAGCAAAAAGTTTCAAGATGCAGATCGCTGATTGCCTAATTTTCCTTAACTCATTGATAAATAATATGTTGCAACTACGCTTTCAGTCGAATACTGACAGCTTATACAATATTATCGGCATTTTCATACAGAATATTTAGCAGCAATCCTCTCTTAGTTCCAAATGCGACACAGACATTCCTGTCTGTGGTTATTCAATAGGCTGAAAGCCTGTGCTACTCTCAGCTAACAGTTAGACAGCTACATCCTGAATTTTTCTCCAAGATACACCTTTTTTGCTACCGGATTATTTACCAGCTCATCCGATGCCCCGGACAAGAGCACCTCACCATCATAGAGAATATAAGAACGATCGGTTGTCTGAAGTGTTTCGCGGACATTGTGGTCTGTAATCAATACGCCCATACCATTACTTTTGAGCCTGCCGATTATATGCTGTATTTCTGCGATGGCGATTGGATCGATGCCAACAAACGGCTCATCCAACAATAAGAACTTAGGCTGTGTGACAAGCAGTCTGGCAATCTCGCACCTTCGCCTTTCCCCTCCTGAGAGGGTATCAGCCCTTTGTTTGGCGATGTGTTCAATATTGAATTCCTTTAGCAGAGCCTCACACCTTGTCTTTTGCTCTTTTCGGGAGAGAGACATTTTCATGGTTTCTAAGATAGCCATCAGGTTTTGTTCAACCGTAAGCCCTCGGAATATGGATGCCTCTTGTGCCAGATAACCAATACCTGCTTGAGCCCGTTTATACATGGGAAAGGCAGTGATATTCTGGTCATCAATCCATATGTGTCCTGAATCTGGCGAAATCATGCCCACGGTCATATAGAATGTGGTTGTCTTGCCAGCACCATTTGGTCCAAGCAAACCCACAACCTCACCAGCATTCACCTCTATGTTAACGCCCTTTACCACACATCTTCGGCCATAGTGTTTGATTAAGCCTTCCGTTTTCAATAGAGCCATGATTGTTTAGGCTGAAGGCTGAAGGCTGAAGACTATTAGAACATAATTCCAGCCTAATAATCTTCAGCCTATTTACCTATCCTTCTTCAGCCTGTTCACCTGCCTAACAATAAAATCAAGGGCAGACACACATAGGTGTCTGCCCCTTAATCGCATGTTCCAGTGGTCAATTATCCTGGTTTAGAACAACCCAACTACCTGTCCATTCTCATCAATATCTATCTTTGTCCCGGCTGGAACAGACGGAAGACCAGGCATGGTTCTCATATCGCCGCAAAGCGGATACAGGAATCCTGCACCAATAGATGGGCGAATATCCACGATTGGCAGAGTAAAGCCCATTGGTCTGCCCTTAAGTTTTGGGTCATGAGACAGAGAAAGGTGTGTCTTTGCCATACATATTGGCAGCTTATCATAACCCTGCTCTGTAAACATCTTAATCTTTTGCTCAGCCATCGGTGTATAGGTAACATTAGCAGCACCATATATCTCGCAGGCTATTCTTTCTATTTTTTCCTTGATAGAGATATCCAATGGATAGAGGAACTTAAAGTTATTTGGCTTTTCTGTTGCTGCAACCACTGCCTTAGCCAGATCAAGTGCTCCGTCTCCGCCTCTTGCCCAATGTTCAGTTGGCACTGCATCCTCTGCACCAGCATCCAGAGACTTTTTACGAATCAGCTCAATCTCTTTGTCTGTATCGTCTGTGAAACGATTGATAGCCACAACCACAGGCACACCAAAGAGACGCATATTTTCTATCTGTTTCTCCAAGTTTACGCACCCGCGTTCTAAAGCATCCAGATTTTCTTTAATCAATCCCGGATCAAGCGGCTTTCCGGCCACTACGGTAAAGTCTCCTGAATGCATCTTCAGGGCACGAACAGTAGCCACAATAACAACCGCATCTGGTTTTATCCCTGAATAGCGGCATTTAATATTCATAAACTTTTCTGCTCCAAGGTCTGCACCAAACCCGCTCTCAGTAACTGTGTAATCAGCGATCTTTGTAGCGATTTGATCAGCAATAATGGAGCTGTTGCCATGAGCAATATTGGCAAATGGGCCTGCATGGACAATAGCTGGTGTGCCTTCCAATGTCTGCATCAGGGTTGGCTTAATAGCATCCCTGAGAAGCACGCACATAGCACCAGCACACTTTAAGTTTTCAGCTGTAACAGGTTTGCCATCCACGGTCTGACCGATAACTATCCTTCCTAATCTCTGTCTTAAATCATGAAGCCCTGTGGTTAAGGCAATGATAGCCATAATCTCAGAGGCAACCGTAATATCATACCCTGTCTCTCGTGGAATACCGTTATCCTTGCCACCAATCCCAATAACAATATTTCTTAAGGCACGATCACTAACATCAACTACTCTTCTCCATGAGATGGTTGAAGGATCAATGTTTAATGGATTCCCCTTGCACAAACTGTTATCGATAAAAGCAGCCAGCAGGTTATGTGCCAGTCCAATAGCATGAATATCACCGGTAAGGTGCAGGTTGAAATCTTCCATAGGGACAACCTGAGAATAACCGCCGCCAGCAGCACCACCCTTTATCCCGAACACAGGACCAAGCGATGGCTGACGAATGGCAATAATGGCATTTTTGCCTATCTTGCTTAGAGCCATACCCAGACCAACCGTAGTTGTTGTCTTGCCCTCACCAAGTGGTGTTGGGGTAATGGCAGTTACATCAATATACTTACCCTGAGGTTTATCCTTAAACTTGTCCCTCACCTCTAAGAGTATCTTTGCCTTGTACTTGCCATAAAGTTCAAGGTCATCCTCATCCAGCCCTATCTTTTTGGCTATCTCCATAATAGGCTGCATCTTACACGCTTGAGCAATCTCGATATCCGTCTTCATCCCATCGCCTCCTTAAAAAATAATTTTGATAGAGACATTGCCTCTATTACTTTACTTAAGTGAGATTATACCATCAATCACGAAAAATGTCAAGTAAATTTCAAGTTTTGTCCTTGCATTTTCTCATTAGATATGTTATAATTAAAACTATGGAAAAGGTAATATGCAACAATCGAAGGGCGTATTATGAATATGAGATACTTGAGACATTGGAGGCAGGGATACAGCTTTTGGGGACAGAGGTTAAATCCTTGCGAACAAATCAGGTATCATTGAATGACAGCTTTGTTCAAATAAAAAACAATGAAGCCTTTATGCTGAATGCAAATATTGCTCAGTATAGCTTTGGGAATCGCATGAATCACGAGCCGACTCGAACCAGAAAGCTGCTTCTTCATAAAACTGAGATTGCTCGTTTGTTTGGCAAGACTAAAGAAAAAGGACTTACGTTAATTCCATTAAAGCTATACTTTAAGGCTGGAATGGCAAAGGTGGAGTTGGGATTGGGAAAGGGCAAAAAGGTTCATGATAAACGAGACGCTATTAAGAAAAAGATAAATGACCGAGAAGTAGAAAGAGCAATGAAGCATTATCGTTAGAAGTAACTCGAGCTTCCAGCTTGAGCAATAGTAATAGTTCACCGTAGAGACACAGAGGCACAGAGAAATTAACAAAAATTGAATCCAGAACACAGAAAGGAAAAAAGAAAGAATCTGTAGTCTCTCATCTGTGCTCTGATTTATTCTCTGCGTCTTTACGTCTCTGCGGTTAGCTGAACTGTTACGAGCAATATACCCACAAGCAAGATGCTTGTGGGATAAAGGGGGGCGTCAAGGTTTCGACGGGGATATCTAAGGGTATAGGTTGCGCACCGAGGAGCTGCCAGGCCTCGTAAAAAGGCAGGCTTTTAATAATTGCCGATAACGAATTGGCTCTCGCAGCTTAGTTAGCTGCGCATCCTGGTAGTTCTTTGCCTGTGAGACTATTATAGGGTGTTAAAACAGCAGGCTGGCTAACTCATGGATCTTGCTTAGGCATGGGTTAGTAAGACAAAAAAAGCTGGCATCTTTGGAATTCTGCCTGTGGAAGATTAAAGATGCGAGATTAAAACACAGGATATGTGCGTAGTAGCCTTATCTTTAAGTCTTCGGACGTGGGTTCGATTCCCACCGCCTCCACCATTTCAGAACGGTAAAATACTATCCAGCATTTTTGTAGCTGCGACCTGCCAGAGGCAGAAGGTCTGCTGCCAGTGCTACCTCGTTTCGACAGGCTCAACAACCGCCTTGTGGTCGCTTTTAGGCAGGGACAAGCCCTGCAGCTACATACGTGATTGGAAGATAGCGGGGACAAGCCCCGCAGCTACAAGAATATCAGCGGGCATTTTACCGCTTTATTTTTGTGGTTCCTATGAGCCACAAAAACCTTGAACATCGAGTGTCCGCTTTTTGCAACAAAAAATGGCAGAAATGCCTTAAGTTTTTTAAGTAGGAGGTCAGAGAAATGATAGCAAAGTGCAGAAAGTGCAGAATGGGTTGTTTGTTGGCGGTATTCTTGATAGGTGTATTTCTTATTCCTGTTCTTCCTGTTCAGGCGAGTGGAACTGCTACTACTACTACCACACAGGAAACACAGGAAGAAGAAATCAGCCTGACTAAGGCATCTGGACTTGTAGAGGTTCAGACCATTGGCGAGGTGAAATGGAAGAAGGCAGTGGTTGGGATGAAACTTAAGGCTAATCAACGTATAAGAACCTTTGGAAAGAGTCGGGCATGTCTTGATCTGGGTGATGGTTCTTCGATAGTTATGGCTACAAATTCTATTCTGGATATTCTGGAGTTAAAGAAACAAATTGAGGGAAAGAAAGGGTTTGCTTCTAAGGTAAAATTATGGATAGGCAAGATTCGCACTGAGATTAAAAAATTAGATGAAGACTCGAGCTTTGAGGTTGTTACACCTACATCATTAGCCGGTGTCAGAGGCACTAAATGGGACAATTCTGTAGCTGATGATGAGTCTTCTTCAACCTATGTAATAGATGGGAATGTTTGGTTAGCAAATGTGATAGGCACTCAACAATATATGCTTCTGCAGGGGCAAATTTCAAATGTTACACAAAATGGAGAGATGTCATTGCCTGCCTTTGCTACTTCAGAGCAGCAAAGTGATATCGAAAAGCAATGGCAGGAAGATGTGGAGCCAGCCAAAGAAGAAAAGGTGAAGGAAGTGAAGGAAGTGAAGGAAAAGGTGACAGAGCCTGAACCATCAATACCAGATACTAAAGAAAAAAAGCCGGGTAAAAAGCTGGGTAAAAAGAGTTTAACGCTCGAAGGATTGGTAGGTTCAAGAATGATTGATGGTGTAAATTATAATGAGGTTATTATCCAGCCTGATATTAGCTTTGGCAAACTTGGTATTGGCTTGAATATACTTGCTCATTGGAATGATGATGGTTTCAGGGAAGAGGATTATGATGATCTTGGAAATATTATCCGCTATGTCCGCTGGGCTGAGAAGGGGGCTAAACCACTTTATGTCAAATTGGGCAAATTGGAAAGGACTACACTGGGACATGGTTTTATCCTCAGCAGCTACTCAAATCAGGGGACTGATACCAGTAAAAATATACTTGGCTCTGAAATAGATGTCAACCTAAAAAATAAGGGCATAGAAACTGTAGTCAACGATGTAACGGATCCAAGGCTTTTTGGTGTCAGGCTTTACTGCCAGCCATTAAAGATGATGGATATAAATATCCCTGTCTTGAGCAGGATTAATATTGGATTAATCGGTGTAACCGATACTGAGCCTCAACCAGAGAACAAGGAGGCAATGACTGTTTATGGCGTTGATATGGGAATGCCTATTTGGGGGAAACTGTTAGAGCTTCATGCAGACATGGCTAAGATACAGGACTTTGGAGATGGAATGGCTTATGGTTTGGGTGGCAAAGCCAATATTGACTGGATAGATACTGCTTTTGGATATAAGTTTGAGATGAGAAACTTAGGTGAAAAATTTGTTCCGAGTATCTTTAATTCACTTTATGAGGTAATAAGACCAGGCACATCATCCATATCCTCTATCAAAAAATCAACCGGATGGTATGGAGAGGCTACACTGGGGATACTTAAGGCTGTTAGCGTGGGCTTTGCTATGCAGGACTTTAAGGAAGGTGAACCAACGGTTCATGGTGAATTGAATGTAGAGAACAATCTCTTCTCTAAAATAGTCAAAAAAGATATAGGCATTTCCTTCTCTTATGATCAAGTAAGGGAAAAAGGGGGAAGTTTATTTCAGCTCAATGCCAAAAACAGCGTGACTACTCAAGAGATAACCTATGGGTTGAGTGACAATGTCGTCTTAACCTATAGCTATCGGCAGATTGTCGATAAGAATGGGAAAAAGACAAAAACCGCATCCTTAGCCACAAAGATGGCTTTTTAAGGAGTTTTTAAAAGAATAAGTCCTATAAGACTTATAAGTCTTATAGGACTTATTTTAACCTTCTAAACTATCGATAAATGCCCATTTCCCCTCAGCCATTTCCTGCTTTCCATGAAATTGGGAAGCATTATTTTGACCTTATTCCAGAATCTTTTGGAATGATTCTTCTCTTCAATGTGTGCTAATTCATGAATAACCACATAATCTATAACCTGCAATGGAAACATAATCAGTCGCCATGAAAAGCACAGATTGTTTTTAGCACTGCAGGAACCCCATCGTTTTTGAGCATTGGTAATGCTGAATTTGTTGTATTTGAGCCCAAATAGATTGGAATACAAATCTACCCGTTCCTTAATCTTTTTGTATGCCTCCTGTTTATACCAATCAATAAACAGCTGCCTTGCCTCAGAAAGATATGCCCTTGATAAAAGAAACCCCTGACAGAATAGAAGCGGAAAGGTAGTCTCAGGGACAATATAAAGACGATAGGTATTACCAAGGTATAAAAATTCCTCTCCATCGATAAACTTCTTTGTCTGAGACTGAAGAAGCCTTTCTTTAACCATCTTCTGTTTGTCCTGTATCCAGAGGCGTTTCTCAAATATGAATTTTTCAATAAAGCTAAACGATGCTGTCTTAGGGGCACGCACAATAAGCCTTGCATCGTGTGTGATCTCAAGAGACAGCGTCTTTCTTTTGGAACGAATTATCTGGTCGATCGTTACATTGGTCATCTTAGCACCTTTCTTTTGTATCTTTTGTAAAAATTGCAGCCATCCCCACTAACAAGCTTAACACCCCAAAGATCACACATGTCCAGGTAATACCAAAAACAGGGATAGTTAAAACAGCAGCTATAAGTGAGCCAACACAGGCACCGCCCATGTCCATGGCATACATTATCCCACCAGAGGGTGATGCTTCCTGAGCATTGCCTAAATATATTCGGTTAGCTATTGGGAAGATTAAGCCAATCAATACACCGGCTAAGGCAATCAGGATGAAAAACAACAGCGGGATACAGTTCTGAACTAAAGGATTAGCAGATGCCGTTCTTAAGCTATAGAAAATAACTGGGGTTAGAAATAGATACATGGCTACAGCTGCTTGCAAAAGCGAATAAACCAATACCCTGTTTTTTATTTTATTAACCCTTGCATTCATCAGCCATGCCCCAATAGCAATACCTACCATAAATCCGGCAATGATCAGTCCCATCAGGTGATATATGTAGCCAAAGAGTATCTCAAAGCCAATGATCAATACCATTTGCATGACTATGCCCCCGCAACCAGAGACAAACACCCCGGCTGGGATGGACGGAATGGACAGAATACATGCCCTACTGTTTCTGAACATGAACATGGCTGTTAAAAGCACAATCCCAGATAAAAATTGCCATGGTTTTAGATCAAAAAGGATATTGAAAAGCTTTTCTGTCCCTTCCGTCCCTTCTGTCCCTTCCGTCCACTCTGTCCCCTGCGAAAACTCCTCTGCCCATAAGGCGATATCAAAATAATAGCAAACAGGATAAAGGTCATGGTTTATCCTTGGGACAACCCTGTCAAGGCTCTCTTGAATGTATCCCATCCTCTCAGGAGAAAATCGATAGGATAGATAATGCTCATTCACAAACCTGGTTTCAATCCCCTGCCCTTTCAATCTGTTAGCCAGTGTATACGGCTCAGCACTCAACCTTAAGTTCTCTGATGAGCCAATCATCATAAGCTCATCACCTGGAACCAGGATTATATGAGGAAAAATCTGTTTCAGGGTATGATAGATACAGCCATTGAATTGAAGCATGTTCTCGCCAAGATAATTCTCATTTGATCTGACAGAAAGGCTGATGACACCCTGCGGCTTTAAGATGCGTTTTGCCTCCTCAAAAAACTCAAGGGTATAAAACCGATTGTCTTCAGCAGTCGATGGACTGCCAATATTGACAATTACAGCATCAAACGGCTTGCCTTTCCACCTTTTAATAAACAGCCTGCCATCACCATGGATGTTCTTTACCCTTGAGTTGTTCAGACTGTCAACATCTTCCTTTGGAATGTATTTCAGAGCTATCTTTATCAACGCTGGATCAAGCTCCACATAATATATCTCTGCCCCTGGATACTTAAGGGCTTCCTTAAGCCCGCCAGCAACTGCCCCGCCAAGTATAAGCACCTGTTTTACCTCTGGTGTCTGCTGCAAGGGGAAATGGATAAGCTCTTCACTCTCAAGCTGCTGCGGGCTGGTAAAGGCAAGCATACCATCACAGTAGCAGTTGTAAAGATTATCTGCCTTGACCATGGTCAGCTCGCCATACTTTGATGAGGCGTTCTCTACTACATAAAATCCTCTCCAATCAAGGCTGGTAGCATAGCTTATCAGCCTGTCTGCAGCAAAAGTGCCATACACATTGATCAATAAACAGGCTATACATATTATTATAGGCAATATCTTGCGGTCGTAAACGATAAGCAGTATGATGCCACAAAATAGATTGATGATACCTATATAAAACGCTGTTTCCAATGAATTAAAAAAAATGATGAATATATATCCAAAGGCAAATCCGCCAAGTGTATCGCCTATGGCATCATAGAGATAGACCTTGCCAGCAGCAAGTGAGGCGTGCTCTTCGTTCTCTTGTTTCATCACCTGCGAATAAAATCTGCATCCAAGTGTAAACTGAGCACCGATAACCATTCCCAATGGGGCAAGAAGCAAGGGAATAGAGCTGACCATAAGATGGTATCCCATCAACTCCCCAACCGGCACATGCAGGAAAACACGAATAGTCTTGATAAAGATGATGGTTAATGGCAAAAGGACGGCAGCAATAATCTGACTGAGGACAAAAGGCTGTCCGCTTAGCCCTACCTGCTTAAATATCCTCTCTGCTCCAAGGCTTCCAACAGCCATCCAGAAAAACCAGCTGGCAAAGATAATCCCAAGGCAGAGCTCATTACCATAGAATACCCCCACCAATTCCCGAATAAGCAGGGTTTGGGAGACCACAGAAACAAAGCCAATAACAATCAGGGCAATATGTAGGGATGATCTTTGATGATGCATGTAACAGTTCCTATTGTAGCTGCAACCCTTGTGGTTGCCTCCTATAAGCTTATTAGGCAGGGACAAGCACTGCAGCTACAAGTCAAGCCTGTCCCATGTCAATGTAGCTGCAACCCTTGTGGTTGCCTCTTATAAGCTTATTAGGCAGGGACAAGCCCTGCAGCTACAATAGAAGATTAAATTATATAATTATCAATCTGCTTCCAATCAATTATCTCTTCAAATGGATTAGCTTTAATATAAAGCCGTATTTTATTCAATTCATTTTCAGATCGAATAATATGCTCATAATAGTTTAATTGCCATGGTGATTCTTTTAGTCCAAGCTCTTGTCTTAATTGTTTATAGACAAGAGACTTATATGCTCCTATTACTTTATCTAATGAAAAATTACTCTCAATAGATGCAAGAATAAAATGTAAATGATTGGGCATAATTACAAAAAAATCTATTTGCCAACCAGAAAACATCTTTGGAATATTATGCAATGCTTCTTCAAGAATAACCTTAATTTGTTCTGTAAATAAATTCTGCCTTTTCTTTGATACCAATGTTATGAAATACCAACCAGTACCTATATAAAATTTGGAAGAAAGCCTTATATGTTTTCGATATTTCAGGTTATTCATTAATCCATCCTATTGTAGCTGCAGGGCTTGTCCCTGCCTTTTTAACAGGCAACCACAAGGGTTGCAGCTACATTGTCCCTGTTTTTAATACCTCAAGCGTATGCTCGTCGATCTATCCATTGGTCTATTTTCTCCCACATTTCATTAATGGATTCCACCGATGAAACAACCAGCCCTTCTTTGCTGATAATTTCTACTTCGTTAGAAGTAAATATACTCTTCCAATTAGCCTCTGTTTTATCATTGGAGTTTGCTTTATATATTAACCCAATTTTTTTCTTATTGAACTGGACATTGTTTGAATGTTGATTAACTATATCAAATAATGTTCTAATATAGATATCTGACGGAGGGATGCTAAACCCAATTGAGATAATGACATCTGCTTCCAACAACGCTATTAATGTTTTACGCATAATTACTTTTGAATAATCTGATACAAAATAGGAGTCTTTGTTAAACACTGGTGGAATAATAAACGGAATTGGAGATGTATATTCTATGCAGGAAAGAAGTGGTATGTCTTTTTCAGCGGAACCCGGTATAAGTATAAGTTTTTGAGCTATAAGAGAAGGTAAACCGCTTAATCGAGAGATTTCTTTAGATGTTTCGAAAAAGTGTATTGATCCATGAGGCTTTAATAGCATCGAGGTATTTTCTTTTTTAGGTATACTTGTTGTTGTTGGAATTCCATATAAATGTTCGATTTTACATGTAGAGAAACACAATTCTTGCAGGCTTCTCTCTTCTTTAGTGCTCATCATTTTGGCTATATCTTTTGTATCTGGATCATAAAGAAGTGTTTCCAGTATACCATCGTAATTAAAACTGATAAAGGTTACGTGATGCTTTTGCTCAAGGTTGTTAAGTTTTTCACGAAAGGCATCGAAAGTTTTTTTGTTATGAATTGCGTAAGCTACAATACTCTGACATAGAATAGAATCAGTAGTTTTAAACATAAATAAACATGCTGCAAAACAAGAAGCAAGAGCATAAGTTAGGCATTCAAATTCAGCTTTGGTTTGAACAAGCGATATTGGATTATTAGAGGGCAGATAATCCACGAAGGATGCTTTTATGGAAAAAAACGACATGATTTGCTCAAAATCATACTCGTCTTCAATAAATTGTCCCAATCTGTTGATAGTTGCTTTAATTGTTTCTTCAGAAAATAGTTGTTGTATTTTTTCTTCATATTCTGATTTTTTCCAATCTGTCATCATATGGTCAAATACAGCTTGAGCAAGTCCAGATAGAGTTGGCACAGGTTTATTGCCTATTACTCGAACTTGATCACCACCTTCTGTGAAAGCATGAGAAAAACCAGATCCTACAATTATAACTACTTTCTTCATCTTTTTCACCCATATTATCCTACCTTAGTGATAATTAAGCAATCTGATATTAATGTAGCTGCAACCCTTGTGGTTGCCTCCTACAAGCTTATTGGGCAGAGACAAGCCGCAGCTACAATCAAGCCTGCCCCATGTCAATGTAACTGCAACCCTTGTGGTTGCCTCCTATACAAGCTTATTGGCAGGGACAAGCCCTGCAGCTACAGCAGCATACGCTTCTCTAAACCTCTCTAATGTCTTCCGTGGATCCTCAACAATTATCTTGGAATTGCTCAATATATCTACAAAACCAAGCTCATTCTTGTACCTTGGCACAATATGCAGATGTAGGTGTTCAATGCTTGCACCAGCGATATTACCCATATTATAGCCAATATTATACCCGGAAGGAGAATAAAGCCTGTCAAGCACATCAAGGGTTTTTATGGTCAATGACTGTATTTGGGTTGTCTCTTCCTCATTCAACTCACGAATATCCTTGATGTGTCTATTGGGAAAGATCATTACATGACCTGGATTGTACGGATATAGATTTAAGGAGATTATCATATCCTGACTACGGTAAACATCAATCTGTACCACCTTTTCATCCCTATCCCTGATAGCACACAGGATGCAGTCTACCTTTGGTTTTTCGCCAAGCAGATAATCTTCCAGTTTGGAGGGAACAAATAAATGCATTACTTCCCTCCAAACAACGTCTGCTCCACAAGCAGGCAGATGATATGGATAATGGTAATATGCGACTCCTGTATTCTTGGGGTATTAGAGGATGGGACAACAATACATACATCTGTTACATCATTGAGTTTGCCGCCATTTCCACCTGTTAGACCAATAGTTACAGCCGATTTTTCCTTAGCCATAGCAATTGCCTTGAGCACATTAGGAGAGTTTCCTGAGGTGCTTATTCCAATCACTATATCTCCTGACGATGTTAGAGCCTCTACTTGCCTTGAGAATATATCATCAAACCCATAATCATTGCCTATAGCTGTAAGGATAGACGTATCAGTAGTTAAAGCAATTGCCCCAAGTGCCTGCCGTTCCATCTTAAACCTGCCAACCAGCTCACCAGCCATATGTTGGGCATCTGCAGCAGACCCGCCATTACCGCAGATAAGCACCTTTTTATGCTGTTTGTAGGCATCAATGATTAGCTCTGCTGCCTTAGCCACATCCTTTAACGGAATATTATTCTTGACCTCAATACTCTCCTGAATCTGACTGTTTATTATTTTTTCCATGAGACTTCTCCTTTACTGGTATAAATTGCAATTTTTCAGAAACCACCCCTAACCTCTCCTTGAAAAGGAGGGGAGTTTTTTAGTTATGGTGCAATCCTTTTCCTTTTACACATTGATTTTATAGTTCAATTTAACTTCGTCACCATGCATACCTCTGAATCCCCAATTGCACGCTGGGCTTTCTTGAATACATATTTCGATATCCTGGTGCTGAATATTTACCTTGTCTCTAATGTTGTCAAAGAGCAGTCTGATTAGCTTTTTTTTGGCTTCAACAGAGCGTCCTTCGATCATGCTTATTTCAATAATCGTGTATGCATCTGTGCGTCCATCGGGGTAAAGCATGTCTTCTTTTTCCATCAGAAAAAAACGGTGTGCTCTTTTGTTAGCCGGAAACTGCAAGGCTTCCATTACACATTCATGAATGACCGTTGACAATTGCTCTCGAACAGGAGATAGCTTTTCCTTAATACCGTAAATCTTAATTTGAGCCATGGTTTATTCTCCTTTGTAACGTATAACGTCAAGTATAACCAGTTCATCCAATTTATCTATTCCTTTCTGTAAAATGTATAACCTGACCCTTTACTTCCCTTTTTATCCTAAGTCTTCCATTCTGAAAAACACAAAAGTTATTCAATAACTTATCCGAATGTTCTGTCAAAATCTTTTCCATAACTACTACTTTCTCATCTGCCACAGCATCTTCAAGTCTCAAAAGCAAAACTCCACAATGAGCTAAACCAGAATTATAAACAAGCTCACCAAAATCTTTATCCATTGTAATAATCATCCGATTTTCAGAGACAGCTATATTTAATATTTTAGCATCGTCCATTCTTGGGTCTATATCTCTTACAGCTTTCATGTTGTACTCATTCTTCAAAAGCCACTGCTCTACTTTTTTACTAACCCCAACATCAACTAAGAACCTTAATTCCTTTTGCTTTTGATTCATTTTCTATTCACCTACACTGCTATTGAAAAAACTTGTTCTTCACTTACTAATTCAGTAGCATAAAACAAAGCCGCTTGGATATCTGCTGGTTCAAGTTCAGGATAGTCTCCAAGTAGCTCCTGTGCTGAAACTCCATTGGCAAGAGCTTTTAAAATCTGTTCAACTGTAATTCTTAGGCTTCTGATAGTTGGTTTACCAACCATTACTTTAGGATTAATGGTGATTCTCTCTAATAAAGTTTGATTTTTCATCTTAGCTTTCTCCTTAATTTAATTTTGACGATTGCAATATTTATAGGCTCAACATGGATTCGAGAGATAAAAATGAGTGGTGGGTGAGTATAACTTACAAGTTATTATTGAATACAATAACCTCTCCCTTTTCGTTTTTCACTACACCCTGCTATCCAGATTAAACACCTGCCCAGAGATACCGCTCATCTGTGCAAGATTAACCACAAAGTGAGCAGTCTCATCTACATCTGCAAGTTGGTGCAAAACGCTTCTCTCTATAGCCCGATCCCTTGCCTTATCAGCAGATATGCCCATATCAGTCAAGAGATACCCTGGCAGGACAGTATTCACGCAGACATTATATTCTCCCAGCTCTTTAGCCGCTGACATTGTCAGCCCCAGTATGCCTGCCTTTGACGCTGCATAGGCTGCCTGACCAACCTGTCCATGCACACCAGAGATAGACGAGATATTGATGATATGTCCCCCACCCTGTTTGATCATTATCTCAGCTGCTGCCCTTATACAGGTGAATACACCAGACAGATTTGTTCCAATAATCTTTTCCCACACATGATTTGAGGTTTTTACCAGAAGGGCATCAGACACAACACCAGCGTTATTTACCAACACATCTATCCTGCCCCATAATGATAGCACCATGTCTACCATAGACCTTACTTCAACTGGATTTGACACATCAGCATGAATTGCCACAGCATCATGTCCATCTTCTCTCAAGCTACGGACTAAGCCCTCTGCCCTATCTTTATTTTCATTATAATTAACTGCCACCGCAAACCTGGCATCAGCAAAGCATTGAGCAAGCCTTGCCCCAAGCCCCCTTGATGCCCCGGTAACAATTACCACTCTATTCATCTTTATTCATCCACTGTTAATTCAAGGTCTTTTATAATCTGCAAATTTTCCTCTGGCGGTCTTCCTTCAGTAGTTAGATAATTTCCAATCATTATCCCACTGGCTCCAGCATAATATATCCAACTCTGAAGATCCCTCAAGACTATCTCCTGACCTCCAGCTATTCGTATCTCCTGTTTTGGGTGAATAAGCCGAAAGATAGCAATTATTCTCAGGGCTTCCAGAGGCGATAGGAGCTTATTTTCACCAAAGGGTGTGCCAGCAATAGGATTCAAAAAATTTAATGGGATAGAGGTAACACCTAATTCCCTTAAGGTTAGAGCTAATTGCACTCGATCATCCCATGTCTCTCCAAGCCCAAATATCCCGCCTGAACAGACCTCAAACCCTGCATCAAGAGCAATCTTTATGGTACTTATTCGTTCTGCATAGCTATGAGTGGTGCAAATATTGGGAAAGAATTTTTCTGAGGTTTCAAGATTATGGTGATACCGTCCCAGACCTGCTTCTTTCAACCTGTCTGCATAGTCTATAGTTAATTTGCCCAGGGATGCACAGGGAATAACATCACTTACCCGAGTCAGCCGCTTAATGGCTCGGCAAACCTTAGTTAATTCTTCATCCAGAAGCCTTCGTCCACTGGTTACAATCCCAAACCTTTTCGCCTTTATCTTGCTGGCATAATGTGCGGTTTCTAATATCCTTTCCTCCTCAACAAGGGGATAACTTTGAACAACAGTTGAATAATGAGAGGATTGAGCACAGAACTTACAATCTTCTGGACACCTTCCACTCTTGGCATTAATTATGGTGCAGGCATCTATCTTATCCTTTCTGAACTTACCTCTTACCGTATTTGCCCAAAAAAGAAGCTCATACAGCGGTGCCTTGACTAAGGAAATGGCTTCCTTGTCAGTGATATTCTTCCCACTTAGAGCAGCCTGTCCGATGTTGATCATCTTTTCATTCAGCATAATTATTGTCTCCTCCCTTTTCCGTCCATAATTATTTACAACTGCTTTTGTATTCCAATTAGCAGGTTATGCACAACGGATAATATTAACTATTATACAGCGTTCTCGTTTATCTGTCAAGATATTTTGTCCTGGTTCACCCCTCAGGTTATTTTGCCTCATGCAGCCCTTTCATAAACCCTGCTGCCTCTTTTAAGGTTGACACGCGTAGGGATGGCGGCAGGGATTGAATGAACAATCTACCATAACCCTTGGTATGAATCCTTGAATCAAGGATTGCCACTATTCCAAAGTCATCACCATGCCGAATCAATCTCCCATATCCCTGTTTGGTTAAAATAATTGCCTGCGGCACCTGATAATTCCAGAAGGGCTCAATGTTTTGCTGCTTGAGGGACTCAACCCTTGCCTCTATTATCGGGTCATCTGGAACAGCAAAGGGAATTCTGGTAATAACAACACATTGCAAAGCCTCACCTGGCACATCTACCCCCTGCCAAAAGGTTGATGTTCCCCATATTACCGAGTGGTCAAGAACCTTAAACATTTCTATAGCCTTTGATGGCGAAAAGTCTCCTTGTTTGATATGGTTGAAGTTGGGAAGTCTTTTTGAAACTATTTCATGAAGTTTGTTCAACATCGAATAACTGGTAAAAAGGATAAATGCCCGGCCATGCGTCAGGGTTAATAAATCCTCTATCTCTTTTGCCGCAGATTCAATATATTTTTCATCCCTTGGGTCAGGCACGTGTTGAGGAACATAGAGAAGAGACTGCCTGGCATAATCAAAGGGTGAATCAAGAATAAGATGGGCTGCTGTATTCAACCCAAGCCTTGATTTGATGTAATCAAATGATTTGTTGCATGTCAGGGTAGCAGATGTTAAGATTACAGGGGACATCTGATCAAAGACAATGCTTTTAAGCCTTTGAGCCACATTTATGGGATTGGCATGAAGGACTATTCGATTATACCTTGCCTTTCTGGTTGTTTCCAGCCAGTAAACAAAGCCTTCAATGCTCTGATTAATAATACATTCAAGTGAATCATTTACCTTTTGTGCTCGTTCGATAAAGGCATCAATCTCAACCTGTTCTGCTTCGATATTAACAGCTTTTTTAACTCTATTCAAGCCTGATATTAAAGAAAATATTGGCTCTTTTATAATGTTATTTATAAAGTTTTTATCCCTTAGCCTCATGGTTTGAGCATTGTTACCAGATAAACCATGAATGTTTAAGAAGAATTGCTCGGCAGCATGCCTTACCTCGCCTATTTGCTGGATAATTTCAGCATTATCTATTTTCAGTCTTGACAACAACCCTTTTTGGGTTTGAGTAGCATAGAGTGAATCCAGCAGATAGCGGATACCGGTATTTGAGACATCAACCCCAAGATAGGTTGTGGCTACATCCTCCAGGTTATGTGCCTCATCAAACACAACCCCGTCAAAGGAAGGCAGGAGCATATTATTTGCCATCAGATTGGCAAAGAATAGATGGTGATTAGCTACAAGTATCTGGGACTGATTTTGAAATTTTCGTGCCCGGCTATAAAAGCATTCATCCTTATATTCACATTTCTGGTGCAGGCACAGCTCGCTTTCACGGCATATCTTTGTCCAGATATTAGTCGTTGGTTCAAAACCAATCTCATGCCTTAACCCTGTCCTGGTAATCTTTCGCCACTCATCTATCTGCCTGAACTCCTCCACCTCTTTCAAGGATTCAAATACCCCGACAACATCCACCTGTGCTCGAAAAAACCTTCTCAGGCACAGATAATTCTCACTACCCATACACAGGGCATATTTAACATCAAGGTTAAGCATCCTCTTCAGTAAGGGCAGGTCATTATCCATTAATTGCTGTTGAAGGGCTTTGGTATAGGTTGAAATAATTACCCGTTTCTTTTCATTTACTGTCCAATAGAGAAAAGGGACCGTATAGGATAATGTTTTACCCGTGCCTGTGCCTGCCTCAACAATCAAATGCTCCTTATCCCTGATTGCCTCCCCTATCCTGTTTGCCATTACCAATTGCTGGGGTCGGCATTCGTAATTATTCAGCTTTTCTGCTAATAGCCCTGTTTTGTCAAATATTTCTGCGAACATTTCTTCTCCTCACACTCCCTAACCTGGACGAGCCAGAACCAAACAGGAACAGGTGATCGGTGATCGGTAAACGGTGATCAGGTAATGTAGGATACCGATCACTGATCACCGATTACCGATTACCAAAATTCTTGCTTTTTGTGCAAGAATTTTACTGGTAAGGTACTAAGAACCTGTCTGACCTATTCCAACCAGTTTCTGGAACAAGGTTTGCAGAAGAGACTTCTTTCCGGCAACCTCTTCCTTATCCTCTTTGACAGAGTCAGGTTTGAGGTCAAAGAATGTTTCACCATCCTTAAGAGATTCGAGAGCCTTAAGATTAAACATGGCTGGTTCATAGGCTGGGTCAATCTCAAGTGCTTTGTCAAAACATACCATGGCATCCTGTTTTTGTCCCAAATAGCCATAGCAAATCCCCATACTTCCATAGGTTGCCGCATGTCTCAGTATGCCCTTAGCCAGAACTGCCTTGAATCCAGTAAGGGCTTCTTCCCATTCTCTTCTTTGCATACAAGCAAAAGCTTGATCAAATATATCCTGACCCTCTAAATATGTTTCTAACTCAATACCACTGCTTACTTCAACCATTTGCTCCATTTCCTTGATAAAGCTGATGGCTTCGTTTACCATATAACTATCAGGTTTACCAACCCGCACAACCTCCTTGAATGCCTTTGCTGCATGGCTAATATCCAATTTTTTCTGATAAGCAACCCCCAGATTAAAATGAGCTACAGCAAAATGAGGAAAGATCTCAACAGCCCTCTTGAAATATTTTATCGCTTCATCATGCCTTTCCCTAACAGCAGATATAACACCCAGTCCAAAATATACTGTATGATATTCTGGATATTCCCCCTGCAAGTCAACCATGATAGCCTCGCCTTCATTGATCTCGCCTTTTTCAACCAGTCCTAAGGCATGGGATATAGATTTTTCCAGCTCTGGATTAATCTCAACACTACCATGTTCTTCAGAAGACTGTTTGATCTTAGAAGCACGATATTGCTGGATTTCTTCAAGATATTGACACCCTTCACACTCAGAATCACTGATATTGGCACAACAGGAGGAACAGATAAACTTATCCTCATATCGCCTGCATATTCGTCGTCCCTTATCTTTATTACATACTTCACACTTTTTCTTCATACCTTTCCACTTCCTTTCCATTTTTTTATTTTTGTAACCGTTCAGGTATCAGTTGCCAGATAATTTCTGCCACGAAGGCACTAAGACTTATAAAATTATCCGTCTTATTCCATCCTTTGATAAGGGTTTAAAATCTTCTTTGTGCATCTTTGTGCCTTCGTGCCTTCGTGGCAAATTTCTTAAGTTTTTTCATGCCTACCTGAACAATAGCCAATCATGAAGTTCTTAACCTCCAAACCTCTAACCTTCTAAACTTCAGAACTTCTCATCTTCTGACCTGACAATAACCACTGTGCATTTATCATCCTGCAAATATTTATTTGCCACCCGTTTTATATCATCCTTGGTAACCCCATTAATCCTTGCCGAAAACCTTTTCTCCTCCCCCTCTTCATACCCAAGCCCATACAGCTCATTTAAGGCACAATCAAACCCATGAGCAGAGCTTGTTTCCATAGCTTGCAAATGCTCGCCAATCAAGGATGTCTTTGCCCTGGATAATTCCTCATCTGTCACATCCTCATCCCTCAATATCCTTATCTCCTTCTTTATCCCATCCAGGGCAGCATCTATCTTCTCCTTACTCGTGCCAATATAAAAAACATATGCCCCAGGAGACAGCCCAAGTATAGAAAATACCCCGACATAATAGGCCAGACCATATCTATCTCGCAGGTTAACAAAAAGTCTTGAGCCCTTGCCAGAAAGAATAGAGCTCATCACATCAAAGACATATCGGTCTTGATCCCCTACACTTACACCAGGGAACCCAAGCAGGATAATGCTTTGTTCCTTATCCTTTTCTTTAACTACCTGCCTTGCCTCCTTTTGCTCTGCTTTTTCAGGTTTTTCAGGCAAGGATAATGATAATTTAGCACCTTTTACAGATCCCCATGTCTCTAAAACCCTCTGTCTTATCTCTTGTGCCTTCACATCCCCAAAAATAGCCAGAACCATATTGCCTGGCTGACAGAATGCCTGATGAAAGGCACTCAAATCCTCATATTTTAACCCCTTTACCGCTTCCTCTGTGCCAAGGCTGTTATGACAATATGGATGTTCTTGCCACATGTTCTCTCGCAACACCCTTACTGCATAGTTAAACGGGTCATCATCCTGCAGTTTTATCGCTGCCAGAACTGCTTTTCGCTCTTTTTCCAGCTCTTCTGCTGGAAAGGATGGGTTAAGCAGGACATCTGAGAGCAATGAAAACCCTAAATCAAGATCCTCTTTTAACACCTTAACTGCACAACCAAGGCTATTATTGCCGCCATAGCTGGAGATATCTCCCCCACGCGACTCGATTTCTTCAGCTATCTGTTTGGCATTACGGTTTTTGGTGCCCTTGAGCAGCATCTTCTGAACAAGGTTGCACACCCCTTCTCTGCCCTTTTCTTCAAACAACACCCCTCCCTTGAACACAGCATTTATAGAAACAATCGGCAGGCTGTCATTCTCAAGAACCAATAAAACAAGTCCATTATCCAAAACAAATTTCTGAATTGTTGGCTCTACTTTGACTTGTATGCTTGGACTTATTGCCTCTTCCTTAATCTTTGGCTTTAAGATACCAATCGTCAGGTTGCCATCATAAAGGTATTGCCTGGCAACACGAATAATATCATCCCTGCCTACCTTCCTTATCCCTTCCACATAATCCTTATTAAAATTAACATTCCCACAAATATACTCATTCGAGGCAATCTCTGATCCTTGAGATTCCACTGTTTCCTGAGAAAAGACAGAGGAAGCAATAACCATTTGCCGTGCCTTTTCCAGCTCTTCATCTGTAATATCACCTTTCTTTAATCTTTCAACCTCTTTCCAGATACTGCCTTGAGCCTTTTGCAAATTCTCTGGCTCTAAGATAGCCGTAATCCCAAAAAGCCCCGGATACTGCGGGGTATATGACCAGGCATTAATAGAATAGACGATATTCTCCCTTTCCCTTAAGGTTTGATAAAGCCTGGATGAGTTACCCTGACCAAGGATAAGAGCCATAACATCTAAGGGGTAAATGTCCCTGTTTCTGATGTCTGGGATATGAAAAGCCATTTCCAGATATGCTGCCTTTATATCCTGGTCATCCTCAAACATTTTTTTGCCAATCTGTGCAGGCTCCTGGGGTATATATACTGGAGATATTGATGTTCTCTCAAAATCCTTAAAGTATTTGTTTATGTTTTTCAGCATCCAGGATCTATTAAAATCACCAACAACCGAGAGGATCATATTGTTTGGCACATAAAACCGCTGGTAATATTTCAGCAGATCATCCCTGGTAAGCTTGAGAAACATCTCCTTGTATCCAATCACCGGATGCTGATATGGATGATGAGAAAATGCCACCTGCCATATTTTTCTTGAGAGATACTTATCCGGGTCATCCTCACACATATCCATCTCTCTCAAGATAACCTCTTTTTCCTTTTCCATCTCTACTGAATCAAAGGCTGCATTTGCAGCTGCATCAGACAATATATCTAAGCTAAGCTCAGCCTTATCCTCTGGCATGACCATATGGTAAACCGTTCTATCCATAGAGGTATATCCACCCATCTCTCCGCCAGCTGCACTCACCTGACGGCCTATATCCCCTACCCCTCTTCTTTTTGTTCCCTTAAACAGCATATGTTCAATGAAATGGGATATCCCACTTCCCAGATACTCACCTTCATGGATACTGCCTGTCTTTACCCATAATTGCACCGCAACAAGCGGGGCAGTATGCACCTCCTTAAAAACAACCACCAGCCCATTGTCAAGCACAACCCTTTCTGTCTCTTCAGCATATATTGGCTGCAAAAATAATGCTGATATTGCTACAAATAATAGCATAAACCTTAAGCGATACATTATGTTTTCCCTCCTTTTTCAAATCACAAGCAAGGATGCTTGTGTTACCTTATTATCCCCAGCTTGCCTCGAATGATACTGCCTTCATACTCTATCAAATAAAGGTATATGCCAGAGCTTAAGTCCGATGATGGTGTCCATGAAATTCCGTCGTAGACCCCTTCAAAAACCAATTCACCGGCAAGGTTATACACCTTAAGATTGCTCTCAGGCTCGATATTAAAAAACGATACTGGATCAGCATCAAACACAGGGTTAGGGTATGGATAGCCAATATTGCTCAATACATCATCTGATGCGGTATCATCAGGGGATGAGGCAGCTACTATTGGCCCCTGTATCTGTCCATTCTCAGTTAATGCACTCATTATATCCATAGCAGCAAATTTGTATGAATAACTCGCTGCTGCAACCAATGATCTCTTGAGCGAATAAAGCTTTCCATCCATATAATTAGTATCCTTTGCATCAACAGGGGTCATGGTCAAAAGGAGGTATTGCTTGCCAGCCTTGTAGATATAAATCTTTGGATAGCCAGATAATGGCTGGTCATTCTCTGCATCAGTATATTTGACCCTCCATTCAAAGACAGTATTTTTCTTGCCCTCACCTGGATTAACCCCTTTATTGCCATCAAAGCCCAGTTCAAGGATTGGCGGTGTATTTTGCCGTTGAACATTTGGACCGTTCTTAACAACAGCTGCCTCCCCTGCTGCCTTCATCCCCTTAGAATCTAAAGCCTCAAATCGATAGGCATATTTGCCAATAGCAGTTAATGGAGTAACAGTCCGATACACCTTGCCATCAATAACATTGGTATCTGCTAAATCAACTGCCTCCATTTGGATCGAATTTAATGCCTTTCCATCCAGGGTAATGTGCAGAATAGGATACTTATTACCTGGCAGATGATTATCTTCATCAGAGTAGATAACCCGATACTCAAACTTTGAGCCTGGATTGCCTGTGCTTGGGCTTACCCCGCCGTCAGGATAGAAATATTTGAGTTGAGGCACTCTATTGACTGGTTCAACAACAGGACCTATACTGGACCTGGTTGGAACACCAACAGCAGTTGTTCCTTTTTGATTTATAGCTTCAAACGTATAACTGTAACTTCCAGAACTGGGTATGACATAGGAATACCAGTATATCTTACCATCACTGTAGATTGTATCCTTGATGTCTGCCACTGACATGGCAGTATTTTTTAACAGCTTGCCATTACAATAGATATTCAACTTTGGGTATCCGCTTCGAGGCTGGATATTATCTGGATCCATATACTTGATTCGATACTTAATTGTGTCCTTAAGTTTGCAAGTATCAGGTGCTATGCCATCATTTTCATACCCTGTTTCACCTGCCCATAATAGGGATGGACTTGTGGTAATGGGCATGACTCCTACCTTAAAACTATAGCTTTCCTCTGGCATAACATTGCCTGATAGATCCTTAGCCCTGACAATAACCTGAACCTGCTGCTCATAGCTAAAATTAACTGTTGGCTTGTAAGACACAATGTAATCGGTCTTTGTGCCGCTGATAACAGGGGTTATCTTGCTGCCATTAACCAACATCTCAATGGAAGCATTGTGGACACCAACACCATTATCCTTAATATGAAGGGATATGGTTGTATTGGTAGCCGCATCTATTGCCCCCTTAGAGGGTTGATGCCCGCTTGTATATGGCGGGCTGGTATCAGGTGGACTTACTGTAGTAAAGGTGTATGTATCTGCTGTCATGGCATTGCCTGATAGATCCTTAGCCTTGACAATAACCTGAACCTGCTGACCATAGTTAAAATTAACTTGTGGCTTAAAGACAATCGTGTAATCAGTAGTTGTTCCAGTGATAATAGGGGATACCTTGCTTCCATTAATTAACAGTTCGATGGAAGCATTGTGGACCCCTACCCCATCATC
>DYDG01000116.1 GCA_020717845.1 Marinifilum sp. | reverse complement strand
TCTCTATTATCCCCCTTGACACATTGTCATAATCCGTAGAGATGTTGCAAGGCAACGTCTCTACACAAAGGTGAACCATCCCCAAATTTTCAAAAACTTATTGACAAAGAGCAATAATTATAGTATAGTAACTGTGATAAAAGTGTTCAATGGCTTAACAACCTTATCTTCACTTGCCCCATTGACCTTTTTTGCCACATATCATAATTTGGAGTTTATCATGTGTAACAAGATTATTCGATTCTTACTTCTTTGTGTTATTCTTTGCATCCCTGTCTGGTTTGACCTGCGATTATATGCTACCTTTGACCTGGCAAAGCTAACCCTCCTTTATCTCTTGGTTATTCCTATGCTTGGATGCTGGGCAATAAAATGGCTGAGCAGCCGGCAGTGCCACTTTGTCCGCACCCCATTAGACATCCCTATCTTTGCTTTTTGGGGAATAAACATTCTTTGCACAATTATCTCATGGTCACCATGTATCAGCCTTTTTGGATTTTACAAGCGATATGAAGGCTTATTTGCCATAACCAGTTATATCTGCCTCTACTATCTGGTCGTCAATTTTACAGATAAGGCATTTGTCCACAAGATGATAAAGACAGCCATCTTTGTGGCAGTTTTTGAGAGTATTTATGGCATCTTTCAACATTTTGGACATGACCCATTCTCATGGAGCTTTTCTGACCCTTATCGTGTCTTTGCTACCTTTGGCAGTGCCCCGTTTCTTTCTACTTATCTGATCATGGTTTTTTTCTTTGCTCTGGCAATGTATTTCAAAAAGGCTGAGACAATCCCATCAATCAAGAGCAGCAAGATAGTTGTCCCACAAAAACATGGAAAGAAACAGAAAAAGACGGCAGCACCTCTGACACCTGCTGAAAGTTTTACCACAGTATTTATGCGTAGCTATCCCCGTATATTGCAAACAACGAGGCCATGGTATTATGGAGCAGCGATTATTCTAATCATCATAGGTTTTTTCTATACCAGCACCAGAGCAACAACGATTGGGATTAGTTTTGGACTGATATTGTTTGGAATCATGGCTGGCAAACAAAGGTTTATTGAAGAAAAGGGCAGGCTCAGAATATTATTAGCCTGTCTGATACCCTTTATAGCCTATTTTATGCTAAATCCAAACACCTCTGTGATTGCAAGATTTCTCCTTATTATTGATGAACCGCAGGTTCAGGTAGAAAACTCTATACCTGGAATTTCAGATAATATGCCAAAGATTGATATTGGTAAGGCTGGAAGCGGACGAATAGGATTATGGATGTCAACAATAAGGGTTATCAAGGAACACCCGATACTGGGCATAGGGCTCGATACCCTGCAGCTGGCAAATATAGGCACGGATAAGGCACATAATGATTTTTTGGATGTAGCTGTAACACGAGGGGTGATGGGGCTTTTAATATATCTCTGGGTTCTGTCCACACTTGCCTGGATTTTCCTGAAAACATGCCGCAACCTTACAGGTGACAACCGTATCCTATTTGTTTGTCTTGGGGCATGTGAATTGGGGTATCTTGTTCAGAACCAATTTAACTTCGGGCTGATATGTATCATGTCTCTATTCTGGTCATCCATGGGAATGATGATGGTTGTCGGAGGGCTTGCCATTCGTCCTGAAGTATCAGGAGAAGCGGAAGAAAATACCCCAAGAATCCCTTTCTATCCGATAAGATGGCTGCTTTATTCTGTCCTGTTTGTAGGGATAATAGTGGTCATGTTCTTAGCCACCATTCCTTATCGCTCTGACATCTGGTATCGAAAAGGGTTTGATTTTGTAGAAAAACAAAGGTATATAGAGGCTATCCCCTATTTAGAAAAAGCGGTTGAAATTTTCCCTTATGAAACATGTTACTGGAAGGTGTTAAATAGTATTTATGTGGAAAGAGCCAATAATGATGTCAAAAACAGACAGGTATGGATTAAAAAGGTGTTCCATGGCAGCCATACACTTCTAAGGTTTATCCACAAGGATGAAGGCTCATATTTTAATCTGGGCATGGTCTATTCCCTGATAGGTGAAGAAAAAAAGGCTGAGGAGTCATACAAGAAAACAATTGTCCTGAATAAGTGGCATCTCAATGCCTATAATAACCTTGGCACTTTGTATGCAAATCAGAAGAGATGGGATGAGGCTATTGAAATGTTTAAAAAAACATTAGAATGCGACCGCAATCACCCATCAGCATTGGCTAACCTGAAAAGGGTCTATAACATTAAGGGTGAGCATGAAAAGGTTTTTGAGGCAGATGAAAAATATGGAAAAGGAATTGAAAGACATCTGAAGTTAGCTGAGTCTTATTATCAAAAAGGGATGATAGCCGAAACCATAGGTGAGTTTCAGGAGATATTGAAACGAGATCCAGAGAATATAGACATCCATAAGAACCTTGGCTCTATCTACTATCAAAAGGGGATGAAGAAAGAGGCAAGAGCTGAATTTGAAAGGGTTCTGGAATTAAAGCCAGATGATGAGTATACAAAAGGATTGTTGAAAATGGTGATGAATGATGTGTAATTTAGGGATGGTTCATTCTCGGTCAATTTCCTGAAGGCAGACTCAGGGTCAAACCTTGAAAGCTGAATGCTTCTTTATAAATTTGCTGAAAATAAGATAGTTGGGTAACCCAGAAGAAAAGAAAAAAGACGGTGGAGTAGAGCTTTTTTCTAACATGGCGATTCACCCACCAGTTGAACAATAGGAAAAAACAATGAAATTTGACAAGATTTTGCTCAGTCATGGCTCTGGCGGAAGGCTCAGTCAGGATTTGATTCAGGATATATTCTTGAAGGATTTTGGCAATGAAATACTGGATGAGCTGAATGACAGTGCTGTTCTTGATTTTTCTGTCCCTTCTGTCCCTTCTGTCCCTTCTGGCCCTTCTTGCCTTTCTTGCAGCAGGCTATCCTTTACCACTGATGCCTATGTCGTTTCTCCCATATTCTTTCCTGGTGGGGATATAGGCAGGCTTTCTGTGTGTGGCACAGTAAATGATCTCTCCATGATGGGAGCAAAGCCGCTGTATCTCTCTGTATCGTTTATTATTGAAGAGGGCTTAGGGATAGAGGAGTTAAAAGCTATCTCAAGGTCTATAAAGGAGGCTGCAGATGAGGCAGGGGTTAAAATAGTCTGTGGCGATACAAAGGTTGTAGGCAAGGGGATGGCTGACAGGGTGTTTATTACCACCTCAGGGGTTGGATTAATCCCTGATGGAATTGATATCTCTCCACGCAGGATATGTCCTGGTGATAGTGTTATTATCAGCGGCAGTATTGGTGATCATGGGATAGCTATTCTGAGCCAGCGTGAAGGGCTTGGGTTTAGCTCAAGCCTTGTTTCAGATGCAGCCCCTTTGAATCATCTTGTTGCATCTATGCTGGATGAGGTTGGGAATGATATTCATGCTCTACGTGATCCAACCCGTGGTGGATTGGCTACAACCTTAAATGAATTTGCAGGCAGAAGTAATCTTTCGATAAAAATATACGAAGACAGGATTCCTGTCCAGGATAATGTTAGGGCTGTCTGCGAATTGCTTGGCTTTGATCCGCTTTATATTGCCAATGAGGGTAAATTAGTGGCAATTGTTAGGAATGAGGTCAAGGACAGGGTTCTTGCCCTCATGAGAAAACATCCATTGGGGATAAACTCTGCAATTATTGGTGAGGTTGTCGAAAAACCAGAGGGTCTGGTCTGTCTAATCACACGCATAGGCGGCATAAGGGTGGTTGATATGATAGCTGGAGAGCAATTGCCAAGGATATGCTGAATATCGACTCATAGCAACACAGACATTCCTGTCTTTCCTGTCTGTGGTTATCCTCTCATCTTCTTCCAACGTAACACAGACAGGAATGTCTGTGTTACGCTAACAGCTGCGGTCTCTGTGTTCTCTGCGGTGAGTTATTTCCTCTCAGCCAGAGCATTCAACGTCTGTTTAAGCCCATTCCACTGTTCTCCATACCCAGCCCAGTCACCATTCTTTAAGCAACTCTCAGCCTGTCTAAAACATGCTGCTGCCTGCTGAATAAGGGCATCACTGGATTTATCTTGAGATATTACTGCTTCCTCTTTTACTGGCTGAGTGATTGCACCCTTTGCCATGCCACTGGCAAATATCTTCGCAAGTGCCTTTTCCATGGTTTCTTCCATAGCTATCTGATTGCCAAAGGCGATGATTACCCGTTTTAATTCAGGAATCTTACTCTTTTCTGCAGCCAGATACAATGGCTCAACATAGAGGAGTGAATTCTTGACAGGGATAACCAACAGGTTGCCGTGAATAACCCGTGAGCCCATCTGATTCCATAGAGACAATTCCTTGGAGATAACCGTATCCTGATTGATGCGTGCCTTGATCTGTGCTGGTCCATAGATCTGGGTTTGCTTTGGAAGGGTATAAATCATCAACTCCCCATAATTGGGCATATCACACCTTGATGCTATCCAGGCAATAAGATTATCCTTTTTTGCCGGAGTAAATGGCATCATCAGGATAAACTCATTCTTATCATATAGCTTCATTATGGTGTAATATGGACTCATCAGGCTGTCATCTGATGACCTGGCTATATTCCACAGGTCCTCTTTATTATAAAAAACCTGCGGGTTTTGCATGTGATACGAGCAATATATTTGAGACTGGATACTCAACATGGTCTCTGGATACTTGAGATGCTGCTGCAAATCCTCTGGCATACTGGCAAGTGGTTGAAACATGCCAGGGAATATCTGTTCATAACACTTGATAATCGGATCATTTGGCTCACTGATATAGAACTGCATACTTCCATTATAGGCATCTATGACTGTTTTGACCGAGTTTCGGATATAATTTATCTTGCTTACCTGTTCAGAATAGGGATATGAATTGCTCATGGTATAGCCGTCACACATCCAGAACAGTCTGCCATCCTTCCCGATAACCATATACGCATCGCTGTCATAGTTGATAAATGGGGCTGCCATATCAAGCCGTTTCTTGATATCACGATAATACATTATGCGGCTTTCAGGTGTAATATCTGTGGAAAATAATATCTTTGGCTCTGCAAAATGGATTGAGAAAAGGAGTTTTTTCCAGAAAGACTTGATAGCTACACCGCCTGTCCCCTGGTAGATGGAATACTTGTTCTCATCCCCGGCAGGATAATCAAATTCTTTTGCCGTAGTATTAACAAAGCAGTAATCATTAGCTATTTCCCCATAGTATATCTCTGGCCTGGAAACCTTCAAGTCAACCCTGGACACAGGCGGAATATCCTGGATCATAAACTCTGGCAGCCCCTCTTCTGTAACCCTGTTTACCGGACCAAGGCAGAGCCCATAACCATGGGTATAGGTAATATGCTCATTCAGCCAGATCTTGCTGGACAGATTATTGGAAGAAAGCTCTCTGGGTGAAAGCATTATCTGCTGATATTGACCATCTATCAGGTAACGGTCATTGTCTACATCATTAAACTTATAATAGGTTCTTATCTCCTGAAGCTGTGAATAGGCATCAAGTAACGGCTGACTGTCCCATAGCTTAATATTCTTGGTAGTCCCCTCATTTTCTTTTAGATCTGCCATGCTAAGAGTATCTGCTAACGGAAATTTCTTTACCTTTATTCTATCCACATCATATGCCTTTCTGGTAAAGGCAATATTCAGTTTGATGAATGGCTCTTCAAGGGCAATCTCATTGGGTGCAACATGAAGCTTTTGAATGAGCTGGGGATAAAACATCAGACCCAAAATACCTGTGAGCCCCATCAATCCCATTAGAACAACAATGGGTTTCCAGACATGGGTAAAGATGCTCAAGGCAAGGACAAATATCAGCAGGACAGATAAGACAATAAGAATATTTAACACCGGAAAAACTGCATGAATATCTGTATAGCTTGCCCCAAAGACAACCCCTCTGGTAGAAAAAAGCAAATCATATTGTTTTAGCAAACACCCAAAGCCAACAACAATAGCAATAAGCATCCCCAGTCCAATGAGATGAACCCTTGCCCCAGGCAGGACAGAAACACCTGTTTTTCTCAGCCAGATACCCCTTTTAAGGACATAAACAAGCAATACGAGCACGGATGAGAAGAATACAACCGAGACAGAGATAGAGTACAGGTATTTTATGAGCGGCAATTGGAAGATGAAAAACCCAATATCTGTTGAAAAAAGCGGGTCAGTGATATTAAACATGACCGGATGCAGGAATTTAAGAAACTCATCCCATTTATAGGTAGAGCCAAGCCCAATCAGAATAGAAAATATAGCTATGCACCAGAATAAGATTTTATTAAGGTTTGTTGTCAACTCATCCATCTTAGGGATTTCAAACAGGCTGTCATCAATAAGCATCGGACCCCTTTTAGCAAGGACAACCTTTGTCAGCAAAAGGTTTAGAAAAAGCATGATAAAGAACAGCCCGCCTACTATTGCCCCTATCTGGAGCTTGGCTAACAAGCTTGTTGTAAACACCTGTTCTATGCTGTTTTCCTGAAACCACAGCCAGTCTACATAAATCCGTATCATATCTCCAAAAAGAAGCAGACATAAGACAACAAAACCTACAATAACCATCATACCCTTATTCTTTGGCATTTTTCATATCCCCTTTTTCGGACACTATTGATAGATGTGCTACATCTGCCAGTGTCGTGTCAAGTCTCAAGTGTCGAATGGTTTATTAATGTAGC
>DYDG01000115.1 GCA_020717845.1 Marinifilum sp. | reverse complement strand
TTAGTATCAGCTATGCTTATATTCCCAGCCAAATCCACTGCTTGCAGGGAAACCGTATATATTGCTCCGCTAACTAAGGATTCTGTCCCTGTTTTGCCAGGGAAGCCATTCCCTTTCAAGGTAGTTGATGTCGTGGATGTTACATCCACCACATGATTACCGTCAGATGCCCCGCCTGTCCATGTCCAGCTAAGTGTTACTGAGGCAACCCCCTGGCTTTCACTAACCGTATAATCTACAGCTATATCGCCATTATCCATGCCATTTTGTGCTGGCTTGTTCAGGGTAACTATTGGAGGTATGGTATCAAGAATAATCGTAGCTGTTCCCCCTTTTATGTTCCCTGCCCTATCCTTGACCCAGACATATACAGTTTTTGTGCCGTCATCCTTAGAATTCAGGACAAAGTATGAAGGCTCACTATTCCAATAAGGGCTATTATCAATAGGTATGTCCTTCTGCGTCTCGCTGTCATACCAGGTAACTGCCTCTGCATCATCTGTAATCGCTATGTCAACCAATGCAGTTTTGGTATAGGTAGCCCCAGCAGCCAATTTAATGGTTGGTGTGCCAAGTGTATTATCATATACCCATCCGGTGCTGATATTAGATTCACCCTTATTGCCAGCCAGATCCACTGCCTCCATCTTAACAGAATATGTGTCCTCCTGCAAGTTAGCTGCAGTTCCATACAGAATAAGGGAATTTTTACCCTTTGTTACGGTTAGACTGCCAGATGGTATGGTAATGGTTGCCGGTCCTTCAAAGATGAGCTTTATGGTTGATGGGGATACTTGCTCAGAAAGCTCATACTCCACAGCAATACTATTATTATCAAATCCATTGGTTGCAGGTTTTATCAGAGTAATGGTGGGTGCCTGCGAATCATATGTCCAATTGGTATTTGCAGCAGATGAGCCAATATTGCCGGCTCTATCAATAATCTCTATGTAAACCTCATACACGGCATCTGACTTCAGGTTATCATCGGTTGATGCAGTTTGATCATCATTCAAATCACTGCCATTTAAGGTAATTGTTCCATTGTCCCCATTATTGGTAGTCAATCGAGCCGTTACTCTGTGTGGAGAGGCTCCATCTGGTGTGCCAGACACCTGCGTGAATTCAAGAGTAATACTTGACGCCTGCTCTGAAAGGATATAGAATACAGGGATGTTCTGGTTATTAATACCATTTGATGCTGGAATTGACAGCGTTCCTTTTGGCAGTGTCCTATCGTATGTCCAATTATTGCTTGAGTTTGATGTATTGGTATTGCCAGACATATCCTCGGCTGACAAATATACTGTGTAGCTGCCCTCGTGTGCACCCAACACATTGAAAGTATTCAGCACCAATTCATGTGTACCGATTGTCCCGCTCCATGAAGAAGATGTTGTAGCAACAGTAATTGCTCCGACAAAGGTAAGCAGTAAATTTGAGAGTTTAACATTCTCATTCAAGGTATAGCTCACGGTAATGCTTCCATTACCAAAACCGCTACTAACCGGATTGTTCAAGCTGATGGTTGGCCGTGTTGTATCCAGCATAATGCTTGTTGTTGCCGGAGAAGGGGTAATATTGCCTGCACTGTCCTTAACCCACAAGTATAGTGTTTTAGTGCCGTCACCAGCAGAGAGTGTATAGCTTGATGGCTGGCTTGTTGTCCATGAACCATGAGCCTCTGATGGCATACTCGAATATGCCTCACCAAATAGATAACTTACTGTTCCTGATTCCTGCGGTGTGAGTGTGCCTATATTAACACTAATCGTTGCCTGATTGGTATAGCTTCCAGCTGGGATAGACAGGTTGATGCTTCCTATCCCGGTATCATATGTCCATGTTGAAACCGTTGCAGGTGCTGCTGGATTGCCAGCCAGATCTGATGCATTCAATGTTACCGTGTATGTCCCGTCTGTCAATCCAAGCTGGCTGTCGGAAAGGATAGCAGACCATGTCCCCATTGTTGCTGTGCCAATGTTTGCAGCTATGGCTGTCCATGTCCCACGACTAAATGCAGCCTTCAGGCTGGAAGGGTTGATATCCTCAGAAAGTGTATATGTCAAGGCAATACTCTGATTATCCGAGATATTCGTTGTAAGTCCAATAGCAGGGGGTGTAATATCATACTGCCAGTTAGCCTGAGAATTAGATGTCCCTGCATTGCCAGGCAGATCTTGAGCAGTAAGCAATAGTGTATAGGTTGCCCCATCAGTCAATCCAATGTCAGAAATATTCAGCTTCACTGTATTTGTGCCCTGATTTCCGGTAAATGCTGTTGATGTAACAGAGATAGTGCCAAGAGCAAGCCTTATTGTATCGGTTGCCAGTTCCTCAGAAAGCCAGTAGGTTACAGTAATACTGCCATTGTTAGAGGTATTTGCGGCTGGTTCGATTAAGGTGATTGTAGGCGGCTTTTCATCAAGGATGATAGTTCCGCTTCCTGCTGCACTTATATTCCCTGCTCTATCTATTATCCAGACATACACGGTTTTTTTTCCATCACTCGGGCTTAACTGAAATACGGCTGGTTCATAATCTGTCCAGTTGGAGACTGTTTCTCCTACATTCTCACTAATTAGCCACTTCACTGCATCTGGGGCATCACTTCCAACCGAAATCTCAACATTTCGATTAGTAGTATATGTGGTGCTTCCTTTGGCAATAGTAATGGTTGGGGTAGCAATCACAGTATCGTATGTCCAATTGGATATAACAAAAGGCTCAGCCTCATTACCTGCCTTATCCCATGCCATTAATTTAACTGTAAATAATGTACCCGTTCCTTCAGGTAAGGGAGGTGTTATTGAGGCTGTCCCAAGGTTAAAATTATTCTTAAGTGCAGTAGGAAGTGTATCAGTTACTGTATAAGTGCCAGTGGTGCCAATAAAGAGCATAGTAACCGTAGCTGCCTGTTCTGAAAGATCATAGTCAACAGCAATGCTTTTATTATCAAAGCCGTTTGATGCAGGCTTGTTCATAGTAACACGTGGCAATGTAATATCATATTTCCAGTTAGTATTAGTGTTAGAAGTACCTGTATTGCCAGCTTTATCGATCATCATTAACCAAACACTATAAATAGCACCATTAACCAGAACATCAGTAGTTGTTGTTCCACCGTCGCTGTATAAATCACTTCCATCTATCATACAACTATAAGTGCCAGCGGTTTTTGGAAGAATAGAATCAGCTTCCCATATACCCTTTGGATCTGGTTCGCCGCCAGTGCGTTGAAAAACAAGCTTTATGGTATCTACATCCTGAACCAGGGAATATTCTACCTTAATCGTCTGATTCTCATAGGCATTGGATGACGGAGTCGTAAGTGTAGCTATTGGCGGTATTGTTCTATACATCCAGTTAATTGAAGATGTGGATGTTCCATGATTACCAGCAAGGTTATTTGCTATTAATGTAACTGTATAGGTAGCTCCATCCTGCAAACCAATATCATTTCCTTTTATAGTAACCGTATGTGTGGCTTGTTTACTGCCTTGTGTTAAGCTACCTGAATTAGTGAAGGTAGCTGCCCCTGTATTGTTCTGAAAGATAAGCCGTAGACTGGAAGTAGCCACATTATTAAAAAGCCAATAGGATACCTCTATGTCATGGTTATCAATCCCACCAGTATTTGGTTTAATTAAATACAAGATCGGGGTACCAGTATCATATGTCCAATTAAGAGTAGTTGGAGAGACAGCTGAATTCCCTGCCAGATCAGTGGCAACTAAGCTTACACTATAGGTGCCATCTGTCAGATTCAAATCAGTTCCCAAAATAGTTGCTGTATGTGTTCCAGCTGCAGCAGACAAACTACCTATCGCAGTAACAAAAGTGGTTACATTGTTAGTAAATCTCAACATCAATGTAGGTGTAGCTACTGTCTCTGAAAGCCCGTATTCAACATGGATGTCTTGATTATCAAACCCATTGACAGATGGGTAGTTCAGTTTTAAGCAGGGCAATGCCTTATCAATGGTTGTTGCCATAGTAGCTGCCAGAAAGTTATTTGATAGGTCGGTTAAGCTGCCAGCAGTATAGCTTAAGACAGGGGTTATTGATGTAGTTAATGTTCCATCCTCAAAAAAGAGGCGAAGATAATTATCGTTAGCCGTCCCCAATGTTGTCCAGCTTCCCACAACAAGGGTGTCTGCCACCTTAAAATTATTCACATTGACTGTGGAATCCTTGATTGCCTCTGAAAAGGCTACATCAATCGTATCTATAAACCCATCACCATCCATATCAGCAGTTGTGCATGTTCCAATAGTTGGCGGATCCGGGTCATTGACAACAAAGGCTGTAGTGGTCAGGGTAGCTATTGCCAGATGTCCATTAGGATTATAAACCACTACACTCCACGAACCAACTTGTTTCCCTTGTAAATCCATTGTACAGGTAATGGTGCTATTATTAATAACTATTGTATTTGTCCCAATGATATCAGCATAGCCGGACTTAACTAATCTAACTGTAGCCTGACCAAGGAAACCGGAACCAGTTACTGTAACAGTAGCCCCAGCATTATTTGAAGCTGTACCAGGGATGATATTACTTACAGAAAATGGGACAGCAGTAAATTTTTGAATTCGATGATTGCCTGTATCTAATATATAAATTGTATTATCAGTCCCCACTATAATTCCTTGAGGGAATTTGAACTGTCCTGTATCTGTCCCTTCTCTGCCCCAGGTAGTAATGAAATTACCTGATGAGCTAAACTTCTGAATGCGGTGATTGTTAGAGTCGCAGACATAAATATAATTATATGAGTCAATAGCTATGCCCTGGGGAGAGTCAAACATGCCTGTAGTTGTTCCATTGTTTCCCCACTGTGATGTGTAGCTGCCTGATGGGGTAAATTTTTGGATACGATTAACACCAGGATCAGACACATAAACATAACCCAGAGAATCTATAGCAATACCCTGAGGAGAAATGAAATTACCTGGATCAGCTCCACGCTTACCCCAAGATCCCGCAGCCAGATAATTTCCATCAGAAGTAAACTTTTCAACCTTAGGAGAGCCAGCTGTCCCTTCACCAGCATCAACTACATAAACATCACCAGAAGAACCGACGACAATTCCCTGGGAAGATTGCAATGAGTTTGTCCAGGATCTAATAAAATTCCCGGCTAAATCAAACTTCTGAATCCGTTTATTTCCAGTATCAGATACATAAATCCAGCCATTAGCTTTATCAATCGCTATGCCCTGTGGTGACTTAAACATTCCGGTAGTGCTGCCAAATCCTCCCCATTTAAGAGTAAATGTCCCTGCCTGAAAATCAAATTTTTGAATATAGTGATTATTAGTATCAGCTATATAGATATTTCCATTTGCATCCATGGCCATTGTCTGCGGGAAATTAAGGGAACTTGTAGGAGAGCCGAAACTGCCCCATTTGTCAACATATGTACCATCATCAATCATAAGTTTCTGAATCTGGTGATTATTTGTATCAGCAATATAAACATAACTGCCATTTACAGATATACTCGTAGGAGTGGAGAAGGTGGTTAAGGTAGCTGTCCATACTAAGGTGTCGGTATCGCTATATTTTTTGATGATGTTGTTGCCTGTATCAGCAACATAAACATTTCCTGAAGAGTCAACTGCAATGCCTTCAGGAGACTTGAGTCCTGATGACACAAAAATCGAAGGATCTGGATTATCATAGGTATTAGGAAAACTTCTAATGCGATCATTTCCTGTATCTGCTACAAAGATGTTACCTGAAGCACCTATTGCCACTCCTTGAGGATGAGATAATGACGTTGTCCACTTAGCCGTAAAGCTTCCTGTGCTACCAAACTTCTGGATTCGATTATTTTTTGTATCTGCCACATAACTATATCCAAAGGTATCGACTGCTATTCCTGTTGGTGAACCAAACTTACCATTGCTATTCCCAAAACTCCCCCATGATAGAATAAACATTCCGTTGCTATCAAATTTTTGTATCCGATGATTAGCAGTGTCCGAAACATAGACAGAACCATCAGTACTTACAGCAATGCCTTCAGGAGACTTGAACTGCCCTGCCTGTGTACCATAACAGCCCCATTCTAAGGTACGGGTCCCTGTAGTAGTAAACTTTCGGATACGATGATTTTCAGTATCAGCTACATAAATATAACCATTAAGACAATCTACAGCTACAGCTTGAGGTTTATTAAGATATTTATCAAGTTCAGGCGATACCCCTGCCCAGCCACCCTTATACTCATACCCCCCATCATCTGCTGCAAAGGCATTATTTAGCAGGCTAAGATTAAGAAGGACGCAACACAAATATATTATAAAAAAAACTCCCACCTTTTTCATAGTTTTTACCTTAACTCCCTTTTTTCCCACTTCTATAATAATCGCAAACATCAATCCTGCGTAGTAATCGTCAAATCACAGGCAAGAATGTCTGTGCTACTTACTACGCAAGCAATTGAGACTACAGAGCAATCTATATTCATGGCTGAAAATATTCAGCACCTGTATTCAGGGTAACACAAGCATCCTGCTTGTGTTATTTAAGCATATACCAACCCATTGCCTAATTTTTATAGCTCAAGTTTATTATCGGCAGCAAGGCTTATTTACTTTAGAGGATATTGCCATATATCTATTATTTTTCTGAAGTTCTGAAGTTCCAAACCCAGCTTATTGTCGCTTCGCAAGTAATAGTTCACCGCAGAGACGCAGAGGCACAGAGAAATTA
>DYDG01000114.1 GCA_020717845.1 Marinifilum sp. | reverse complement strand
TTTGCGTCTCTGCGGTTAGCTGAACTGTTACACAAAAGCTAACAGTCTTCAGTCTAAACAACCTGCCCTCTTATCGGCTTCTTAATCCCTTCTGGAACCTTTAATCCAAGGATATTGTATATCCCTTCCAGATACCCCCTAAACAGGGAATCAAAGATGTCTGCATTTGGGGAATAGTGCTTATCCCCATACCACCAGAACCAGTCTGAGCCCTCAGCAATATAAATATATTCCCATGCAGTTCGAGTCTTATCTGATTGACCATGTTTTTTTTCAAAATTTACCAGAGCCTCCCTTGCCTCGAACAGATAATCCCATGCCCTGTTTTCCTCCTTGCCCCCTATCCAGATACGGAAGTTAGAATCTATCCATGAGCCAGGGTGAATCTCAGTCAATGTTTCCTGCGGAGGATTCTCTTTGAGATATTCGCTTATAGTCACACACCTTATTCTTTCATCGCCTGAAAGGCATGTATAAAGATATTCCAGGAATTCCCAGCCATTCTTTGAATAATATTCCCACGCATTCTCGCCATCCATGGCAATACACACAAGATGATTTCTTTTTTTGGGTAGCATATCATGGATATGATGGAGTCTGGTGATAAAATCAGAAACCGCATCATAGGTGTTCCATTTTCCATAGGTAAAGCCAATAGTATCTGAAAGGGTTCTATCCCGAAAGACCATGCTTACCTGTTTCCCATCAATGTTAAGATTATATGGTTTATACAGCAGATGGGCACTATACCTGTCCACGCCAAGTGTGTGATAAAGAATCCATTCATCGGTTGCCAGCCAGTTAATGCCATTATCAGCTACCAGCGGGATAATATCGTTGCATACACTCCCCTCTGATGGCCACATCCCTCTGGGACTGGAGCCAAGGTAATGCTGGTAGCAATCTACAGCTTTTTTTATCTGCATCCTTGCATCATCAGGTGCAGAAAATCTTCTGTCTGGCAAGGTAACACCATGGTCTGACTGTTTGGCTAATTCTGTATTACATAACAAGGGCAGTATTGGATGATAATATGGGGTTACAGAGACCTCAATCTGTCCCTTATCCTGCATTCTTTTGTATTCAGGCAAGATAAGGGAAATAACCTCTCTCTGCTTATCTATAACCTTTTGCTTTTCCTCCTCAGTAAAATTTCTTTGCTTTTGAATAAGATTTACTAGTAATGAGTCCCTTCCCTGAAATTGCGGGTCAAACCAGGCAATATTAAACCAGACCTGAAGGTCAAGAAAATCCTGGGTGCTAAACCTTTTGATAGCCGTAGATATTCCATCTCCAGAAAGGGTAATGCCCCTTTTTTCAATAAGCTCCCGATACCTGGGAAAGGGTTTGATCATATTGTCCCAGTTTGCAGAAAAAAATTCCTGCAAGAGAAAGGTCTTTTGTCCATAGCTTAACTCTTTAGCCGGAATCATGGTATATGCCAGATATTTATCACTTGCGCCCTTAGCATACTCATCTAATTGAATCATCAGGGATGGAACCATGTTAAATGTTTGGTGTATCGATGGATAGGCATCAAGGATAGAAACCATGTCATAGTAGTCTTTGATCCCATGCAGCCTTACCCATGGAAGAGCATATTCCCCGGTAGAAACATCCTTATAAAACGGTTGATGCATGTGCCATAAGAAAGCAACATGTAATGGCCTGCTCATAAATTCTTCCACCAGAACCTTGCTTCATCAGCCCATCCAGAATTTTTCATTACCTTTCCGTATAGCTTCTTTGCCTCAGGATTGTTGCCCATTTTTTGATAACATCTGGCAAGACTTAAAGAAGCATCCTGAACCTCAAAACTCTCTGGGTAGTTTTTTGATATCAGCTTGTATGAATCAATTGCCTTCTGGAACTCCTTCTTTTGTTCATAAATATTGCCTATACGGCAATAAGCAGATGGAGACAGGGGATGTTTTGGGCATTTTTCCAGAAATTCCTCAAAGCAAACCTTAGCATCATCAAGCCCTCCAAGGTAATAGCAGCATGCCCCCTTATAAAATCGGGCAAACTTAGCCTCTTTGGTAAAGCCATATTTGTTGATAATGGATGAAAAAACATCCTTTGCCTTTATATAACCCTCTTTTTCACCTGGGACACATTGTTGATAAGCAACCTGTGCCTGAGCGAATTGATTCCTCACATTCTTAACTGAGGTAGAGACAGCTGACCAGAGGATAATACCTCCAATGAGTACTCCAGCAGCAATTCCGCCATATGTCTGAATCTTTGTCGGATTTTTCTTGACATACTCAATTGCATCGTGTATCCAGAGTGCCAACTCATCCTTTTTCAAGTCATGCTTTTTGATATGTGCCATTTTTTACCTTCCTTTTTTTGCAACTATTCAGCTATGAATTTTACCACAGAGAACACAGAGATTATAAGAAAATTTGGGACGGTTCATTTTCACTTTTTTTTTGTGATTCCTTTATCTGTCCTTTATCTGTCCATAAATCAGGGCAGACACAGGGGTCTGCCCCTACAGTTATTTGTGCAATGTTTTTAGCCGCAAGCTTTCACACAATGGTGAACCATCCCGAAAAATCTTTTAATTCCATTCCCTTCATTCATAATTCATAATTTTTTTTAGATTACTACTTCCCCATCCCTATTCTTTGTGCCTTTTGAAATATCTTACCCTCTGTTTTGATAGCCGGGGCAATAACCAATTCAGCCAATTGCATTTGTCTGATATCAGCTGCTCCACATACACCCATAGCGGTTCGCAAGGCACCAACAAGGTTTTGTGAACCATCATCCAGATGGGCTGGACCATACAGGGTTGCCTCAAGGGTTGAGGATGTGCCGACAAATATCCTTGTTCCTCTCGGCAGATTACGATGCGGTGTGGCCATACCCCAATGATAGCCCCGTCCGGGTGCCTCTTCTGTCTTAGCAAAGGCAGAGCCTATCATGACTGCATCTGCTCCAGAAGCAAATGCCTTGCAAACATCCCCGCCAACAGACATCCCGCCATCAGTAATGATGGGGACATACCTTCCTGTTTGTTTGTAATAAAAATCCCTGGCTGCAGCACAATCTACAGTAGCTGATACCTGAGGCACACCAATGCCAAGCACCCCACGAGTGGTACAGGCAGCACCAGGTCCTACCCCCACAAGCAGCCCAGAAATACCTGTTCCCATAAGTTCCAGAGCAGCTTCATAGGTAACACAATTACCGACAATCACCGGGATAGAAATATCCTTTTTTAGTTCCTTAAAATCTAAGGAAGGGTTTGCCTTTGAGATATACTTAGCCGTAACAACGGTTGCCTGAATAACAAGGATATCAGCCCCTGCATCCTGAGCAAACAAGCCAAACTCAGCTACCCTTTGCGGTATAATTGAGACAGCTGCAATCCCTCCACCATCCTTTATCTCTCTTATTCTTTTGCGGACCAATTCCTTTTTTACAGGCTCTTCATATATCCTTTGCAGGATATTGGTTGCCTCATCCGGGGAGGCTTTAACTATTTCAGCCAGTGCCCCTGATGGGTCATCATACCTGGTTTGAATCCCTTCCAGGTTAAGCACCGCAATCCCACCAAGCTTACTCATGGCTATAGCAAAATGAACATCCACTACCCCATCCATGGCTGAAGCAAGTATCGGAATATCAAGATTAAGGTTACCAAGCATCCATGATATATCCACATCATTTGGATCAATGGTTACCCCGCCAGGAACAATCGCAATATCATCAAACCCATAGCAAGTACGAGCCTTTCGGCCACGGCCAATCCAGTTGCCCATAATTTTTCTCCTCCTCATACGAGATTACTTCATTGATAACACATTACTACACAGTCAGCACTATTTATCCTGTGGCAGAGGTCATACCTCCTGCTTCCGCATTCTCACCACCGCATTTTCCTTGTCCCATAAACAGCCTTGCTTGTATTTTGCAATACTCAAGCTTCCGCTGGTTTTTCCATATGTGGATGTATCTCTATCTTCCCCCTTGCTTCAAAGGCAACCCGAATCAGTTCTTCAGAGGTAGTCTGTCCTGACAAAACCTTTCTCAAGGCTGACTCTTCAAGGGTAATCATGCCCTGATTGGCTGCCTCTTCCTTGATCACATGGGATGCCTCTCGGGCAAGGATCATATCCCTGATACTATCTGTTATCTGCATAACCTCAAACACCCCAAGCCGTCCGCGATACCCTGTACGACTGCAATGTCCACAACCCTGTCCCCTTTTGAATACTATCTTCTCTTCTGGTTTTTTGGTTACACCCAATTCCTTCAAAAGGATTTCTGACGGCTCATATTCTTGAGCACATACAGAACAGACCTTTCTCACTAATCTCTGAGCAACGCTTAAAATAATAGTTGAGGTTATCAGAAATGGTTCAATACCCATATTGACCAATCTGGTTACAGCACCGGCTGCATCATTGGTATGGAGTGTAGCAAAGACAAGGTGTCCGGTTAAGGCAGCATTGATAGCTACCTCAGCTGTTTCACGATCCCTTATCTCACCAACAAGGATAATATCTGGATCCTGTCGCATAAATGACCGCAGTCCAGTAGTAAAATCAAGTCCAATATCTGGTCTTGCCTGAACCTGATTTATCCCGCGCATCATATATTCAACCGGGTCCTCCATGGTAATAATATTTTTATCTGCTGCATTAATTGTTCTCAAGGTAGAATAGAGGGTGGTAGACTTGCCGCTTCCAGTAGGTCCGGTAATCAGGATGATCCCATGCGGAGAGGTAATTACCCGGGTATACAACCTCAAGATGTCCTCTTCAAATCCCAACTTTGACATATCCACACACAGACCCTTGGGATCAAGGACTCGTATGACTATTTTTTCGCCATTTACAGTAGGGATAATCGAGATTCTTAGGTCTGCCTCTCTATTCTCAATGATAATCTTTGCCCTTCCATCCTGGGGAAGTCTATGTTCAGCAATATCCATATTTCCAATGATCTTTATTCTGGAAACTATGGCTGCATGAACGCTTTTGGGTGGTGCTTCAAACTCATGAAGAATACCATCGATCCTGTATCTTAATCTAACATCCTTTTGATACGGCTCAAGATGAATATCGCTTGCACCCACTGTAATTGCCTGAAGAAGGATATGATTGGCCAGTTTTATTATTGGTGCCTCTTTTTCTGAACTCCGACCGGTCAGGTCAACGGCTACCTCATCTGTAGGTCGGACAATATCAAATCGTTGAGTATCTATCCCTTTTAATATCTCTTCAAGTGTAGACTCTTCACGGCCATATACCCTTTCAATGGCTGCCCTAATCATAGATTCAGTAGCAATCACCGGCTTAATATCACACCCGGTAGCTTTTTTCATATCATCTAAGGCAAAAACATCCAACGGGTCAGCCATAGCTATAGTAATTGTTTTTCCATCTTTGATAATAGGCAGGATCAAATGTCGTCTGATAAGCCCTTCTAAGACATCCTTTCTTACCTTGGCATCAAACTGTTGGATATCCATATCATCAAGATTCATATAAGGAATATTCAGCTGGCTGCCAAGAAAATCAAGGATAATACCCTCGGTTGTAAACCCTAAATCAACTAATATCTTACCCAATCGTTCCTTTGATCTCTTCTTCTCTTCCAGAGCAATCTCGAGCTGCTCATTAGTAAGTATCCCTGCTTCCCGTAGCATCTCACCAAGCCGCTTTCTTTCAAAATACATCTTGCTCACCACCTTGCTGGATAACGCCAAATTCACTGACAGAGTATCATTGCCCCGTCCAGTGCAGCGATTTGTTGAACTAAACCACTTTGTAGCAATTTTTTTGATAATTTCGTAAAGCTATTTTCATTATAGATTAAGTTTATCATATAGGAACATGGATGTCAAGAGGAAATTTAGTCTTTTGGTAATCGGTCAGTTGAGAGCGTTGCATAGCAACCAAAGCCATATCTACTGATTGCACAGGTTGGCATAATTTACTTAATCAACACTTGTGTTGGTAAAATAGACTCATAGACAAACTGTCTCCCTCGTTCCTCAAGCAATTCCTCAGTTCTTGAGACAAGGTGTAACTTGTATAAATTAAGCAGTCGTGTAGAGCTGGTGTTAATCTCAAGGTTCATCAAGTTGGCTAATCCTCGAGCGGAAATTTTACCTTTTTCAAGTATATGTGTCAGAGTATCCATGAGATAAGTGTTCAATACGCCTAATACCTGATAGGAATTATCCCCACCAAAGGATAATGCCGCTAATTTCTTTCGCTCTAAAGCTACCTCGATATTTTCTTTTTGGGTTGGATTTGATACCTTCATGATAATATATTTATCCCCATACTCACCAGCGTTAAGGCGAGTAATAAGTTTAGCCATAATCTCATCCGCACAAGAATAGTCAATAATACCAATCCTCTCAAAATCTAAGACAACTATTGCCCCATTCGGCTCTTTTTCCAGCATCCCTTCCAGAGCCTCTCGAATCATTTTACCTGTCTCACGAGTGACTAAATTAGAAGAACCGTTGGTAAGATAAGTAGCCATGATATTGTTAATTTGATAAACTTTATGCTTGATCATTTTTAGTCATTCCTTCCTTAAATTACATAAACTGTGTCAATTTTTCCTATTTTTCGACCTGTGCAAACGGAAAAATTAAGCTGCGAGATAACAACCCCCTAACCCCCTTTACTAAGGGGGACTAACCCCCTAACCCCCTTTTTTAAGGGGGAATAG
>DYDG01000024.1 GCA_020717845.1 Marinifilum sp. | reverse complement strand
CAAAAATGCTGGCTGGCATTTTACCGTTCTGGACTGGTGGTTCCTATGAGCCACAAAAACCTTGAACATCGAGTGATAGCAGACAGCTTATAAAAATGACACATGAACGAATAAAACTTGGACAATATGGCGAGGAAAAAGCAGCTAACTACCTTGTAAAGCAAGGGATGAAGATATTAGAGAAAAATTATCGATGCGGATATGGAGAGGTTGATATTATTGCTAAGGATAGAGATACCCTGGTGTTTGTAGAGGTAAAGACAAGAAAAACCTCAACGTATCTATCCCCTTTTCTATCGGTCAACAAACACAAGCAACTCCAGATTACAAAGGTGGCTCTGCATTATCTTCTGGAAAAAAAACTGAAGGAAATACCCTGCAGGTTTGATGTAGTAACAATTGTAGATACGGAAATCCAGTGGATAAAGGGTGCATTTGAACGAGGGATGTAAAAATGAGAAGGTGGTTGAAATGATGCTAAATTATTACTATCGATGCTGGAATATACGATGTTCTGCTTATGCAGGACTGGGTTATGACATAAAGAGTGCTCAGTCTATTACTGAGTGCCCTTATTGTCATCAGTCTCACTTTGAAGAAGTTCGAGGGGAAACCCCAAGTCGTCAGCCTTATTTTGAAAAGGTTCGAGGGGAAACCCCAAAAGGGTTGCGTCCTATTGTTGGCGTTATAATGGGAGGATTGTTTGGATGGGCTGCTGGAGGACCTGCCGGCTTGGCACTGGGAGCAATAATTGGTCTTGCTATAGGTGGAGCAGCTGAGGATTCAACACGAAGGGTATATAAGGAAAATCAAGGATAATCATGGAATATATAGGGCTTACCCGTGAATTTGCTTGTAATATTTATAGTGGGGTAGGTGTTGCTTTACTTGCATTTATTATTCCTTTTACAACCACGATACTCCGTCCCATCAAAGATAGGGTTGTTAAGCAAAAAGAACAACTTCGCAGTGAGATGGATGTATCTACGAATTACATCACTCCATCTGAATTGTGTATCCTATTTGATAGGTTGCATGCTCAGGAACATAAGATTGAGAAAATTGAGTTAAATGTCAATTTAGCAGTCTGGAGTTGTGCGATTACGATTTCACTTGCGGTAGTTAAGATATTTACAAGCTTATTACGATGGCAAATAGATCTATCTGTATTTATTTTGTTTGCTCTTTCTACAGCAGTATCTGTAATATCTATTATAACTTCGTTAGTTTATTACTTAAATGATGATAAGAAATAATGCTATTGGTTGCGGTGAACAATGTTAGCAAGCGTGAAAAGCGGTGGAATTCTGGGGATAGATGGCTATATCATCGATGTAGAGGTGGATGCCTTCCCATCACTTCCCCTCTTTAATATTGTTGGTTTGCCTGATTCTGCGATAAAAGAGAGTAAGGAGCGGGTTAGAACAGCGATTGTTAATTCTGAGTTTGTATTTTCAGACAGCTATCGTTTGACAGTAAACCTTGCCCCAGCTGATATCAAGAAAGAAGGGGCTTCTCTGGATCTGCCTATTGCCATTGGTATCCTGATGGCTACCAGACAGATTCAGGTAAAATTTTTACAAGATTATATTGTTATAGGAGAATTATCCTTAGATGGAAGTATCCGTCCAATAAAGGGTAGTATTTCTATTGCTTTAGCGGCAAAAACAGCAGGCATAAAGAAGATACTTATTCCAGAGGCAAATGCATCAGAGGCAGCAGTAGTTGAAGGGATAGAGGTATATCCGGTTAATACATTGGTAGAGGCAGCCAGATTCCTGGCTCAAGAATCATTGGTTAATCGGTATGAGATTGATATAAAGGAGATATTTTCTAAAGACTCTTCTGATTGTGCTGATTTTGGCGAGGTAGGCGGGCAGGAACATGTAAAAAGGGCTCTTGAAGTGGCTGCTGCTGGCGGGCATAATGTGTTGATGATTGGTCCGCCCGGCTCAGGTAAGACCATGTTAGCCAAGAGAATGCCTTCTATATTGCCTGATTTTGTCTTAACCGAGGCTATTGAGACTACAAAGATTTATAGTATCATGGGGATGCTTCCTCGAGAAAAGGCGTTATTAACCACTCGACCGTTTCGAGCACCACACCATACCATCTCTGATGCTGGATTGGTTGGCGGCGGTCATATCCCTAAACCAGGTGAAGTGAGCCTTTCTCACAATGGGGTGCTATTTCTTGATGAATTGCCTGAGTTTCCCAGAAGGGTGCTTGAATCCATGCGTCAGCCTCTTGAGGATGAGATGGTAACCATTTCTCGGGCAAGTGAACGGGTATCATTTCCAGCAAGTTTTATGCTGATTTCAGCCATGAACCCATGTCCGTGCGGGTATTTGACAGATTCGACAAAGGAATGCACCTGTACATCTATTCAAATACAAAGGTATCTGGCAAAGATTTCAGGACCATTGTTAGATAGAATAGATATTCATATTGATGTGCCAAAGGTAAAATATGATGATCTGGCAGGTCAGAATCAGGGAAGATGCTCAGCTGATATGAGACAGCGGATTACTAATGCCCGCAAGATTCAGCTTGAAAGGTTTAAGTCTAATGGTATCTATACCAATAGCCAGATGAAGGCAAGGCATATTAAGAAATATTGTCAGGTAAATGAAAAAGGTCAGGAGATGTTACGAAATGCGATCGATAAACTTGGATTTTCTGCCCGAGCATATGATCGCATCCTGAAGGTCTCCAGAACATTAGCTGATCTTGATGGAGGCAGCACTATTTCTGAATCTCATGTTTCTGAGGCAATTCAGTATCGAAGCCTTGATCGGGAATGGTGGAAGATGTAGTAACACAAGCATCCTGCTTGTGATTTATAATACTCAAGCTGAAAGCTTGAGTTGAATTCAGAATTCTGGCTTCTGAATTCTGAATTCTATTAACAACAAGGAGGTGATAAGGAAGATGCAACAATATCATCGAATCATAGGTTATACAGGTATGTTTGTCTTTGCGGCTTCTCTTGCTGTAGCCTCACCAGATGAAACAACTACAATAGAGGAGTTGCAGGCTAAGGTAGAGGCAGCATGGGCATCTGAGGCAAGAGCTCTGGCAGAGACAGAGGCAGCCGGAATCGCAGAGGCAGAGGCAGTGTCTGACGCTAGAGTAGCTGAGGAGGCTCTTGCTCAGGCAGATGCTATATCCAGAGCACTTTATGCCTCTAAGAAAAAGGCTTTGTCCCGGGCAGAGGCAGCTATAGCAAGTGAAAAAATGGCATTAGCAGCAGCTGAAGCAGCTCGGGCTTCAGAGATAAGTGCTAATGTTGCTACAGAGGATGCTACTGCTGCTGAGGCTAAATTAAGAGCAGATCTTGGTGCGGCCCAACAGGATGCAGAAATATCATGGACAGAGGCTAAAACCCATAAGCAAACTGCGGAAAATTTCCTTTCCATAGCATCTGATGCTCTGGCACATGGCTTGACCGGAAGATCAATGGAATTTTCTACTAAGGCTAAGGCTGAGGTTGGTGTGGCAAAAGCTTGCGAAGAAAAAGCAAGATATAAGGATAGGGTAGTTGATGAGATAAAAAGAAGGATGCGACTGGCAATTGAATCTATCTCTGCTGCTACGGCAAAGGCAGAAGCATCTTCAGAGATGACAAGAGCTGCAGAGGCTAAGGCAATTGCTCAATCCCAAGCTGCCAGAGCTGCTGAAGAAGAGGCAAAGGCAATGGTTGAAGCTGCAGAAAGGTCAGAGGCAAAGGCATTGGCTTCAGCTGAAGGAGCTCGAGCCGCATCTCGCTGGGCAGCAGTCAAGATAATCTCTGCAAAGCTGGCTCAAACAAAGGCTATGGCTGAAGCAAACGTAGGCAAGATAGCTGAGGAACAGGCAAGGGCTGCCGTAGAAAGAGCAAGATTGGAAAGAGAGAAGGCAACCTCTATCCTGATAGATGCTCAAAAAGCAGTTAAAAGCGGTTTTTAATGATGTTTACGTAAGATTAGGAACTTTGAAAACGCTAAGAACTATAGGAAGAATTACTGTATAGTAATTGCTTCCTGCTTTTTTTCATATCTCTGTGATAACTTTAGCGTTCTAAAATACTTGCGTATTTATTTAGCAGATACTATTTTTCCATAAAGGAGGAAATGTTATGACAAAGCGGGATTTGGTCGTAAAGATTGCCCAACAGACAGGATTGACCCAATGCGATATCAAGAATGTAGTTGAGGGTGTATTAGACGGAATCACGGATGCATTAGCAGCCGGGGATAAGGTAGAATTAAGAAATTTTGGAATATTTAAGGTGAAATCACGAAGATCAAGGGTTGGCAGAAATCCTCGCACAGGTTCAGTTGTTCCCATTGAATCCAAAAAGGTGTCTATCTTTAAGCCTGGCAAGGTAATGAAGAAAAAGGTAGAGGGTGATTAATCTTTTTTGCTTGTGGAGTTTTTAGATGATTCAAAAGAAGATGGCACATATCATCACTTATGGCTGTCAGATGAATAAGTATGATTCAGATGTTATATCCCGTATCCTGGAAGAAAATGGATATGACCTGACAGATGATGAAGGATGTGCCTCTCTTGTTTTGATTAATACCTGTAGTATCCGCAAGCATGCAGAAGATAAGGTGCTAAGTAAACTTGGTGCATTATCTATCAGAAAAAAAGATACCCCTGAGTTAAGGATAATTGTATCTGGCTGCATGGCACAGCGGCTTGGTGCTAAGCTGGTGCATAGATTTCCTGAAATAGATTTTGTTGTTGGAACAGGCATGATTGCTGAATTGCCCAATATCCTTAAAGGGAATGGGAACAACCCCCTAACCCCCTTTGTTAAGGGAGAAGATAATCCCCTTAATCCCCCTTTGTTAAGGGGGACTAATCCCCTATCCCTCTTTGATAATGGGGAAAAGGTTTATACTGGAGAATCTTCTTGCCTGTATCCTGAGACACATATCAATAAAAAGGGCTTGAAATCTTATGTAGCCATCATACTTGGCTGTGATAATTATTGCTCTTATTGTATTGTGCCATATGTGCGTGGTAAGCCAAGAAGCAGAAAGCCAGTAGAGATAATAAAAGAAATAGAGTTATTGGTAAAGACAGGCTGCAAGGAGATAACCCTTTTAGGACAAAATATACTTGCCTATGGACGCGATATTAATGAAAGCTTTGTCAGATTGCTTCGTGATATTCATGCTATTGATGGATTGTTGAGAATCCGTTTTCTCACCTCACATCCGAGGGACATTACAAAGGATTTAATAGCTGTATTTCCTGAATTACCAAAAGTTTGCGAACATTTCCATTTACCAGTTCAATCCGGTTCTGATCATGTTTTAAGGCTTATGGGAAGAGGATATACGGTTGAGCACTATAAACGGATGGTGGAAGAAATTCGCCAGGTATATCCATGCCCATCCATTACTACGGATTTGATTGTAGGATTTCCTGGCGAAACAGCAGATGATTTTGAAAATACTATGAATCTGGTAAAAGAGATAGGGTTTGATACAGCCTTTTGTTTCAAGTATTCTCCAAGAGAAGGGACACCTGCCTGTAAATTTCAAGACCAGCTGCCTGAAGAAGAAAAAGCCCGAAGATTAAAAGAACTCTTAGATGTGCAAAAGGCTATTTCTTTACAAACAAATCAGAAGCTGGTTGGTACTGTTCAGGAGGTTTTGTTTGATGAAAAAAATCCAAAGGAGGGAGCCCCTCTGGCGGAGGTAGCACCTCTGGCGAAAGTAGCACTTCTGGCGGAAATAGCACTTCTGGCAGAGGAAGCACCTCCGGCAGATGAATGCTCTTTGCTTGGGAGAACAAGGGGTGATAAGGTTGTTGTTGTGCCTACAAAGACTCATAAGATAGGGGATATTGGTATGGTAAGAATTGCTAAGGCAAATAATTGGAGCTTAAAAGGAGTGTTTGTAGACAAATGAAGAACATCATTAAAAGCATATTTAATTCCTTGGTTTTAGGATTGATTGTATTAGGTGCTGTATTTATCCTTTTAGCCAATTCTAATTGGTTCTGGGATATGATAAGCCCTGTATTTTATAAGGAACTTATCTATAAGTATAGTGATTTGCAGGGGCTGGATCCGCTTTTAGTTTCAGCGGTTATCAAGGTAGAGTCGAATTTTCAACCCTATGCTAAATCACCAAGGGGAGCAATTGGATTGATGCAGATTATGCCTGAAACAGGAAAGGAGATGGCAAAAAAGCTAAAAATAAAGTCTTTTACTACTTCTGACCTGAATAATCCAGAGATAAATCTCCAGATAGGGCTTTATTATCTTGCAAGACTGAAAAAACAGTTTAACGGAGATATATATCTTGTCCTTGCTGCGTATAACGGTGGTTCAGCCAATGTGCAAAAGTGGATACTTGAAAAAACGATAAATAATACTCCATATATTGCCTCTGTTATCGGAGAACAAAGAGAGGGAGCCCCTCTGGCGGAGGGAGCCCCTCTGGCAGAGGATGAGTTTATAGCTCAAATACCATTTGAAGAAACCAGAGGGTTTGTCAGGAAGGTAATGTGGAATTATAAATGGTTCAAGAATGTGCAAAAAGCGAAAAAGATATTGCAGATTAAGTAGGATGGGTGAAGTGAAACGCAACCCATCTATTTCTTTCTATTTCTTCCATTGATGGTAATAGCTGGCTGGCCGATAGCTAAAAATCAATGTTCAAGGTTTTTGCTACCTATGATAGTACTTGTAGCTGCGGGAGGTAGCACCTCTGGCAGAGATAGCATCTCTGGCAGGGCTTGCCCCGCTATCTTTTAACCACGCAATAAGAAGCGACCACAAGGGTCGCAGCTACAAAAATACTGGCTGGCATTTTACCGTTCTGGACTGGTAGTTCCTATGAGCCACAAAAACTTGAACATCGAGTGAACGCATACTGATGTTGCAAGTGTGGAGGTGACAGTAAGAACATGACACTGGCAAATAAGATTACAATCCTTCGTATATTATTGGTGCCTGTTTTTGTTATTTTCATGACCTATGGATATTATAGGTCTATTGTGGTATTTCAATATGCTGCCCTTGGTATCTTTATCTTTTGTATCCTTACAGATGCCATAGATGGATTCATTGCTCGCACATTTAATCAGCAAACAGCATTAGGGATGTTTTTGGACCCGTTAGCTGACAAGCTGCTGCTGGTTTCAGCCTTTGTGGCTGTAGGATTGATTGTTACAGATAAACTTCCTTTATGGGTTATTATGCTGGTAATTGGTCGAGAGTTTATTATCTCGATAGGATGGTTGATTATTTATCTTTTTGGTGCAAAAGACAGCAGCCTTTCGCCAAGTATCTTTGGTAAGATGACCACATTTTTTCAGATGATAACCATCCTTCTTTGTCTAATAGACCTTCCCTATCAATATCTTCGCTGGATAATCTTTTTAACTGTAGCAATAACTATTATCTCTACTATTGATTATGTCTTTCGTGGCAGTAAAAAACTCAAATCATGCTGATGAATAGAAGTGAATAGAAAATCACAAGTTCACAATATCTCCTCTACCTGATACCCACAAGACTGTGCCAGAATGAGACATTCGGTTACTGCCTTATTTAATCTGGCTAATATTAGAAGCAGCGTCTCTGACACGAAACTGCCCTGTTTTTCTATTTTTTCTATTTCTGCCATAATGTCTATGGCAGAGACAAGAGCCAGACAGTAAAGCATATCCTCCAGGCTTTCCTTATTGACATACCACATCCCCTGGTATTGGTTTATCTGAAGATAATCACGCACCTCTGCCTGCTCAAGCAGCTGCCTGAGGTTAAAACAATATTCTACATTCTGCATTCCGCATTTGTTTCGAACCAATATCTTCAGCAATAACATCTCTCTGTATGCTGTTTGATAATCAGCACCAAGTTTTTCTATACTTTTTTCCATACCATGGATAATCACCTTGCTCAACTGCCACTCATCAATCAATTCAATTGACAGACCATCATCCCTATCCAGCCTGTGGACAATAAGCCAGAGCAGCAATATCCTGTCTGTTTCAATTGAGATATGCTGATAAATATCCCTGAGCCCTTGAGGAAACTGTGCCTTTTCGTCAAGCAATCCCTGGATAATCGTTAAAAGCCTCATCCCTTGTTCAATAATACCTGCCTCGTCGATATATCCATACCCACATTCCCTTATCTCCCCAAGCAGGGCAAACATCCCCTGTCTGAAGATATGTGGCTGCTGGGTAATATCCCTTAACACCCTTAACATCTCTGGACTTGTTAATTCTTCAAACCGTTGATGGATATCCCTAATGTGCATCTCATGATACGCCCTTCCAATGCCTGATGTGCCCTGTCCATTTAACATGCCTGTCAGCCTGGCATATGTCCCTTTTGAGTCATCCTGTATCTCCCTGAAATCAAGGAAGACATGATACTTAAATCCATCCAGCTCTACATAGAGCCCATTCTGGACAAGCTCTTTCCCATGTCGGATATATTCCAGTCCAGAGATATGGTCACGGAAAGTATAGTAGTAATCTTCATTTATCTCAAGTCCTTGTGCCAGATTATGACAGATAATATTCCCATCAATATTTATAGCTGTGGACGAAAAAATCCAGCCGCAGGTTGAGTCATATTTATTATTATAAACAACCAGTGCCCTTTCACTGCCACAACGATTAGAATAGGCAAACACATTTTCGTTAACACTGCCCTGTGGAGTATAAAAATCATACAGGGTAAAGCGTTGCACATCACTGAACAGGTATCGCTTCTTTAATAAAGAGAAAATCTCACGTTTATGCCGCTCAACCAGCCATTCATCTACAGGCTCATCCCAATAGGAACGCTGATATTCCATACCATACTTTTCCGCAAACCCTTCTATCTGTCCGTGTCCAAACATAGGCAGCCCTGGCAGGGTTGCCATCATTACACACGTGCCAAAGTATTTATCATCCTTTCCAAACTGGGAAACAGATGTGTCTTCATCCGGATTGCTCATAAAATTAACAAACCGTTTCAGTATCTGTGGGTTAAACTCAAGGACATTCTTTAAGACATTCCGATATTTCTGGTTTTCTTCAGCCTTGAGCATATGCATGAAGGCACTATTATAAACCCGATGCATGCCCAGTGTGCGGACAAAATAACCCTCCATAAGCCAGAAAGCCTCAGCAATAAGCAAGGTATCAGGCACCTCTTGAGCTACCCTGTCCACAACATTTCTCCAGAATTCTTCAGGAAAGAATTCATCAAAATCATGCCTCCTCATTCCATGCTCTGCACGTGAAGGGATATCGCCACCACTGCCTGGCTGCGGATACCATAGCCGTTGGAAGTGCTTTTTTGCCAGCGTCATGGCTGCATCAAAGCGAATAATAGAAAATTTTCTGGCAACATGAAGGATCATCTGAATAACTGCCTCACGAACCTCTGCCTTCAAAAAATCCAATTGAGCGGTATCATTCCAGGGCATATGAGTGCCATCATTGCCATGGTAGATGTATTTTGTCTCACCTGTCCAGTTATCAACCCTCTTGAAAACAACGGCTGCATCGGTTTTTGACCAATAACCATCCTCAAGAAAGATACCCACCCCTCTATCCCACGAAAGGTCGCATCCTGTGAATTGATAGACATGAAACGGGCTATAATCCACTTGAATGAAATAATCTGGATGTTCCATCACCCATCTTGAGAATATGCCCATATGATTTGGCACCATATCACCTGCCAGACGAATCCCTCTTTGCCATGCACGAGATTTAAGATTTTCAAAAGCAACCTCTCCCCCAAGATCCTCAGAGATGGTGTAATCATAGACAGAATATGCAGAGGAAACAGCCTCTGGATTGCCGCATATCTGTTTAATCCTCTGGGATGCTGGCGAGCGTTCCCAGATGCCTATAAGCCATAGAGCACTAAAACCACACTGAGAGAGCATATCCAATTCTTCATCCGGGACATGGTCCAGATGGGTAATGCTTCGATGGTATTTTACGCTTAACTGATGCAGCCAAACATAGGTATTCTTGGCTAAAAGGACAACATTTGGCATCCAGTCAATGTCTGTGCTAAATTTTTCATATTCTTTATAACTATAACCGTCTACCTTTTCTCCAACCTTTTCTCCAAACTCAGGCACCAATAATGGAGGTGGCATATCCTTGAACCCGGCGACAAAAAAGAGTTTTTCATCCTCCTTAATAACATCCTCAACACGCAATATCAAGAAAACCAAGGATTCGGGAAGCAGCTGTCCCCAGTTATGGCGAATATATTCAAGCTGGCCAAGCAAAGAATTGGGCACAGCTATAGCTGGTGCACGCAGCATCTCGATCAATGATTGATTTTCTGCCCCAAAAACAGGCTGGGTTTGGAAGAAATCATTTATACCTGTCATAACCCTCTGGTATACAGTTTTATCCTTTAGCTGGGTATCATCAAATAATTCAAGGAATGGAGAAAAAGCTGGATTTATATTAGCTAAATAAAGGAGAAACATCTCTTCCATGATATTATAGCTGTTGGACTCATAAAATGATTTAGTTGTTATCCCAGCAGCATATTCTCTACCTAACTCCTTATCCTGATACGGAAATTGTGCTCCAAACTCAGCTAAGGTTGCCCTGAGAGCATCCTCCCCTACCCTATTTGCCAGCCATGTCAACCCCTTTTCCCATACTGCCTCATCTCTTTGCTCACGATACAGGCTGCAAACAAGATGAAGTATCTCATCAATTAAGCCCATAGCACTAATATCGCCAGGCATAACTATAGCTTCTGGATGAGCCTGTGTGTCCCTCAGAGCATTCATCTTCTCAGCAAACAATCTCACTGCCTTAAAATCAGCAAAGACAACATTGCCTGTCAAGGCAAAAAGAGTTTTATCAAATTGATACTTGTCCCTGGATTTTTTGGAAATGTGGAATTCAAAATTTTGCATACTTTTTTTCTCCGATTTTCTCCGATTAAATTTGGGATGCGAGAATGTCTAAGTATTTAAAAGCGATAGCAAGCTATCGCACTCCATATCCAGCCGAACTAACTGCAAACCCGGCTATTGCCCCATCCCCGCAGGCAGTGACCACCTGCCGAAGTGTTTTTTGTCTGCAATCACCGCAGGCAAATACACCTTTTTGAGATGTCAGCATATTTTCATCAGTAATGATATAACCATTACTATCTAATTCTACAATCCCCTGAAACAGGCTTGTGTTGGGCATAAGCCCAATAAAAACGAATATCCCTTTGCAGGACAAATCCATATCCTGCTGGGTTTTAACATTCCTCACCCGAACCCCTTCTACCCTCTCATCTCCCAGTATCTCAGCAATCACCGAATCCCAGACAACCTCTACATTTTTTTCGCCTTTTTCGCCTTTACTGGCAAATAACCTTTCCTGCAATATCTTTGTTGCCCTCAGGCTGTCACGACGATGGATAAGTGTAACCATGGGACTAAATCTGGTCAGAAACAGAGCCTCTTCCACAGCCGCATCCCCACCACCTACAACCACTATCGGCTTATCCCGATAAAGCGGCCCATCACAGGTAGCACAATAGGATACACCCTTACCCTGAAACTCAAGCTCACCTGCTACACCCAGCCTCTTGTGGCTGGCACCAGTAGCAATAATCAATGATAAGGCATTGTATACCCCATCCGCAGTCTCTATCTGCCAGATATTTTTATCCTCTTGTTTTATCTGCTGAACACCCTTTACTGTATCCGGATAAATAGTCAGCCCAGAGCCATGTGCCTGTTTTTCAAACTGCTCTACTAATTCAAAGCCGCCAATACCCTCTGGAAAGCCAGGATAGTTTTCAATCAGATGTGTGGATGTTGCCTGACCAGGTATGGTATAGCTGGTCAGCAACAAAGAATTTAGCCTTGCCCTTGATGTATATATTCCTGCGGTCAGACCAGCCGGCCCGCCGCCAATGATGATAACATCGTATAATACATTGTGTTGCATAGAACCTCCCTGCCCACTTTACATGCATCATAGATTAAACTGTATGGCAGGCATTACCCACATACAAATTAAGTATACATAGTTTTAACTTTTTTGTCAATCTTTTTATTGACATACTTGGGAAAATCCGATATAATATAGTAAATTTTATAGCACAGGAGGCGTACACATGTTAAGCAAGGAATTACTGGATATCTTAGCCTGTCCAGAGTGCAAGGGTGATCTTGCGTATGACGAGCCAGCCCAAAGGCTTATCTGCCATAATTGCAAGAAGAAATACCCTGTTCGCGATGGGATACCGGTTATGCTATTGGAAGAGGCAGAAATGATGGCATAGTCTTAGGTGAAATGGTCTCAACTATGAAATGGTAAGTGGTAAGTAGTAAATGGTGAGTAGTGATCAGTATACTATCTGATTACCTCCTACCTCCTACCTCTTACCTCTTACCGATCACCGATCACCACTTATAGCTTGTCCCTGTTAGGAGGTCATGAATTGAAGTATATTCTTATCGTTGGTGATGGGATGGCAGATTATCCCATTGATGAGCTTGGAGGGAAAACACCGCTTCAGGCAGCAAATACCCCAAATATGGACAAACTGGCAAAAGAGGGCATAGTAGGCATGGCAAAAACTGTACCAGATGGGATGCCACCCGGAAGCGATGTGGCTAATCTGTCGGTTATGGGCTATGACCCGCAAAGATACTATCCGGGCAGGGCACCACTTGAGGCAGCAAGCATGGGCATAAGCCTTGAGCCTGATGAGACTGCCTTTAGATGCAACTTAGTTACCGTCGAAAATGGTATCATGATAGATTATAGCGGTGGTCATATCTCTACCCCTGAGGCACGAGGGTTAATCGAGGCTGTTGATGCCAGTCTTGGCAATAAATATGTAAAATTCCATCCAGGGATAAGCTACAGGCACCTCATGGTATTAAAGGATGATATCCTGCCAACATGCACACCGCCGCATGATATCAGTGGCAGAGCTATTGAACCTTTTCTTCCACAAGGCAATGGTGCTGAGATATTAAGAGAATTAATGTCTGCCTCATGCCCAGTACTGGAGGCTCACGAGATTAATCGTCAAAGACGACAAGAGGACAAAAAACCTGCCAATATGATCTGGCTGTGGGGATATGGAAAGCCAATCAAGATGCCGACTATTCAGCAGAGGTTTAATCTGAGCGGCGGGGTAATATCCGCTGTGGACCTGATTCGCGGGATTGGCAAGTGTGCAGGCTTAAGATCAATTGATGTGCCAGGGATTACAGGATACTATGATACAAACTATACTGGCAAGGCAGAGTATGCCTTAGATGTATTAAAAGGTGCGAACAAAAATGATTTTGTGTTTATTCATATCGAGGCTCCAGATGAGGCATCTCATAATGGGGATATGGCAGCCAAGATCAAGGCTATTGAGGATATCGATACAAAGGTGTTGGGGACAATCCTTGAGCATATCCCTGACAATACACGGATACTCCTGCTCCCGGATCACGAAACCCCGCTTTCTACTAAGACACATGCATCCGGACCAGTACCGTTTGTTATCTGGGGGGCTGGGATTAAACCAGATAATAGTCTGTCTTATGATGAGGACTCAGCCAAAAAGAGCCGGTTAAGGTTTGAAAATGGTTGGGAGGTATTCGAGTATTTTATTGGTCAATCGTAGAGACGCAAAATTTTGCGTCTCTACAAAACGAGGTGATAATATGGGTATAGTTGTAAAAAAATATGGTGGAACATCTGTCGGCTCAGTGGAAAGAATCAAAAATGTAGCCCGTCAGATAATTAAGGCAAGGGAAAAAGATACAGAGATAGTGGTTATTGTCTCAGCCATGAGCGGTGAGACAGATAGGTTGATTAACCTTGGTCAGGAGATATGCCAGATGCCTGATGAGAGGGAAATGGATATGCTTGTTTCTACTGGGGAGCAAGTATCGTCTGCCCTTTTGAGCATGGCACTTATTGATATGGGCTGTCCAACCGTTTCTCTAAATGCCCCGCAGATAGAGATATTGACAGATAAGTCCCATACCAAAGCAAAGATTTGCAAGATCAAAACTGATAGAATAACAAAAGAATTGAACAAGGGAAAGGTTGTCATCATTGCCGGGTTTCAGGGGATAACAGAGGATGAGGATATTACTACACTTGGACGTGGAGGGTCTGATACAACTGCTGTAGCCATTGCTGGTGCCTTGCAGGCAGATATATGCGAGATATTTACTGATGTGGATGGGGTATACACAGCTGATCCCAGGATTGTGCCAGAGGCAAGGAAATTAGATGTTATCTCTTATGAAGAGATGCTGGAAATGGCAAGCCTTGGAGCAAAGGTATTGCATTCACGCTCAGTAGAGCTGGCAAAAAAGTTTGGGGTAAAGATACATGTCTTATCCAGCTTTGTTGATGCACATGGAACTATTGTCACAGAGGAGGGAGCAGGTATGGAAGAATTATTGGTAAGCGGTGTAACATCTAACGCCAAAGAGGCAAAAATAACGGTAATGGACATCCCGGATAAGCCGGGTATGGCTGGCAGACTCTTTAGTGCCATGGCAGATGCAAATATTAATGTGGATATGATTGTCCAGAGTGAAACAAGGGGCAAAACAAACGATATCTCGTTTACAGTAGATAAGACAGATTTGCAAAAAGCAATTGCCGTGACAAAAGAATCTGTCGAAAAGATGGGGGCAGGCTCGGTTGTTTACGATCAGGATATTGCAAAGATTTCTATTGTCGGGATAGGGATGAAAAGCCATAGCGGCGTAGCATCCCTGATGTTTAAGGCTCTGGCTGAGCATAACATCAATATTGAGATGATCTCTACCTCTGAGATAAAAGTATCCTGCATTATCAGAATGTCTGCTATGGAAGAGGCTGTCCGTGTTCTGCATAAGGCTTTTGATCTGGATAAGAATAAGAAGTAATCGTTCAGGGTGTAATGAAGGGAAAAGGGGAAATGGAGGAAAAATGGGAAAAAAGAAAGATTATTGGGGATAGAGTAAGAAATGGAGAAAATTATAATAAACTTCTCCCTCTTCTTTAGTCTTCCCTAATTCTCCTTAAATTATTTATTTCCCCCTTTTTCCATCTTTTCCCTTTTCCCTTATTTACACCTGAACGCTTACACAAAAAAGGTGTCAATTAAGCCTAAGCTCAATTGACACCCCCGAAGTTAACAGATATAGAAACTGGGAGGGGAAAACTACATCTTATCAACTTCATTTTATTTATCGGCAGAATATGTTCAAAACTTTAGGATTCTTTTTCAATTTTTTCAAATGGTGATCAAATGCTAACCATAACCACACAGAACCATGAGCAAACAAGGGCTATCGGAGAACGGCTTGGCCGTATGCTCCATAAAGGGAGTATCATTGCCTTAATTGGCGGACTTGGAGCAGGAAAGACGGTTGTTAGCCAGGGCATAGCCAGCGGTCTTGGAATAGATGAGGACATTACCAGCCCCACCTTTCTGATTGTCAAAGAATATACCAGTGGGCGGCTGCCATTGTATCATTTTGACCTTTATCGCTTTGATACCCCTAACCAATTAGATTTTTTCAGCATAGATGAGTATCTGTTTGGGAATGGTGTTTGTGTTATCGAATGGGCAGAAAAGATTGAGCATATGCTTCCCTCTGAACACCTGAGGATAGAGATCCAGTGGCTAAAAGAAGATCAACGGCAAATAAATCTGATCTTAAAAGGAGAAATTTCTCCTGACGATAATAATTATCAAGCGATAATAAAATCGATGCGAGGACAACGGATATGAAAAATTCAATCGTTGTCCTCCCTACCTATAATGAAAAAGAAAATATACAATCCTTAATCGAACAAATAATGGGGTTAGGGATGCAGATAAAGGTACTGGTAGTTGATGATGCCTCACCAGATGGGACTGGTGAGGCAGTAGAGCAGCTTGGGAATAAGTATCCTGGGCAGGTATTCTGCCTTCATCGTCCTGGTAAATGTGGGTTTGCCTCAGCCTATATCGATGGGTTCAAAAAAGCACTATCTATGCCTGATACAGAATATATCTTCAGCATGGATGCAGATTTTTCACATAATCCATCTTCCCTGCCAAAGATATTAGAAGCCCTCAATCAAGCAGATGTCGTTGTTGGTTCAAGATATATGAATGGGACAGTAAGCGTTGTCAATTGGCCTATCAAACGGCTCATCCTTTCAAGGGCAGCTAATCTCTATGCTAAATGGGTTACAGGCTTGATAGTTTCAGATTGCACATCAGGCTTTGCTGGCTACAGAAGAAAGGTTTTAGAAACAATAAACCTTGACAAGATAGTCTCTGACGGGTATTCCTTTCTTGTCGAGTTAAAGTATCGGGCACAAAAGGCAGAGTTTCGGCTTTCAGAGGTACCAATCATCTTTGAAGAAAGGAGATTGGGGCAATCAAAGATGTCGAAAAAAATAATCTTTGAAGCAATCTTTGTTGTCTGGAAAATCAGGCTGGGGAGTTAGCAGACAGCACTCTATGCGTAAAACTGGCTGCTAATCCAATATTGCTAATCTTTAGCTCAAATTATGTGGAGTCCGCACCTAAAGGTGCTCACTACATCTTCATCCCCTCACTATCTCCATCATCTCCCGCACAGCCTCATCAAGCCCTACAAAAACCGCATGAGAGATGATGCTGTGGCCGATGTTCAGTTCCTCTACTCCTGGGATAGCAACTATTTGTGCTGTATTACGATAGGTCAGTCCATGACCGGCTGCTATCCTTAACCCTTGTTTTCTGGCAAAGGATACTGCATCAATAATCCTTTCCAGCTCTTCCTCAGGAGCAGCTGAATTCACAAACGGTCCGGTATGAATCTCAATCATTTGAGCATTTGTCTTGGCTGCAGCCTTAATCTGAGTAATATCAGGCTCAATAAAAAGAGAAACACATATCCCCTCTTCTTGGAGAAGGGAAGCAATGGCTGCAATCTTTTCCTTTTGAGCATTAACATCCAGACCACCCTCAGTGGTTAATTCTTCCCGCCGTTCTGGCACCAGGGTAACCTGATTGGGTCTAAGATTAAGGGCAAATTTCACCATAGCATCTGTTGCTGCCATCTCCAGATTCAATTTAGTTTCCACCAGTTCCTTGAGCAGCCGGACATCCCTTTCCTGGATATGTCTTCTATCCTCACGAAGATGACAAACAATGCTGTCACATCCAGCCATCTCAGCAATTAACGCAGCCTTTATCGGATCAGGCTCTTTTCCTCCCCTTGCCTGTCTTATTGTTGCTACATGATCAATGTTTACACCTAATTGCGGCATTTTAATATATCCACTCCTTTTCTATTTCATTCTTTTTTATGAGCAATTGTTCAACCTTATCATCCCATTCCTCAGATGTCTTTTTATCCCCTATATCCAGATAATACTCTGATAGCTTCTGATATACCTCTGTCATAAGGTCTTTATCATCAATACGTTCAGCTAATTGACAGGCTTTGTTAAATGCTTCAGCAGCCTCTGTTGTCTCTCCCTTAGCAAATGAATTCCTTGCCAAAAGCATCCATGCATGAATTCGTCCTGCATGGAACATGATACTTTCTGCATACTGGAGCATCTCATGGTAAAACCCTTCAGCCCGCTCGAAATCACCCATGAATTCGGCTATAACCCCTTTACATTGCCATAGATTAACCCAATTCTCTGGCTTAAGGATTGAGCTGGTATATTTGTTGAGTAATTGTTCTATAGCTTTCGGATAACCTGCTTCAATCAACACGCTTAAGTTGCTGGATATTATCTCAAATGCCTCATTTGTCCAGCCGCATTCAAAATAATGATAAAAGGTTTCTATGTAGACATAAATATCTTTTACTGCATTTTTAGTATTCAACAGATTGTTAAAACAATCTCCTATCTGTTGATGAATCCGATGGGTATCCCTTTCCTGAGACAATGCCATCTTTTTTGTAATAGGATGAGCTATAAAGCGGTTATCTGGATACATGGTAAAAACAAAAAAACTAAGGAGAGAATTTATCCTTTCCTCAAAATCTGAAAGCTTGTATATTGCCTTTGCCATTGTATGATCTATTGGTTTTCTTAACATAGAGAGCAAGAATAAAAGGTTTTTTTCATCCAGAGAGGCTTCAGAAAAGAGCCGATCTATAACATATCTTTCTGCATCTTCTTTATACCTTGGCAGTTGATTTGCCAATTCTTCGGGGTCATACCAGTAGCGTTGAATCAAGCTTGTAAAGTGTTTTAAGGCAGATGGATTCCCGCCCATCTTTTCTATGATTTCATTCTTTACCTTTTCTGGTATATCTTCCTGCCCAAAGGCTTCAAGAAATTGAACCACTTCCTGGCTGGTTAGCTCACCAAGCATCATTGGCTCAACTGATGCCTGTTCCAGAAATTCAACCTTTCTCGGAGCAATAAAGATGACAATCGATTTTTTCAATTCCCTGTCAAGAGCAGACAAAATAGCCTTTACATGGTCATCCTTAATGGCATAGCTTTCCATGTCAAAGAAAAGGGCATATTTATTCTTCTCCAGGCTATTTATCAGGGCATGTATTTTTTTCTCAGTTTTCTCAGTATCCAATTGAGGCATAGACAAAAAAGACAAAAAAGCATTCAATTGAGCAAAAATCATTTCCTCTGTAATATCCTCATAGAGTGTAAGCCAGAACACCTTATAGGTATCCTGAATTATTGCAGCAAGCCTTGCACACAACGCTGTCTTGCCTATACCAGGCAGCCCGCAAACCATAACTGCATTGTTTGTTTTCAAAAAGGATTGAAGTTTTGTTAGTTCCTTTTCCCTACCTACAAACATAGAAAACTGTGGAACACCTTCACAGGAAACCTCTATTAATATCTCTTTTTTCTTATCCTGGGCATCCTTTTTACTTACCTCATACACAGTCATCGGAGGGATATCTTCAAACCGTTGCAGACCAAGGTTTACAAAATCCAGGTTCGGATCCAATTTAGAGACAGATTCTAAAACATCATACACATCCCGGCTCAGAAGTATCTTTATCCTTTTATCCTTTTCTGCTTCTTTTTTAGCAAGATTCCAGAGAACAATACCGCATTCTAATCCAAATCCTCCTGGTTTGCCGCCAGGAAAGGCTGCCTGATGAATAGCTATAGCCAGATTAATGAAACCTTTACCCTCTTTTTTTTGGCTTAAATTTACAGAGGAATTTAACCATAAGGTTTTTATTTCGTCAGCAATATCAATAACTCTGATGAGATTTGAGACAATCTCATCTGATGGGAAAAATATGGTAAACATCCCATCCTTAGCCTTTAATATGTTATCCCTGCCATTCTCAATCCCATCCAGCACCTTATCTACCAGCGAATCAAACCTATCCCTTATATGAGCAACATCCTCTTCCCCTTCAGGATAAATAGGATTGAAACAAAGAATTACTGTTGGTTCCAGTTTTCTGCTGGGTTTTGCCATTTTCCAAAACCTCCGTTCTAATTTTAGACAGGATAAACAGGATTTTTAAGAATTATGATTTTAACATACAACAAAAAAGTGTTTTCCATCCTCTTTACTATATATCTTGTTAATCCTGTTAATCCTGTCTAAAAGTTTAATCCTGTCAAATCCCTACACAGCCATACTGTATCTCTTATACCGTCCACTCCGCTCCCTTTTTTGGGCTATCGTAAGACGGTCTATCATCTTTTTCAGTGATGCAGCATTCTCTTGATTTTTCTTGGTATAGAAATAATACCCTGATTCTGCTAACCTATTATTCTTTTTTTGAAAAAACATATGATTTTCTGTAGCTGGATCGACAACTAAAGCTAATTGCCATGGAAGAGAAAAAAAGTTGTTATGGATAAAAGTATCGTAATGAGACATAAATAATCCAAGTCCAGGGTGTGTATGATACCAACCAACCACATACTTATCACTAAACCGTTCACTCATCTGACAATCAAGCATCTTCCATGTCTGATGGGTAAACGACAAAGCTTCTCCCATAGAATGTGCATGTTGAGCATGGGTAGCATCTGTTATCAAAACAAATACCGTCTCTTGCTCCCGCATAGGATAACCTACAAGGAATCCACCAACCTCTTTCTGGGGTGATGACTTTGCATGTCGATATATATTGATTAAGGCATGCATCTCTACAAAGATAATTATATCTTTATTAGCTGCTTCCCCCCAGGGGACAACAATAAACTCATCTGGTTGAGAAGAAGGCATCATTCCTTCTATTGGAGACGCCTCATACACATCTTGAATCTTAATATTTACTGCTGCATTTTGTTCCATGACTATCCTTGAGTTATAGAGACGCAAAATGGCGCAAAATATTGTGTCTCTATATGTATTGCCTGACACTTGAACGATTACCAGCTTTCTATTATCTTCAATATCATTAAGGCGATACTCATCCCAGCAAAAAAACACACACTACATATCAGCCATAATCTATTTTGCAAAGCAACAGGCAGAACATCAGTCCTGTTTATCTCTTGCAGATTATTTTGCCCTTTGACCTCTGTCTCCTGCCTTCTGACTATCTCTTTTGCTTTCTGCTCATCATCCTTATCGGCATAGAAATAAAAATCCTTGCTCTTAATTATATTTTCTCCATCCCAAACAAATATCCCATGTTCATTCTTAATCGGGTCAACAACTAAGGCTATTTGCCAGTGCAGGTCAAAAAAATTTCTCTGAATAAACATATCATCCTCAGAGAGGAATACACCCCATCCAGGATGGGTATGATACCAACCGACCATTCTTTTGTTCCAGAATCGTTTAGCCTTCATCTCCACATCAATATTACTCCATGTCTCAGGGGTAAACTTGATATATGTCCCATCTCTCTGAGTATATTTAGCCGGCAGAAAGTCTGAAATCTTAATAAACTCAGCCTTATTTTCCTTACTATATTCTCCTATCAGAACACCACCCAACTCCTTGGCAATATCCTGCTTTGAATATTCTAATACCTCCTCAAAGACACTTATATCCATAAATACCTTCAAGTTTCTTCTCTGGTCTTCCACCTGCAATTTAATAACACAATTTGGGTCATGAATAGGCATAACCCCATTTGTTGGTTTAGCTGCAATGGTTTCCCCATGAAGCTTGATTAATTCTATTCCATCTTCTTCAGGTATAGACATATATGTTCCCTTGGTAGAGACGCAAAATTTTGCGTCTCTATAAATGATATCGTAGCACAAGTATCCTGCTTGTACTGCTTGCAACTTATAATACTCAAGCTGGAAGCTTGAGTTACATTATTTACGAAAACTTGACCTCATAAGGATTCCCCATATTTGCTTTAACCTCTTCTAATGGTCGGGAATCAATAGGTAATTTATTCTTATTTTGCAACGCCCACGTAGCAGCAGAAGCATTTAAGGAATCGTATTCATCATAATTCTTATACTGAATCATTTCCCCGAGTCTGACACAGAGCCTATCCAATGTTTCAGATGGTGACCAGCCGCCAAGGCAGACATGACGATTTGAGCCAATATTTGGATGATATATATGGGTTAACCATTCTAAGTTTGGTTTCACTCGTGGATAGGTAGTAGGCAGATAAATTTCTACCTGGTGGAAGTTGACAGGGATAATCTCTTTACTCAAAGAATCCTGTTTAACCCCTCGACAGGTATAGGTAACAATATACCTCTCTGGTGGAGAACCAAAGGATTCAAAGGCAATAAACTTGCTTTTTTTAATAATTTCTTGCATACTTCGATAATCTTCTTCTAATCGAAGCATTCTTGGTGATTGATGCATCGGACACCTCTCATAGCAAGGTAAATAGACTGAAGGAGACTTAAGTCCAATCATCTATTTACCGCATTTATCTCTAAAAGCCTTTTGCCTTTAGCCTATTTTAGCCTATCTATCTGAACTCCGTGTCCTGCCACTACCACTGGATGGATCTTCAGCACAGCTCCGTCCCTTATCCCTGCATTTGCCAGGGTATCACTCTCACTCAATGACCTGCCAGAGGCCTTATGATGCAATTGGTAGTTTAATGGTGAGCCACTTGGGCTGACAGATGGAAGTTTCATCTTTGTAATCAAGGCTGTTATTACCCGTTTTAATGGAATATCGTCTGGAATATCTGCTCGCTGCCTTTTAGCACCAGTAACATCTTCTATTTCAACACTAACGACATGCATCTATTTTAACCTCCATAAGTTAGCATTCAGAAATCAGCAATCAAGTAAGAACAGAGAGAACAATTGAACTCATTCCCTTTCAGTTCTTCCTCTTCGGAGAACATTTACACCCAAACACGCTGCAGCCCCTTCCTTCTTCCCAACATTCTGCATGATGAACAGCATAACAAAACGGACATTGAACAGCATAAGTCCCTGTTTTTATTGGAGCATGACAATACGCACATTCTACTGGGTTAGTAGAAATAACAACCAATACCTTTGTTGGCACCTGTTTACCCATAAGCTTTTTTATCCAATCACATATTTCCATCTCTAATTCAAAACCCTCCTTGGGTTGACAAACATACATAGCACAATAGTAATTCATGTTTCGACATGCTCAACAACCACATTCGGTCCCTGAGCATGTCGAAGGGCAACAACCGCAAGCAAGGATGCTTGTGTTACCCACTTAATTCAAGGTAGCAAACCTCTTCATCTCTTTTAACCGTTATAACATATAAATCCGGCAAGCCTACCTGGGCAATGGTCAAATCAAGCAATTCTCTATCATTTTTGGTAACAACATGTCTCATCTCAAGATGACAGGATTGATTACACACAGGGCATCTGCCCTGTTCAAAGGTAACCTTACCCGAAACCAGCAACAATAATCTTTGATACTCACACCCTTTACACTCAAGTCTCCAGATAATATCCCTGTCTAATTCTAAAACTGCTCCTTCTCCCAGATAACCCTCAGCAATGGTTAATAACTGCCCAAAGGTAACAGACGAATTGTGGTTTATCTCTATTATCGGCTGATAATGTTCATGACTTAAGCAATTCTTCTTTTCTGGATATTCAACCAGATATGACTCATAGGTAAAGCCATTAAAGATTATTCCCTTGCCTGACGGGACATCCATCTGATGAATCAGCTTCAAGGTTTCCTGTACCTGAAGCCCGGCAATAATAGCTGCTGTAGTTGGGGTTGTCGGCACCTTGCCAGAGACAAGATCCTGGTACCTGAGAAGCGGGCAGGAATACTTTGCTCCTAAGATATTATAATCCATCTCTGTCAGAGTGCATTCATAACAGGCACCCTGACCAGGGATAAAAACACTCACCACCCCATTAAGGACATCTATCCCACCATCTATCCATGGCTTATTTACCTTCCAACAGGCTTGATTAATAGCTAATCTTGCCTCCCGATTGTCCACACAACCAATAACAACATCCATACGTCTGAATAATCCCAACCCTATATCCCAAACCACATCCCCATGAAGATATTGAACATGGACATCAGGGTTTATCTGCCTGACCCTTTCTGTGGCAATGGATGCTTTGTTCTTTCCCTCATCCTCCTGTCTATACAAGACAGAACGGGTAAGGTCAGCATTAACTATCTGATCATAATCGATAATGAATATATTCCCTATCCCAATCAAGGCTAAATTCTTCAGAACCTCATTACCCAGGGCACCAGCACCTACAACCATTATTCTACTTTTTCTTATCTTTTCCTGATCCCACCAGGGAATAAACGAGAAAGAGGCATACCTTTCCTTCTCCACATCCTGAATTATGATATTTTCTTCCACAATATTGTCCTTAAATAAAATGCGGAATTCAAGGATTTCATCTATCTTCCGCATTTTCCGCATTCTGCATTCACAATTCCGCATTTTCTTTTTACTGGTGCGCCCGAGAGGATTCGAACCTCCGGCAAACGGTTTAGGAAACCGCTGCTCTTCCATCTGAGCTACGGGCGCATATGGTCGGGGCGACTGGATTCGAACCAGCGACCCCCAGCCCCCCAGGCTGGTGCGCTAAGCCAAGCTACGCTACGCCCCGTGGAATTCCTGTCATTATATCATATGTATCTTGAAAATGCAACTTTTTTTTACACGAGGCAGATAATGCGTCAGTGAATTGGGGGAATTTCTATAGGAAAGTAACACACCCCCTACCCCCTCTCAAGAGTAACACACCCCCTACCCCCTCTCAAGAGGGGATTCTTTGTATTCTATCCCCTCTTGAGAGGGGATTTTCTGTATTCCCCTCTAACAAGAGGGGTTAGGGGTGTGTGAATTTTACTTTGCTAAAACATAATACACCTTCCGGTAAACAATTTCCCCCATTTCACTGACCCATTACCGAGGCAGCTACGAACTCGTTATCCGCAATCAAAGAAAATGAAAAAAAATGGTTGCGACCGTTCCCTACGGTTCAATATACCCAAATTCCTTCAGAGCATTTAATGACTTCCGCCAATTCTTCCTTGTTTTAACCCAGAGATCAAGATATACCTCTCTGCCAATCAATTCTTCGATATCTTTTCGTGCTTCAACAGCCACCTTTTTTATCCCAGCGATAAGGATTCCCTCTTGAGACTCTCTTTCAACATAGATTATCCCATGGATATAATCCTTTGGCTTTCTTTCCTTGAACTCTTCAATAACTACAGTGGTAGAATAGGGTATCTCTTCCTGATAATACTTAAATATCTTTTCTCTGATTATCTCAGCAGCAAAGAATCGTTCGGGTCTGTCAGTAATTACATCCTCTGGATAAAACAGCTCACCCTCTGGCAATGAGGTCTTTATTGCTTTTAATAAACTGTCAATCTCTTTAAGTTTCAGGGCAGAAATAGGGATTATCTCCTGGAAGATATTCATCTTAGCATAAGATTCAATCAATGGCAGCAAGGCATCCTTTTGAATGGTATCAATCTTATTAATAACCAGCAGCTTAGGTTTTTCGCAAGACGTCAGATGCTCAATAATCCTCATTTCCATTCCCTGCATCATAGCAGGTTCAATCATAAAAACAATGACATCTGCCTCATCCAAAACACGATAAGCACACTTGACCATGTTTTGATGAAGCTGATAATGAGGCTCTAATATCCCGGGTGTATCCAGAAAGATCATCTGACAATCCTCCTGCGTAAGTATACCCATAATTCGATGCCTTGTTGTCTGTGGTTTTGGGGTAACAATAGATATCTTTTCCCCAAGGAATGCGTTTAATAATGTGGATTTCCCTACATTGGGCCGTCCAATTATACCTACATATCCTGAATAAAATTTTTCGGACATAATTTTCCTCGTTTGACTAAACATTCGCAGCTATCAGCTTACCTCTGCGGTTCAATAATTATTTTAATCGAATCCTGTGCCTTAGTTACCAATTGGAAGCCAAGCCCTGTCTCTGCCAGACTGAGCCTGTGAGTAATCATTTCCTGCACCTGTCCCCTGCCGCTGCTGATTAGCTCTAAGGCGGTCATATGATCCCTGTAATCCCCAGCATAGGATGATACCAATGAAATCTCATTTCGCCAGAAAAGCTCATTGATGGATAAGGGAATGGTTACCCCTTTATCTGTAGGAGCAAAAAAGAGCACCGTTCCACACCGTTCCACAGAGTTTAATGCCTGAATGATGGCTGTGGGTGCTCCGGTGCAAACGATGACCAGATCAGATAGATAGCCATGATTAATCTCACGAACACGTTCAGGGACATTGTCCTCTCTGTCCGCTCTGGCATGGATAGTAGCATCTGCCCCAAATCGTCGTGCTGCCTCCAATCTATATTCTGAGATATCTGTGGCTATTATCTGCGATGCTCCGCTAACACGAGCAAGATGGATATGCAACAAGCCGGCAATACCGCTCCCTATCACCAGCACCCTTTGCCCTGGCTGTATCCCTGCCAGCCTTTGTCCTCGTAGAACACAGGCAATTGGTTCAATAAAGGTTGCCTCTTCAAATGAAACATGGTCAGGCAACAGGTATATCCCCCGATCAACATTAATCGCTGGCAGTCGCACAAATTCAGCAAAGCCACCTGGATCAAAGCTTGTTGTCCTAAGCGTATTACAAACCGTTTGATGCCCACGCATACAATAATGACAGGCATTACACGGAACATGGTGAGAGACCGCAATGCGATCGCCAACCTTGTATTGCTTTACACCATCCCCTACCCTAACAATAGTCCCGGCAACCTCATGCCCCAGCACCAGCGGCACCCGATGGATACGGTACCACTCCATAACATCACTCCCGCAAATACCGCTTGCCTCTATCTTGAGCAATACCTCGCCTGATGAAATCTCTGGGACAGGCATTTCCTCCAGCCTCACATCTTGATTACTATAATACATGGCTACACGCATATTCGGCATTAGTACTCCTTTGTAATGCAACTCACGTTTCGACAAGCTCAACGACCACGTTCGTTCCCTGAGCTTGTCGAAGGGCGACAGGCTCAATGACCACAAGCAGGATGCTTGTGTTACTCATTATGACCCGCTGAAGATTCATGTTCAACCATTGCCGTATCCTCTACTGGCATAGGTGTTTCAGGAGACTCGCAGATATTTGCCTTTCCATGAGCTTTTTCACCCTTTTTATGCCACAATCTTCTAATTGTCCCCTTAATCTGAAATAGAGCCACAATCAGCCATAAAATCAGAATAACCATCAGCAGAGGCACAGAGCTTAATGCCCAAAAAATAATGATTCCAGCTATTCTAATGCAATTATCCAATCCATTACGGCAAGCAGTATCTGTAGATTTTTGAAAGGCAGTTTCATAGCTTAAAGGCATCTTTTTTTCATACATACGGATAAAGATAAGTCCATATGCTGTCTGATCTTCAAGCCGTTCCATCTCTCTCTTTATCTCACCCATCTCCTTTTCTATACACCTTAGCTTATTCTCTATCTGAAGCATTTCCGGAAGCTTTTTGTAACTTTCAGAGGTAGATATAGCCAGCAGCCTTTCCCTGGATTCCTGAAGGGATTCAAGTTGCGTCTGGAGTTTCATGCAACTGGCAACTTTATCATCATTTGTCAGCTTTGAATGTCTCAACCCCCCAATATGTTCCAATGTTTTGACCGCATTCTCAAACTCTACTGAAGGGAGTTTAATCATCAGCCAGGCTGTTTTCTCCTCTCCGTTTATCTCCTTTTGAGAGATAATGCCCTCAAACCTTATCATTTCATCCGTAACCCTTGCCACGCCACTAATCAACTTTTTTGTTTCCAATTCAATCTCAGCCATCTTTCCAGCATGAGGCAAGGAATCCTTTTGATAACTGATTCCAGATAGTATCTGAGGCAAGGGCATTATTCCCCTGGTAAGAAAGATACTAATGGTAACCACTACAGCAATTACAAGCATAATCTTCAAAAATGTTGTTGTCTGCATATGTTCCCATTCCTTTTTTTAGACAGGATAATTTCTGCCACAAAGGCACTAAGACACAAAGGTTCACTAAGACTTATAAAATTATCCGTTTTATCCCATCCTTTTCTTTCTTCTTCAACTTAAGAGGAGTTTAAAATCTTCTTTGTGCATCTTTGTGCCTTCGTGCCTTCGTGGCAAAAACAGTAACTTGCAAATTATGATCTATGTAAATATAATCCTGTCCATCCTGTCAAAATTATAACACGGAATTGGACAAAAAGCAAGGAATTTTAATCTGGCAGTCGTAATGGGTCAGACTACCATATAGAAGTCAAGAACTTTTTAATTCTCCGATAACGTTATTTTGGATACAATTTCCCCTTTCCCAAAAATAGAGCAATTTCAAGGCGTTTTTTTTGGGTTCAATTAATATTGTCAGATAAATTCTTGACATAATTGCCAATAACGGGGCAGTCAGGGTCAGACCTTGAAAACTGGGGGCAGTCAGGGTCAGACCTTGAAAACTGAACAGAAGGTTTGACAAGTATTAGAAAGTATGCTATCATAGGTTACATTATGGCACGACCATGGAGAATCCAATTCGAGAATGCAATTTATCATGTTATGTCCCGGGGAGTAGGAGGCAAGGCAATATTCCTCAGAGAGGAAGATTATGTTCGATTTTTAGAATGTATTAAACGGGCAGTAGAGAAGTTTGGCTTAGAGATATTTACATTTGTGTTGATGGGGAATCACTATCATTTGCTACTGCGAACACCTCAAGGGAATCTTTCAAAGGCTATGCAATGGTTGCAAACATCGTATGGGGTTTATTACAATAAAAGGCATGATAGTAGTGGGCATGTTTTTCAGGGAAGATATAAAAGCATTTTGGTGAGGGAAGAAATTTATTGGTGGAGGCTGAGTTTATATATTCACTTAAACCCAATTCGAGCAGGGATGGTTGATAAGTTAGAAGAATATCAATGGAGTAGCTATGCTGATTACATTAGAATGAAGAAAATACACAAATGGGTATTGAGCGAAGAAATTTTGAGGAAATTTGGAGGAGATAGGAAACAACAGCGGATAAAATATCGAGAATTGATAAAAGAGGTGAGTGGGCAAGAGGAGAAGGTTTTTGATGAGGTAAGGTATGGATTAATATTAGGCAGCGATGAATTTTCGAGTTGGATTCAGGAAAAGTTTCTTGGAGTAAAAGATGAAGGAGAAAAAGAGTTACCTCAGCGAAAAAGGGTACGAGATAGTCAAGACAGTGAGATAGTAGAGAAGGTATTTGAGTCAGTAATGAAAGAGTTTGGGATTGAGAAGGATGAGTTGGTAGGGAGAAAGGAAAAGAGGCCAAACTTAAGTAGAGATATGGTGTTGTATTTATTGCATGGTTATACTGGATTAAATAATAAATCGATAGGAAAATTATTCGAGGTTAGTTCCACAGCCGTAACCAAGTCTGCCCGACGTGTAAGTGTAAAAATGAAAGAGCAAAAAGAAGTCCGGAAAAATGTTGAGCGGATAGTCTGTTCAGTTTTCAAGGTCTGACCCTGATTCCCTCCCAAAGATTTGGGAAGTCTCTACCCCTTCCAGTTCCAGCACCTCCAATAGGAATATTTCCACCTCCCCCGCCCCCAGGAAATCCACCATTGAATGGTGGAGGACCTTCAACTCCCCTATTATTAGGAGTAAAAAGTGATAGTCCCCTCGGATCCACCCAATTCACCGGATTATTTCCCACATACACATACGGATGCTGAGTCATTGGATTCTCAATGAATCCAGGAAGC
>DYDG01000113.1 GCA_020717845.1 Marinifilum sp. | reverse complement strand
GTCAGAATAGAATGGCTTAGCATATTTGTAGTTGCGGGAGGTAGCACCTCTGGCAGAGGTAGCACCTCTGGCGGGCTTGTCCCCGCTATCTTTCAACCACGCATAGGAAATAAGAAGCGACCACAAGGAGATAGCATCTCTGGCAGGTCGCAGCTACAAGAATATCAGCGGGCATTTTACCACTCTGGCATAGTAGTTCCTATGAGCCACAAAAACCTTGAACATCGACAGGCTGTTACGGAATACAAAATCAGCGACAACGGCATACCATATATGGTGGACAACAGTAAGTTTGATCCAACATATTGTGTGCCTCTCGTGCCAAATTCTTATTCCGTAACAGCCTGTCGACAAGCTCAACGACCACGTTTTGGTCCCTGAGCCAAGTCGAAGGGCGACATTGCTCAATGACCATCATACCGCATATTGTGCTTCATATCCACCAAATAACCACATACTGTATGCCTAAGATACTAAAAGGTAGTAAATCAACAGAGTCATAAATGGTTCTTTAACAAATCATGTGGGTAAGTCTATGTCAACGCATCTAAATTCCACAATTGCTATGCTGCTTTGCGGTGATTGAAAAATTGCACCCACATGTGTTGATAATTCATGCAATTGTGGCTAAAATTATCGAGACTTTGCTGCCTATTGTTGGATTTAGATGTGTTTGCCCTGATACAGGCTGAAATTTTACTTGACAGTTAGCAAATTTTGTAGTAATCTTATGTAATTACTCGGAGTGGATAGGCGTAGATAGTCTGAAGGATGTTAGGCTGTAGGTAGGAATGAATTATAACCAACACAGTCTATAAACTGAACAATGAGTAGGGAAGAGTAGGGAAGATTTGCGATCGCTTTCTACAGTCTAAACAACCTGAGTTATATGCCTAAATACAAGGAGGATTAAGATGTATCAACCAAATATGATCCGAAATGTAGCTATGATCTCGCATGGTGGGGCAGGAAAGACGACGTTGACAGAAGCCATGCTCTTTAATGTAAAAGCAGTGGACAGGCTGGGCAGGGTCGATAATGGGAACTCTGCTATGGATTACGAACCTGACGAGATAAAAAGAAAGATCTCGGTCAATGTCAGCCTTGGCTATGGCGAGTGGCAGAAGATTAAGGTAAATATATTAGATACCCCTGGTTATACAGATTTTGTCGGAGAGGTTAAAAAATCATTGCGAGTTGTAGAGGGGTGTGTGGTTGTGCTCGATGCTTCAGCAGGTGTGGAGATAGGCACAGAATTTGTCTGGCAATACGCTGATGAAAGAAATCTGGCAAGGTGTATTTTTATCAATAAGATGGAAAAAGAACATGCAGATTTCTATAAGGCTGTAGAATCTATAGCTATATTAGAATCAGCAGCAAACATTGTTCCCTTGCAGCTTCCTCTTGGAACAGGGGATAAATTCTCAGGGATAGTTGATTTAATCAGGATGAAGGCATATGAATATAAGGATGGCAAGGCACAGGAAAAACCCATACCACCAGAAATTTCAGACAAGGTGGAAAAGTATCGGGAAAAATTGATAGATGTAGCCGCAGAAAGTGATGATGCCTTAACTGAAAAATATCTGGAAACACTGGAATTGTCTGAACAAGAAATTATCTCTGGCTTGAACAAGGGCATTAAGAATGGATCAATTATCCCCATTCTTTGCGGGTCAGCCTATAACAATATTGGTGTGGACAGACTCCTTGATCTGTTGGTTGCATCCTTTCCATCCCCAGTAGATATGGGCATGGTTTGCGGTATAAATCCTGAGGAAACAAGGACTGTCTCTCTTGATGACCCATTCTGCGGATTGGCATTTAAGATAATCTCTGATCCACACATAGGTGAACTGGTCTTTTTTAGGGCATATTCCGGTAGTTTGGCCAATGGTGTGGATGTTCTTAATACAACTACTGAGCATAAAGAAAGAATCGGGCATTTATGCCTGATGATAGGTAAACATAAGAGCGATGTTGAGAAAATAGGTGCTGGGGATATAGGTGCAATTGTCAAGATTAAAGGGGTTAAGATAGGGGATACCCTGTGTGCACCATCTCGATCAATTACCCTTCCGTCTATAGATTTTCCAGAACCATCCATCTCCATTGCTGTCCACCCCAAAACAAAGGCAGATCAGGAAAAGATGGGGCTTGGTCTCCATAAGATTGCTGAGGAAGACCTTACCTTTAAGATGCATCTTGACCATGAATTGGCACAAACCATTATCTCTGGGATAGGAGAAACCCATCTGGATGTAGTCATAGATCGTCTGACCAGAAGGTTTGGGACAGAGGTAGAGATGGAAAAGCCAAGGGTTCCATATCGGGAAACCATCAGAAAGCCTGGACAGGGTAATTATAAGCACAAGAAGCAATCAGGGGGCAGGGGACAGTATGGCGAAGCATTCCTGAAGATTGAACCATTGACTACTGGTGAACGATTTGAGTTTGTCTCTGATATATTTGGCGGTGCTATCCCGGCAAAATATGTTCCCCCTGTAGAAAAGGGTATAAGGGATACCATGGATAGGGGTATTCTTGCTGGTTGTCATATCATTAATATCAAAGCCATACTGTATGATGGCTCATTCCATGATGTGGATTCATCGGATTTAGCTTTTCAAATTGCAGGTGCTTATGCCTTCAGAAAGGCGTTTGAGGATGCCAATCCAGTGCTGCTGGAACCTATTGTTGAGGTAGAATGCCTGGCACCAGAGGCAAATATGGGCGAGGTAATTGGAGACCTTAATGTGCGACGTGGAAGGATTCTGGGTGTAGAGCCTCAAGGGAAAAATGAGCTGGTAAAGGCAAACGTTCCCCAGTCAGAGATGTATAAATATGCTACATCTTTGCGGTCTATTACCCGTGGACGTGGCAGCTTTAAGATGAAGTTTTCTCATTATGAAGAGGTGCCTCATCCAATTGCAGAAAAGATAATTGCCGAGGCTAAGGTGGCTAAGGAAGAAGAGCATCATGCGTAGGCGATACAAATCACAAATAACACAAGCAAGGATGCTTGTGTTACAATTTAAGGAGGTAGTATTTTATGTCCGGTCATTCTAAATGGGCAACCATTAAACACAAAAAAGGTGCACTTGATGCCCAGCGAGGAAAACTCTTTTCCAGAATAATAAAAGAGATAACCATTGCTGCTCGTGAGGGCGGCAATCCTGAGATGAACCCCAGGCTGCGCACGGTTATCGATAGTGCTAAGGAAGTTAATATGCCCTCAGATAATATCAAACGGGCTATCCAGAGGGGGACAGGAGAGCTTCCAGGCGTGATTGTTGAAGAAATCAATTACGAAGGGTACGGTCCTGGCGGGATTGCTGTTCTGGTTGAAACCTTGTCAGATAACAGAAACAGGATTACAGCTGAGGTAAGAAAGATGTTCTCAAGAAGTGGCGGAAGTCTTGGTGAGGCAGGGTGTGTCTCATGGATGTTTTCTAAAAAGGGCTGTATCGGTGTGCAAAAGGATGCTATTGATGAGGATAAACTTCTTGAAATAGCTATGGAATTGGGTGCAGATGATGTTAAAACAGACGATGCTGAGGTGTATGAAATTATAACCAATCCAGGGAATTTTATAGAGATAAAAGAATCTTTGAAAAAGGAGAAAATTTCTATAGAATATGATGAGTTATCCATGATTCCTCAATCCTATATCAAGGTTGAAAAGGATCTGGCAAGACAGGTTCTTAACCTGGTAGAAAACCTTGAGGAAAATGATGATGTTTCTGCGGTTTATACTAATGCTGATATTCCTGATGATATCCTGGCTGAGCTGCAGGCATAAACATGATAATATTGGGGATAGACCCAGGCATAGAAACAACCGGATATGGGATAGTTGATGATGGAGCAGCATCTGCAAGAGGTGCTGCTTCGGACAGAGGTGCTACCTCCGCCAGAGGTGCTACCTCGGCAAACAATCAGGGCTTAACGATGATTGATTACGGCTGTATCATTACAAGCAGAGAATTGTCTCTGGCACAAAGACTTGTTGTGATTCGGCAAAACCTGGCAGCTGTTATTTCCCAATATCAACCAGACACAGCCTCTGTAGAGGAAATATTCTTTAGCAAAAATGTGAAGACCGCTACCAGCGTGGGACATGCACGAGGGGTAATATTGTTGACTATAGCTGAGGCAGGACTGGATGTGTTTGAATATACACCCCTTCAGGTCAAACATACTGTCTGCGGAGCAGGTCACGCTGATAAAGCACAGATTCAGAAGGCAGTAAAGCTTTTCTTGCGACTGGATCATGTCCCAAAACCTGACGATGCTGCCGATGCCTTGGCCATAGCCATCTGCCATATCCAGAGGGATAAGATGTGCAGATTGGCAGGAAAAGTTAGAAAGATATAAGCGATATAAAAATGCATATCTCTGCATCTCCTTTTCTTACATAAGTTAGCTATAGTAAGACACTACCGATTTTTTTGTCCTTGACAGATACGCAGTACAGCTTCTGCACTTAAATCAATACGATAATAAACTAATAAAGAGAGGTAGAAAAATGGGATCAAGTCTAAAGTTAGAAGAGAAAAAAATATCCTGTTAGGAAAAGTAGCAGATCGTAATATCACCTCAGATGAGGTGATAGAGTTATCTGAAATCTTAGAAGAAGAATCTGCAACACGAGGAATGAATGAAGGTGTCCGCACCTTAATCATGCTTGGACTTGGTGCATTAGGAGGTTATTTGTTAACAAGAGCCTCTAAACAAGATAGAGTTATATGTCCTGGAAGATAGTTTGACTAATCATAATTTATAAGGTAATGGAGTATAGCTGCAGGGCTTGTTCCTGCCTTTTACAGAGGCAACCACAGGGGTTAGCTACTGCCTCAGTTTAAGGTTGACATGACGCTACCCTCTGCCAACAACTCGAATCGCCGCACTACCCTGAATAGGGCATTTATTTTCACAGACACCACAGCCAATACACTTCTTTTTATCAACAACAGGTCTCTTTTGCTTATCCATACTTATGGCATTATGCAGGCATTGCTCATCACATATCAAACACAGCTTTCCAGCTTGTGTATAGGCAAGACATCGTTCTGTATCTATTACTGCTGCACCAATTTTCCACTTTCGTTTTTCATCCTCACCAAGCCTTTGAATCGCTCCAGAGGGACAAACCTGTCCACACAGGTTGCAATAATCCTCACATGCTCCAATCCTTGGCATCAACCTTGGACTGCCAAGGCCAATCAACCCTGAGCTTAAAAAATCAGGAACAAGCCCATGGCTGGGACATACCTTTGTGCATGCCCCGCATCTGATACAAGCAGACTTGAAGCTATCCTCTGGTAATGCCCCGGGCGGGCGAATAAGATACTTATCTTGAGTGAATGGAACCAGCCGCATCACTGATAAAGATATTAATCCAGCACCCATGGCAAATATTATTCCTCTGCGGGTGATATCTATTTTTTCTATGGCAGGCTTGCCAAAACAAAAGGAGACAACCTTTTTCATCCCTTTCACCCCTTCCGTCCCTTTCATCCCTTTCATCCCTTTCATCCCTTTCATCCCTTCCGTCCCTTCCATCCCTTCTGTCCCTTCCGTCCCTTCTGGACAGCTTTGCTGACATCTGAAACAAAGCAAGCAGTCATTTTGCTTAAGATCCATCCAGCATACCTGTCGGCATTTTCCACATTGAGTGCAGGCAGGCGATACCAGACGGTTAATCCGCTTGTATCTGGAAAGCAAAGCCAATAACCCGCCAAGGGGACAGAGTGCTTGACACCATTTCCGACGAAAAAACAGGATGAGCATAAATATGGATAAAGTAAGTATAAAGTATGGGGTGTAGCTCTGCCAGGATAACATAAAGCAGAATACCCTCTGCACAAGACAGAGTGGTTCAATATGCCATAAAAATGGGAGACAAAGCACAACCCCAATAAGCAGGTAGTATTTCATTTTCTGCGGAACGGACGGTATGTTTTTTGGAAAAAGTGTATGAAAAAATTCGAGCAAACAGCCTAATGGACATATCCAGCCGCAAAATATCCGTCCAAGGATTAGTGTCAGCCCAATGAGGATGATTGCAGGGATAAGAAATGTTAGGGTTAAGAAAAGAAAAGGAGAAAGCTGAGGGAATATGGTGACAAATCTTCCCAATGGCAATGGATATGCGGTGTGATAAATCAATGCGAGAAAGGTTATCATGCTTGCCAACTGAACTGTTTTGCGGATATAAAACATTGTCGATTTCCATTTCATTTTTGTAACATAATGGCGTATTGTGCTGGTTCACCGTGAATCGTATTTTTCATTTAAAAATTTAGCGAATTTCTCCTGGAGCTTTGACCTAAGTTTTGATGATTTTTTAGACATAGCAGGAAGATCAGGATTGTCGTATTAATCATCTTTTTGGTGGCAGCGGGGACATATAGCTTGCGGAGCAAGGGACACTCCACAGCCATGCTATCAAACGGTGTCCAACCGTTCTCTTTGCTCGCTCACTGCGGGATATTTTGGGTATCCACTCCGCTTGCTCGCTCCGTTCACTACATTTTTATTGTTTCCTACTCTTCTTCTTTTGGACTCCTGCAATATCTTCCGTATCAGTTACCACTTTTTTGGCTGACAAAGGGATTCTGTGAAAATCCCGTCGGAAGCCAAAAAAATTGGTGGTGTCTGAAATTGGCTGCCTGGATGGGACACAAGTAGGGGCAACCCCCTGTGGTTGCCCTATTCTCTGTGGTTGCCCTATTCTCTGTGGTTGCCCTAT
>DYDG01000112.1 GCA_020717845.1 Marinifilum sp. | reverse complement strand
TGTTAATTTCTCTGTGCCTCTGCGTCTCTGCGGTGAAATATTACCCGCATTTTACGTTTACGAGTACCTATCCCAAATAGTCTGGCTTCCTATCTGTATCTCTCGTTTCACTTCTTCCCTTACATCCCTTTTTCGCAGCCTGCCCCTTTCCATCTCTTCTCTCCTGACAATAGAATGGATACGAATGAATGCCTCTACAGCCATGGGATCAAATTTTTTCCCAGCACCCCTTCTTAAGGCAGTCATTGCCTCTTCATCGCTCATGCCTACATAAGAGCCCCTGCTTGTTACCATTTTATCAAAAACATCTGCAATAGTTAGAATACGAGCACCATTAGGTATCTTTTCTCCAGCCAGACCGTCTGGATAACCACTGCCATCATACATTTCATGATGATGATAAACCAGAGAGATGATGGGAGACAAGAAATTCAGTGATTTTAATATCTGGATACCGATAAATGGATGGTTCTTGATATCACGGAACTCATCACTATTCAACTCACTTTCTGGTTTTAAGAGGATACCTTCTTTTATGCCTATCTTTCCAATATCATGCAAAAGAGCAGCCCTGGTAATGCTCTCAATCTCATCCTGAGGCAATCTCAGCTCTTTGGCTATAGCAGTAGCATATTTACACACAGCATCAGAGTGTGAGCGAACAAACGGATCCCTTGCCTCAATGATCATGGTCAATAATTTCACCACCTCATCACCATAATATTGTAGCTTACCTGACACCTCCGCATATTCAATAGCCATGGATGCCTGTGCAGAGATTGTAGAAAGCAATTCCATGTCCTGCAAGTCAAAACCGCCACCAGTTATCTTGGAAGACACATTAAGGCTGCCAACTACCTTGCCCCTGATAGACATAGGAACGCTGAGATAAGAGTCTTCAACATAAATAGCCTTTTCTTCATCACTAAGGGTTGTCTCTTCCTTGACATTGTTTATTATTAACGGGGTATTATTTTGAATTACCCTGCCAGCAATACCCTGACCCATGAACAGCTTTTCTTCTTTTTCCTGTTCCATATAGGTCAAGCCATAGGAGCTTGTTATCTTGATAATATTTTCTGGAGTAAAAAGCGATGAATAATATGACTTTTTCGTTCTCATCACCTTTGCTGTAAGCTCTAATATCTGATTGAGCAGATTTTTAGCCTCAACCCCAGAGGTCATCCTATTTATAGCCTGGACAGCAGAAAGCTGCAGAGCCCGACGCTTTATCTCTTCAAAAGAATTCGTATTTTCAAGGAATATGCTTATTTGATTTGACAGAATAGAAAGGAATCTCTTCTCATCCTCTCCAAACCCTTCTGGAGACAGTTTATTAAAGAACTCCATAACCCCTTTTACCTTTCCATTTTCAACAATAGGAACAGCGATTATATCCCTTACCACTACCTCAGCCATAGGAATAAACCTATTATCCTGCCGGGTATCGTCAATAATTAGTATCTCATTATGACTGGCTGCCCAGCCAACCGTTCCTTCATCTGGTTTGAACCTTAATGACTTAAATAAAGCCTCTGAGATCCTTTTTTTACCCTGGCCAACCCTGGCAACAAACTTTCCTGAATCATCTTCCAACAGATATAAAAATCCCAGTTCAGCCTTAATCACATGATTGGCAATATTTATGGAATTAGCCAGAATATCCCTTGGGTTTGTGCTCAAGCTCATCTGGGAGGCAATCCCCTGTAACCCTTCAAGTTCTTCCATCTTTTTCTTTACTTCGCCATAAAGGCGGGCATTTTCCATAGCTGCTGCGGCTGCTTGAGCAATAGACGTAAGCAATCTAAGCTCTTCTTTAGAAGGGAGATATGTCCGTTGAACCGTAATAACCAGCATTCCCACCTCATGTTCCTTGGCAATCAATGGCAAAAGAATAAGTGTTTCAGTCGATCCAACGCTGCCAATAAGCGGTTTTATTTCCAGAACACTATCCACATTTTGAAAAACAGTTGGTCTGCGACTGTTAAAAGCTGTCTTTAATATCTCCTGCAACCCTTTATTCAGGTTTATTTCTTCTGTCAGCTTGATACCTGTCTTGAACCCAGAGTGAGCAATTACTTGCATGATATTTGCCTTAGGATCAACCGTATTAATAGTAATCATGGTATCTGGAATTAATGCTGCTACCCTTTCTAATATTTGCTTAAGAACCTCCTGAATGTTCAGAACAGATGATAAAGCATTGCTTATAACATAAAAAGTAGACAGCTCAGATACCCTCTGAACGGTTATTTCATAGAGCCGGGCTGTTTCGATAACCATGGAGATCTCATTAGACAGGGTACAAAGATAACTCAAGTCAGATTCAGTAAAGACATCATGTCCTGTCTGATTACTGATATTAATAACCCCAATTATTTTATTTCGTATTTTTAATGGGGCACACATGGCATCCTTGACATCCTTTGCCCGTTTTGCATGGTGTGGTGAGGTAAAGCGAGGGTCAGCCACCTTGCCTATGAGCAAAAGAGGCTCTCCCTTTTCTGCTACCCAGCCGGCAATGCTTCCATCACCCGGTCTTTTTCTGGTAGTTTTTATAATCTCTCCAGATAGTCCATCAGCTACCCGAATATTCATATCACCAGAGGCTTCGTCAATAAGCATAATAGAGCCATTTTGAGCACCAAACATCTCTATCCCTTTCTTTAAGATAAGCCCCAAAATCTCCTGACAGTTTCTGCCCTCGTTTATGGTTTTGCTTATCTCATAAAGAAGGGCAAGAGCAGCAGCAGCATTTTTCAGTTCTCGATAAAGCTTTGATGATTGAAGGATCATGGCTGATTGAGAAGCCAGGATGCTTAATACCTTTTCATCCTCTTTATCAAATTTATCGGTTAATTTGTTGAAGACATTAATTACACCAATAACATCCTTCTTCCAGACAACAGGAACGCTCAACTGATTCTTTAATTCAGTCTTAAAGAAATTGATAAACTTAGGCTCCTGGCTCAAATCAGAAATATTTCGAAAAACACCTTCCTTTGCCACCAATCCTGTAATCCCTTCACCCATCTTTAATCGCAGATCATTTGCCTTGTCTTCGCATGGATAGGTAGTGCTACAAACAATATCCCCAGAAATATCATCTATCAGCCATAAGGAACCCTTTTCTGCTCCAGTAGCATGAACACAACCCTCGATAATGGTATTTATCTGTTCATCCAACTCAATCTTAGAGGTAACCGCCTGCTCTATTCGATACAGGGCAATCGAGGATGTTATTTCCTTGTGAAGCGCCTCTTTGGTTACCCCATACAACCTTGCATTTTCAAGGGCAGAGGCAGCCTGTGTCCCAAGGATGGATAGTATTTCTATCTCTCCCTTTGAAAAGCTTCTTGAGCTGGAGGAGAAAAAGCTAAGCACCCCCAGACACTCGTCTCTTATCTTTAAGGGGATACCCAGATATGCCTTAAAACCCTGTCCAGTTATCCATAGAGGCAAACTGGATTCCTGCTGCAAAATATCAATCGACATAGGGGTTTTCCCTTTAATCACTATCTTCCCCAAAGATTTTTCATTTTCTTGTTCTATTTCAACCAGAGAGAAGCTGATGCCTATAGCTGATTTTGGAATTAGTTTTTCTTTTTTATCCATCATCTCTACCAGACATGCATCTGCCTTTGCCAATTTTGCCCCAGCTTGTGGAAGCAATTCAAAAACATCTTCCAATAAAAGGGTTGATGTCAGGCCAATGGATATCTCCTGAAGATGGGCTAATTGTTCTGCTTTTTCCCTTGATCTGTGTTCCTCATTCTTAACCCTTAAAAGGATAAAGTTATGAAGGACAAGAAGAATAACCATAAAAAGAATGGACATAAGAAGAAATGTAAGGTTTCGTGTAAAGAAAAAAGAAACAATAGCCAGACCAAAAACAGTTAGTCCTACAGACCAATTGAGTAATCGGTCAAACTTTTCCGATTCACTCCGTATGGTTTTCTTAAGATAAACATGTTTTTTAAGTGATTGAAGAAATAGAATGATACGCGACAAGATAGGCTTAATATTCATTCTCTACCTCATCTTAAAAGATTTAGGTTACAATAACCTAATTTGAAATTATAGCATATAAATGTTATCTCGTCAAGAAAAATTGTAAATTGGTCGTAATGCGTCAGTGAACAGGAGGGGAGACTATAAATCGTGGATTGTGGATCTGAAATCGCAATCCTTTTTTTGAATTAAAAGATTAACCACAAAGAACACAAAGATTCTTTTCTTAGTGAACTTTGTGTATCCTTTGTGCACTCTGTGGTTAAATCCAATATCTGATTGCATAATGAAAAAGGGGTCAAGATTACTCTTAACCCCTTTTATAGAGCAATAGTATTTTTGCGTCTCTACTATTTGCCATGTCTCTGAGCCTTGCGTTGTTCCCTGCGATTCTCTATTTTTTCCTTGACCTTTTCCTGAAACTTTACATACTGCTCAGTGGTTAAAATCTCTTTTACAGCAAAAATGCCGTCTAATCGGCAATCCATTATCTTTGCCTGTAAAGCATTTAACTCTGCAGCAATTGGCTCAACATCAGCTCTAATAACATCAGGATTGTTCAATTTATCCTTTAATTCTGCATGCTTCTTCATCATCTGTGCTCGCAAATCCTTCATTGCCTCGTGTTGTGCCTTACGGTTCCGCTTAAGCTTCTCCTTCTGTTCCGTAGTCAGATTAAGCTCCTTAAAGATCTTATCCACTCCCTGATGAGGATGCCCAATTGCCAATTCATCTGTTTCTCCATGTGGCTGAGCAGATACTGTGGGAACAACAATCATCACTCCCACAACAACCATTATTAGTAATTGCATCACTCTTCTCACTTTTATCACCTCCTTTTTTATACTCGACCTTTTTCATTTATATATTTAGACATGTCAACTATTCAAAAAGTTTCCTTTTATCATGCAAATTACTTGCTTTTTTTCTTTATTTATGTTATTATCTTGTAAACTGGTCATTGGTATCAAAGATACCTCATACACCATAACACCGTAAATGAAATGGGAATTAACAGCCTTTTTCAAGCTTTTTCGACCTAAGGTAGATAGACATGCGGATATTTATTGCAGTTTTTGTGCTTATCATGGCTCAAGGCATAAGCAGCTCTTATAATGAACCAGGTATCCCTAATATTGAATCAGTAGTTTTCAGCCCTGATGACAAATATGTAGCTGCTACAGGATTGGATAAGGTTATTTATCTGTGGGAAACATCTACGGGCAAGCTCATAAGAACATTCAAGGGACATCCTGCATGGATCAAGTGCCTTTCCTTTAGCCCGGACGGCAAATATCTTGCCTCAGCCGGGACTGATAGAACAATCCGTGTCTGGGATGTTGCCACAGGAAAGGTTATCCAGATCCTTTCTGGACATAAATCATGGATTTATTCAATTGCTTTCAGCCCTAATGGTCAATACCTTGCTTCAGCTGGCGGAGAAGAGGTTATTCGGGTATGGGACTATAAGAAGGGTAAAATGCTCAGAGTGCTTGAGGGGCATACCTCATGGGTTAGATCAGTAGACTTTAGCCCTGACGGCAAATACCTTATATCTGGTGCTGCAGATAATCATATATATTTATGGGACATAGTTTCAGGCAATATCATCAAAAAGCTTGAGGGACATGAGACCTGTATCTATTCAACCGTATTCAGCCGTGATGGTAAATACATTGTCTCTGGAAGCAGGGATGGGACAATCGGTCTATGGGATATAGCCACAGAAACTCGTAGCAAGATGTTTAAGGGATATATCACAGACATCTATTGTGCTGCCTTTAGCAAAGACGGAGAATACATGGTTACCGGCAGCTCAGATAAGCTTGTTCGATTATGGGATGTGCTTACTGGCAGGCATCGCGGGTATTTGCAAGGGCATACAAACAATGTGATTGTCGTTGCTTTTAGCCCGGATGACAAATATATTGCCTCTGGCAGTGCAGATAAGACAATATGTATGTGGGAGGCATCAACTGGCAAACTGCTAAAAATATTTACTGGACACAATAGCACAGTTACATCTGTTGCCTTTAGCCCTAACGGAAAATATCTTGTAAGCGGAGAGGCAGATAGAATAGTTCGTGTCTGGGATGTAGAAAAAGGTGGACAAATTACTACCTTTACAGGACATGCCTCTGCTGTTACATCTGTTGCCTTTAGCCCTGATTCAAGATATGTTGCCTCAGGAAGTAAGGATAAAACCATCAAACTGTGGAAGATACCAGGCAACAAACTTGTCCGCACATATACCGGGCATAATGATGATGTCCTAAGCCTTGCCTTTGACCCGGATGATGGAAGGTATCTCCTTTCTGGGAGTGCTGATAATACCGTGCGGTTATGGGTAACGCTTACTGGTGAAACCCATAGGAATTTTACAGCACATACAGAGGATGTGATTTGTGTTGGATTCAGTCAGGATACCAGATTTATCATCTCTGGCTCAAGGGATAAGGTGGTTCGATTATGGGAGATAAAAACAAAGAAACAGGTAAGAGAGCTGAAGCAATACGAATCATGGATATATTCTGCTCAGCCTACACCAGATATGAAGCATATTGTCTCAGGTAGCCGTGACGGAACAGTTCGTGTCTGGGATACAGCTACAGGCAATCAGTCGATGCTTTTGAAGGGACATACAGCTGATGTTACCTCTGTAGATGTTACCTCTGATGGGAAATATATTGTCTCTGGAAGCTCAGACGATACAGTTCGATTATGGGACATAGCTGCTGGAAAAGAGATAAGGGTGTTTAGAAGAGAATAATTTGTAATACTCGATGTTCAAGGTTTTTCAACCTGTGATAGTC
>DYDG01000111.1 GCA_020717845.1 Marinifilum sp. | reverse complement strand
CTCCATACACTCCTGATGCATGGGCTGAACGGCTGCAATTTCCTCTATGGTTAAACCTGTAATAATGGATACTCTTTCAATATTATTTCCAAAACTTAAAAGGGTTTTTGCTATCTCTATTGCCTTTTTCTTCTCGCCCGCTTCCATGCCTTGTTCTAAGCCTTCCTTTTTGCCTTCCTTTTTGCCTTCCTCTCTACCTTGTTCTATGCCTTGCTCCATGCCTTGTTTTAAGGCAAACTCCGATAACCCCTTCTGACAGAGGATAAAATCACGCTGTTTCCATTGCACATCGAACTCTTCTCTACTCATATTAGCAATATTGGCTATCTCAAACGCCTTCTTTATCTCGGCATCCTCTGTTAATCTCTTAGGTGTATATTCAAGCCCACCGGCATTCTTTATGAAATATATCCATTTATCCGTGATTGAGGTTAGCTCATCCTCTTCCTTCTTGAACTTGGGAAGCTCAATAAAGATTAGCTCTATCTCATCATTATACTTTATCAACTCATCTTTCTCTAACAGCTTAAAATAAGTAATTACCTTATCTACATCAAACATGATAAAATCTGTAATGGTTAAGGCAATGATAGGCTCTAACGTGCTAAATGTATCTGGTTTCATCAATTGAGCTGAATATGCCTTAGCCGCATTATATAAAACCCTTTTCTCAAACCCCTCTACATTCAATACCTGCATCTCAATAATAACATGCTTATTGTTTGAGAGTCTGGCTTTAACATCAACATAACTATCCTTCATCCCCTTGAGCAATGGTATCTGATATGGGTCAACAATAGTTAAATCAGCTATTTTCTCCCCCTGTCCAAAATCAATAACAGAATTAAGAAAGCTAATCAAAATATCCTTGCTTCCATTGGAGCCAAAAACCTTTTTGAAGGCAAAATCTGTTTTGACATCTAAGAATTGCATGAGTATACTCCTTTCTCGCAATGTTCAATATCTATCTTGACAAAAGTAGTTTATCATGAAATTATTTCTCTGTCAACAAATTTTTGAAAATCGACACCTGTCTGCACAAACAGCAGCAACGACCATTATTGATACTACTGATTTAATAATGTGGCGAGCAAAGGCATGAAAGGCATATTGAATAAAGCAGACTAACTGAATCAATCCGGCAAGAAAAGAAGAAATGCAGGCAGAAAATGCAGAAAAAGCAGAGAAGACAGAGAATACAACAAACCTGAAAGGCTGGCAGCATCTTACCCCTGCCAGCGGAGAGCAAGAATGTTCGCAATCATAGGTATTACAATAAGTTACCCCCCCCCCATGAATCATAAATATTTTCCTAAAAATCCCCATCACACATATCTCCACTCAAAACATAACGACCCGATCAATTACAAAGATTATGGAACGCAAATCAAATGTATTATAATGTAGTGAGCACCTTTAGATGCGTCTTTAAGTATAACCGATGCATTATTGTTACGGGTCTAAAGACCCTCACTACAAAAGAATTTTTGACAATATCATTCGACAGGCATTACCTTCGAAACTTGTAGAGACGCAATATCTTGCGTCTCTACTATCATGCTCTATCAGTCCGCTGTTTTTCTTAAATCATCCTTCTCCGCCAAGCCTATAAACAAATCTCCCTGCCTCTCCCTTTGACGGCGGGATAGATGTGGCAATAAGAACTGGACGGCCATAATCCTTTTCCTTTAAGATTCTGGCTATTTCATCCTCCATTATCCCGGAAACAACCCCTTTCTTTTCCAGCTTATGAATAACATTCTCTGGTTTAATCAACACCACTCCTGTTGCTGGCGGAGTAATGGTCATAAAAACCTCATGCTTATCATCAGAGACAGTTATTTCAAACTTGCCGCCAAATTCAGTAGTAAATTGCATTAATCCAATACGAACTGGCTCGCCTGGCAGATTAGCACACGACTCAATTACCCTCTGAGAGTCAATATCCATATATCCACGTCTTTCTATCTCTGCCAGAACCTGTTCTGATGTAATAGGTTTTCCTTTCCCCCTTGGCGGCTTCAGACGAAGAAACAGCCCCTCTCTTTTATTAATCAAGTTAAAGCTTCCATTTGCATTTGCATCAAGATTACTGACATCCTCATTTTCTTCGATTGCTTCTTCCAAATATGAGGCATCCCAATTGTCCAACCAGGGGCCATCTACCCCTTTTGGATAGACACGCACATGTCTGGATTGTTCCTTGGGCAGAAAATCCCCATCCAATTCTTCCTGAGCTATGTATAATAATTCTGAAGCCTTTTGTTTTGCCTCATCAATAGAATACCCGGCAACAATAATAGACCTTGGAGCAGTGCATTGCGAGGCAGTAATGGGTATAAGCAATGGCTTTAAGGGAGAGATATTGGGTGGTTCATACCCTTGAGTAGTCATGGCACCCTTTTCTATCTTAAATGTTACCTTTTTAGCAAGCTTTTTAGTAGTCATGCTCCTTTTCCCAAAGGCAAGGGTTACCTTGGGATGAATCACAGCAAAAACAGAAAGCGTTCCATTTTCTCCAACCTTAATCGTAGTTGGCGGTGAACCATCTTCATTACCAATTACCTTAGCATGGATTGTGTTTTTGGCAGATATTTCGCCACCAACAATCAATCCCTTTCCATCAGTAGAAAGGATAACATTATCTGCCATTACCTGAGAATCCAGCAATCCATCGCTGACATTGAGCGTGCCCCCGCATTCAATCTGTGCTTCTTTAACTACAGTTGCAGACATATCAAGCATTGTCATGATCTTTGCCTTACTAACCTCTCCTTCAATAGAAAGTGCTCCCTTGCTTACGATTTCAGCACCATTTTCCACGGCTCCATGGATAACAACATCCCCGCCAGCTGCAATCTTCACCCCCTCCCGGACATTGCCATAAACAACAACCTTGCCTGCGGTTTCAATATTAGCATCAGCATCTTCAACCTTATGAATTTGTTCTACTGCTGCCCGGAACCCTTGCCAGGCTACCTTTCCAAATGCAGCAGAAAAGCATCTATTCCCATCTACAAAAACATTTTTTTCAGCAACAAGCTTGATATCCTTTCCATGAAGACCAGGCAAAGTTTCTCCGGTCACAGCTATTCCTGAGTCACCAATGGTTGGCGGTATCTTTACCCCCAGCACCTGACCAGGGATAGCATCCTCACCAATAAGCACATTCCCATCACCCTTTTCCCCATACTGATAGGCAAGATAGGCATTTTCCCCCATTAAGGGCTGATTGCCGTGAGCAACAGGTATAAGCCTATTAAACTCTGCCAGATGGAGCATGTTAACAAGCCTGTCCTTGTCTATCCCAAAGGTAACATTCTTTTCACTTAATGCTTTAATAATATCCTCAACACTCATCAGCATCCCGCCCATCTTAGGGGGAATAATATTGACTGTAGCTGTTAATTTGTCCTGGGAAATATCTACCTCTATCTTGCCGCGAAGGTATTGCCTGGGACCAATCCTTACTGGTTTTTTTACCCTTTTCTTAAAGATCTCCTCTATCATAGAGGTATCTATATCATTAAACTTTTGAGATATTACCTCTCCAATGGCATCCTGACTGCTGACCTTTTTCCCTGTCCCTTGAGAAAAGATGACTGTAAGATAAAGCCCGTCACCCCTGTTTTCAAAATCAAATGAACCATCTATAACCGGTCCATACAATTCATCCCATTTGTCTGGAAACCATGGTCCAATAACCCCCTTTTTGAATACCATTATCTTTCCAGGTCTATCCAGATGGGCATCAACATCATCTATTGATAATTGAAGCATCTCTGCCCCTGCTTTTTTTGCTTCTTCCAATAAAGCTACACCCTCAATGGCTACACAAAGCGGCATATCATCAGGCAGTATTGGGGCATTTATATCCCCATATGAGGTTATTTCCTCTTCAACAACAATCTCCTCATAGTTTTTCGTCACCACATTGCCTGACGGCTCTACCTGATAAAATGCTTTTTTGGCTATCTTTTTAAAAGAAATGTTTCTTTTACCAAGAAGGATATTTGACTTGGGATACACAAGCTCGATATAAGCCTTTGCACCAGGGGAAAGGATAATATTGGTAGACAGAGCGGCATCCTCTTCCCCAATCTTTTTGGCAGTAAGGAGCTTTTTTACGGTTGTCTCCCCTTCAATGATAGCACCTTTTCTTGCTGTATGAGCAATAATACTGCCAGCCGTAACTATGGATTTTGTTATTGCATCACCAACAGTTATTGTCCCGGCAACAGTAACCTCTGCCTCTTTCAGGGCATTTGCTGAGATATTGCCTTCACAGATAATCTTTGACTTGGCAATATCCTGACCAACCGTGATATTGCCACCGGCATTAATCTCTGCTGCACCTATCCCTCCCTTTACAGTAATATTTCCTGCAGTCGTAACACTTGCATTATCGCTTATCGAACCATTGATCTCAATACTGCCTGGGAACTCTATTGAATCAGTGACATTTTCCTGCACTATAAGAATTTTTTCAACATTTATCTTTGCCTTTTCCCAGACAATCCGTCCAAAATCAAGAGCAAAGAATCGAGTCCCATCCTCAGAAACGCATACATTCCTGCCTGGAACAACATCAACATCCTCTCCCGCTCTGGCAGGGATATCCTCACCAGTAATAGTTCTTCCAGGCTTTCCTGACTTTGGTTTTGCTCGGGCACAAATCAACTGACCAGGGAATACATCCAGAGGATGTTCGCCAAAGTTATCTGGAATTGGGATAAACATTGTCTCACTCATTTTTTTGCCACCCTTTGAAAGTGAAAAGTGAGGAGTAACAAACCATAACTTTTCACTTTTAGTTCTTCACTATTCATTTATTACTCGACAGGCTGTTACGGAATAAGAATTTGGCACGAGAGGCACACAATATGTTGGGTCAAATTTACTGTTGTCCACCATATATGGTATGCCGTTGCCGCTGATTTTGCATTCCGTAACAGCCTGTCGATGTTCAAGGTTTTTTATGGCTCATGAGAACCACCAGTCCAAAGCAGTAAAATACCAGCCAATATTCTTGTAGCTGCGACCTGGCAGAGGCAGAAGGTCTGCTGCCAGTGCTACCTCTGCCAGGGGTGCTATCTCGTTTCGACAGGCTCAACAACCGCCTTGTGGTCGCTTATTAGAAGGCGAGGACAAGCCTCGCAGCTACAAGTACTATTATAGTACTTTACCTGTAAAATTCTTACTCAAAAAGCAAAAAAAATTCACAATTGACAATTAGCAATTAACAATTGTCAATTACCTGCTCTTTTTTGGTTCTGGCTCGTCCATGTTAGGTGGCAAAAACTTGAACATCGAGTATTACATTGCTGCTGGATCAAAGGCATCCCTCAGCCCATCTCCCAGGAGATTAAACGCCATAATAGTCATAAAGATAGCTGCACCAGGGACAAGTATCCATGGGTGTTCAACCATATCCGATAGATTCATGGCTACGGTTAACATATTGCCCCAGCTTGCCTGCGGCTCGCTTATACCCAGTCCCAATAAGGAAAGGGATGCCTCTCCAAGGATATACCCGGGAATACTCAAGGTTGCGGCAATGATTGCATAGGAAAGTGTATTGGGCAAGGCATGCCTGACAATGATGGTGATGTGATGGGCACCCTGTGCCTTAGCAGCCAGGATATATTCCCTTTCCCGGACAGATAAAACAATCCCCCTGATAACCCGTGCCATCCCTGCCCAGCCAATAAAACTCATGATAGCAATGATAAGAAGATAAATAGCTGTAGAATTCAGATCTAATGGAAATGCAGCTCGAAGGGCAAGTAAAAGATAAAAATCTGGAAAGCACATAATTACCTCCACCAATCTCATCAGGATAGTATCAATTACCCCCCCAAAATACCCTGAAATACCGCCAATAATCATCCCCAGACCAAAGGAGATAAGTATTCCAATAAGACCAACAGAAAGCGAGATCCTTGCCCCATAAATAAGACGGGATAGAATATCTCGTCCATTCCAGTCACTTCCAAAAAGATAAAGATGGGCAGGCTGCTGGACACCAAACAAGTGGATATTGCAAGGGATTATACCCCAAAATTTGTAAGGCTCACCATGTATAAACAGCTGAAGATAATGACGTTTTGAATCTGGAACAGGAACATAAGCCTTTTCATAGTATTGATTTAATCTTGTCTCGTATTGATAAATAAAGGGAATGAAACTAAACCCATCCTTATCGAAAAAGTGAAGAGCAACAGGCGGCTGATATGGTTTTTTGCGGCATTCGTAGACAGCAGGATATGGAGCAATGAACTCAGCAAACAAGGCAATTGTATAGAAAAAAATAAGCACATACAGGCTTATCATTGACAGTTTATGCTTTTTGAGCCTGTTAAAGGCAATCCCAATTGGGGAAAGCGATTTATATTCAATCTGCTCTTTTTTCCTAAACAACATCTCTCGCCCCCTGTTCACCCTTTATCGGTTTTTTATTTCTCCATCAGTGTCAGCTTCAGCGATTGGTTGAACTAAGCCACCTTACAGCAGTATATTAACAGCTTCATTGGACTATTTTTTATATGTTTTTATAGATTAAGTTTATCATATAGGGCATTGGATGTCAAGAGGGAAATGGGTCTTTTGAGAAGATTTCCACCTGAGCAATTAGAATGTGTGAGGCAATTGACACAATTACTAAAAATTTTAGTAGACAAATATTGAAATATGGTGTATATTTAGGTGCACAAACACTGGCAACAGCAATTCTCGGTAAAAAAGGCAGGAGTGGTGTTTTTCACTACCTACCTCTGATAGTCAGTAGATATTTGTAGTGTCGCGTCAACCTTAATCTGTCGCATGTAGTAGAGACGCGATTAATC
>DYDG01000110.1 GCA_020717845.1 Marinifilum sp. | reverse complement strand
CAGCTACATTAATAAACCATTCGACACTTGAGACTTGACACGACAATAGTAGGATGGGTGAAACCCATCTATGCTAACCCTGCTCAACAATCACATTTTATGCCGGCGATAAATATAGCAACAAAACATCTCAATTGTTATATCGAATATTCAGAATGTTAGAAAAATGATTGACTATTATCGCTATTTAGGATATAATATCCCGTAATGAGGTAAATGAACCAATGAAACTTGTTCTAAACAGTCTTGCCAATGCAATTGCTTCAATGGACCGTGCCTTAAGATTTGCAGATAAAAGGCTAATTATGGAAGATATCGATGATGAGGAAAAGGAAGTAATAAAGGCTGGGGTCATACAAAATACGGAATGATTGATGTCTCTGCTGAACAATTATGTATTATTAAAGAAATTTTGCAAAAGTATGTTCCATGCTGTCAGGTGCGTGTCTTTGGTTCGCGTTACAAAGGGGCACTAAAGGCTTACTCTGACCTTGACCTGGCAATAGTTGGTGATACAAGATTGGATTGGCGAGTGATTGAGAATGCAAAAGAGGCTTTTTCTGAATCTGATTTGCCCTTTCGTGTAGATGTGTTGGATTGGCACGCAATCTCGTCAGAGTTTAAGGCTGTCATTGAATCAGGATATGCGGTAATACAATAAATAGTAGGACAGGCTTCCAGCCTGTTTCGTCCCTGTCTCGTCATCGATAAGGAACGGTCGCGACAACATGTAAGGAGGGTGTCTATGGATAATATGATTACAATTGCTGCACAGGCAAAGCAGGCATCAAGAAAATTGGCAAATGTATCAACAAAGGTAAAAAACGATGCCTTGCTGGCAATGGCATGTGCCCTGGAAGAGGCAGCCGGACAAATCATGGAAGAAAACAGGAAGGATTTGACTTATGCCAGAGAAAAGGGGATACCAGCTGCTTTGATAGATAGGCTTGCCTTGAATGAGAAACGGATAATGGCTATGGCTGCAGGTTTGAGGGATGTGGTTGCCTTGCCTGACCCTGTTGGAGAGGTTACATCTATGTGCCGCAGACCAAATGGGCTTCAGATTGGCAGGGTAAGGGTGCCGCTGGGGGTAATCGGTATCATCTATGAAGCCAGACCCAATGTTACCGCAGATACTGCCGGGCTATGCCTGAAGTCAGGGAATGCGGTTATCCTTCGCGGTGGGAAAGAGGCGATTAATTCAAATAAGATCATCGCTGATATCCTTAGCAGGGCAGCTGTTTTGGCAGGTATCCCTCAAAACAGCATCTCATTAATAGAGAATACTGACCGGCAAGCAGTTCTGGAATTGGTAAAATTGCATAACTTCATTGATGTCATCATCCTTCGTGGCGGCAAATCCTTGTTGGAGTCAATTGGAATAGAATCATCTGTGCCAATTATCAGTCATGGCGAGGGTAATTGCCATGTGTTTGTGGATAGGGATGCTGATTTATTGATGGCAGAAAGGATTGTCTTTAATGCCAAGGTGCAAAGACCTGGGGTGTGTAATGCTGCTGAGTCACTCCTTGTTCACAAGGATATTGCCTGCGAATTTTTGCCTGAGATGATTGGTCAGCTTAAAGAGGCAGGGGTAGAGATACGGGGCTGCCTAAAAACAAAGGAAATTGTCAAGGATATTGTTGAGGCAACAGAGGATGATTGGTCCAAAGAATACCTTGATTTAATCATTTCAGTTAAGATAGTAGATTCATTGGATGAGGCTATTGAGCATATCAATAAATACGGCTCTTCCCACTCTGAGGCAATTGTTACCTCATCATATGCTGCTGCCAGAAGATTCTTACAGGAGATAGATGCTGCTGCTGTATATGTCAATGCTTCTACAAGATTTACAGATGGCGGTGAGTTTGGGCTGGGTGCAGAAATGGGCATAAGCACGCAAAAGCTGCACGCTCGCGGGCCAATGGGGCTTGTTGAATTAACAACGCTTAAGTTTATTGTCTACGGGGATGGACAGATTCGGGAGTAGATTCGAAAGGGAATAGAACACGGATATTCACGGATTTTTTTTTATTTGAAAATTATCTGTGTTAATCCGTTATATCCGTGTCATCCGTGTTCTATTCTTCTAAATAGGAGGCTCAATCATGCAAGTCGAAGGGAACATCATTTCATTGTTGATCAAGACAGAAGGGCTGTTAAACGGACATTTTTTGCTTTCATCCGGGTTACATTCTGGTAAATACCTGCAATGTGCCAGGATTCTTCAACATCCTATCTATGCTACCCATTTTGGGGCATCTCTGGCTCAACGGTTTAAAAATCAAAAGGTTGATGTAGTTATTGGTCCGGCTATTGGCGGGATAATTATTGCCTATGAGGTTGCTCGGGCACTTGGGGTAAGGGCATTGTTTGCAGAAAGGCAGGAAGGGGAGATGAGACTTCGCCGTGGATTTGAGATTAAAAAAGGTGAACGGGTTGTAGTTGTTGAAGATGTGATCACTACCGGCGGATCTGTTTCTGAGGTTGTTAGGCTTGTTCAAGGGATTGGAGGAGAGGTAGTCGGGATTGGAGCACTGCTTGATAGAAGCGATGAAATAACCATTGCAGGCATGAAACCTGCTGTCCTTTCTACCATAAAGGTAGAAACATATGACCCGCAAAACTGTCCTATGTGCCGCGATAAGATAGCATTGGTAAAACCAGGAAGTAAACAGCAACCATTGTAACGGCTTGTAGTTGTGTAGGATGGATGAAATGAAACGGAACCTATCATTTCTATCTTTTGACTGCCCAAAGATTTTAGAAATAGGTAGGTTGACACCCATCCTACAAGGCTTGTAGTGTTTATGGCAAGGCGAACCCGCTAACAGGACAATAACCTATCCATGCAGATTGGCTGCATCCTTTACCGCAGATGAGAATTCAGGCGGGAGAAGGAGGCAGATAAGCTGTAGAAATGCCTTGAATGCCGGAATAATATTTGATGAGCCTATTAATTCCTTGCTTGCCCCTACTGGGAACTTGAGCAGAACAACAATAGCGACACCAACCAATATCATTCCTCTGATAATCCCAAAGATTATCCCGCCAAGGTTATCCACCCAGCCCAGCATGGCAATCTTCATTATCTTTTGAATCACTATCCCGCCAAAATTTATCAGGATATTTACCAGAATGGTGATGATAGCAAAGGCAACAGGCTTGGCTATCTGAAGAGGCATCCATTGCTGAAGAAGAATGGCTCCGTTTCCAAATGTCCTGCCAGCAACAACAATCCCGACAATAACCCCTGCCAGAGAAAATATCTCTCTGGTCAGCCCCTTCATCATGCTCAGAGCAATGCTTATAACTATAACTGCCAGAAATAATATGTCAAGGATGTTCACAACAGCTACCTTATCACCGCAATCTTACCCTTTCTCTGGTCGCCATTGCTCTCATCCTCAACTAAGAAGATATAAATACCACTGGCAACACGATCACCATCATTGTTGACTGCCGCCCACTCTACAAGATTATTGCTATCTTGTTGCCCTTTTTCATACACCAGCTCACCGGCAATGTTGTATATCTTGGTGCGAATAGAACGATTAGGAGGCAATTGTCCAAAGGTAAAGCTTGTTTGCCCTTGTGCCAATGATAATGGATTGGGATAGACCACCATTCCTTTTAAGTCTGTGAACATCGGGGTCAAGACAAAGTTTACCCCTGAAAGCTGTCCGGCTAATGAGGGTGCTCCTTTAACACCTTTAGTTGTTGAAACCCTGGCTATTTTTGTGGCCATCATAGGCTTATAATTAGCTGGCGGAAGGATGGCTACTGTGTATGTCCCTTGAGGCAGACCATTAATCTCATAATCCCCGTCCGGGGTGGTTGAGGCTGTGCCTTTCAGCACCAGCTCATTGTTGTCTGACACCTTATATGCCTTGATAGGCACATGAGCCATGGCAAGTTTCTGGTTTTCTTCTGCATCCTTATACATCCCACCGCTTACCTGTCCGCCGATGACATTGAACGCATTGCTCCTGCCCTGTTTATTGTTTGCTTGAGCCGTGATACTTATTTTTGAAGCAGTAGCTGGGATTGATACGCTTCCAGCAGCTATCCCATTCTCAAACATCAGGGTAACACTTCCCATGATATTAGCAGAATCAAACAGGACAACATGTCCAGATTGACTATTTACCGGATTACCCATAGCATCACAGGCAAGGATATTAACCTCAAATGCCTCCTCTACTATCTGATCTTGAATGGGTGCAATCTCAAGGTAGGCAAGTTCACCAGAGTTGACAGCAATCATTCCACTACAGCCATGATGATCACTCATGTCTGTAATTGCAATTGAACCTGTCCCAATCCTCATGGCAGAAAATGTAGTGGTTGTTCCCATATTGTCTGACAATGTGCCAATATCCCCATTTATCCCCCAGTTAGCCTGAACCTGTCCAAGCAAGTTATTGTCTGCATCATAGCCAGCAGCACTCAAGGCAATGGTATCCCCGGCTAATAAAGACACATGCTGTATTGGGTTATCATCCATACCTGTTACTGTTAAATGATGAAGCACACCAGGCATAACCGTGATGTTATCCAATTGGGCGGTATGTCCTCTGCCATCTCGGGCAATAATGCTCCCTGTGCCTGGTTTTCTTGGATCAAAGGTAACAGTTGATGCCCTCATCCCTGACAGCACACCAATATCCCCTTGAATCTCCCATTGAACCGAAACATTCCTGACAAAATTCCCTGCCTCATCATACCCCTTTGCCTCTAACGACAGGGTATCATCAGTAGTCAAAACAGCAGGGCTGGATGGGTTGGCAACAATCATTATCCGATGGATGGGGACTGGTATTGCTTGTTCATTATTATAAAGCTTAAGGATTGGTACGCCTGCGGCATTCTCACCAGCCAGAGCCAGATCAAGATCGCCATCATGGTCATAATCAATCCAATTCACACAACAAAAGATAACCCCAGGCAGGTTTTGGGTTGTATCCACAGTAAAGATGCCAGCCTCATTCTTATACAGGGTTGTTGTTCGGCTGCCAGACATGGTTTGCCCGGCAACAATCAGGTCAAGACTGCCATCCAGATCATAATCCCCAAAAGCTATTGAGGAATGGAAGACAGGGATAAGTATTTGCCGCATGTCCTCTACAAACCTGCCCTTATCATTATTGTATACCTTTATGACTGCTCCATCAGGCAGCCAGCCGCCCACGACTAAGTCAAGATCGCCATCACCATCATAATCCCCCCAGGCAAGCGAGCCGTAATAGGTGCTTATCAAGGTTTGAGTATCCTCAATAAACTCACCATCCTTAGCTTTTCTATATATCTTAGTATACGGCTTCCAGTTAGTGGCTTCATCACACCCAGCCATACAATAAGAATCCTGTTCTCCATCCTTATCGCTGTCTGTCCAGGCAACAGAGCCGTAACGAACCTGGGGATGCTGGGTGGTATCCTCAATAAGAATGCCGTCTATATTCTGGTATATCTTTGAAACAGGCTGTCTGGCGGCATTATATCCGGCTACAGCTATATCTAATTTTCCATCTGCATTATAATCATGCCAGTTAACCCTTCCATAAGAAACACCCTCTATCTTCTGGCTGGTATCCTCTTGAAAGGTAACACTCCCTGGCTCATTTTTGTAAACCCTGGTTACTGGCTGTCCGGTCTTATCCAGCCCGCATACCGCAAAGTCAAGGTCTTTATCATTATCATAATCACCCCATGAAATCGAAGCCTGAGTAATACCAGTGAATTGCTCTCCAGAATCAACCAATACCCCACAAAAAGCAAAGATTGGCAGCCCGACGATAAGTAAAGTAACAAACATTAATTGCATCATTTTTCATCCCTCCACATTGACAGTTAATTGACTACATATTAATATAACACAAACTGCAAGCAGTGTCAAGGAAAATCTATTCGTGATACTCAATGTTCGTGAGTGTTGCATAGCAACATTTCGACTCTGCTCAATGACCACCAAAGCCATATGGACACTCTCAAGCACTGATTGACTCCATTCCCTGCCATGGTTTAAGTATTCTTGACATTTTGAACCATACATAAGTTTTTTGAGACAATACCATCTTGAACATCATGGCTAAAGCCTAAAATCCAAACGAAGCAAGACAATTCGTCTATTGGATAAGGGCTATTGCCCGGGCCGGGAAGTTTGTCAGGTTGATGCCTAATGCCGCATATCTCTGTGCATTGGTCGAGATTATCTTATCGCCCCTGATGGCAAGCCATTCCTCTTCTGGTAAAATATGGATGGTTAGCTCAGACCCAGAAGTAACTCGGCTTTCAGTTTCCAATGCCTGAACATGGTCAGCAAGCCTGTCAGAGGTGGAAGTCCCACTGCCAGTGATGCCTCCTGTCCCTACGGTTTCTGGTTTTAGCCCCCACTCCTTGATACTCCCATCCCAAGAGCCAGAAGCGATTATCCCAGCCTCGCCACTTATGGCTACCGAAGAAACAGGGGATTCATGGTCCTTGAGGGTATTGAGGAGTCGGCCAGTTTTTAGATCCCAGACCTTAACCGTCTTATCCCTTGAGCCAGAAGCGATTATCCCGGCCTCGCCACTTATGGCTACCGAAGAAACAGGAGATTCATGGTCCTTGAGGGTATTGAGGAGTCGGCCAGTTTTTAGCTCCCAGACATTAACCGTATTATCACTTGAGCCAGAAGCGATTATCCCTGCCTCGCAACTTATGGCTACCGAAGTAACATAAGATTCATGACCTTTGAGGGTATTGAGGAGTCGGCCAGTTTTTAGCTCCCAGACCTTAACCGTATTATCACTTGAGCCAGAAGCGATTAGCCCAGCCTCGCAACTTATGGCTACCGAAGTAACCCAATCTCCATGGCCTTTGAGGGTATTGAGGAGTCGGCCAGTTTTTAGCTCCCAGACCTTAA
>DYDG01000109.1 GCA_020717845.1 Marinifilum sp. | reverse complement strand
CTCCCTTTTCTTATTCATAGCTCTGTGGTAAATTACCCTATTGCACAGGTCGAAAGATAGCAGGGACAAGCCCTGCAGCTACTATCACAGGTTGAAAAACCTTGAACATCGAGTGTAAGTTAATAATTTAAGGAGGAAGAAAAATATGGCTAAAGAAAAGATATTGTTGGTTGACGATGAACCATTGAATTTGGAATTAGCTAAAGACCTGCTTGAAGTAGCAGGTTATGTTGTTTGTGAGGCAGCTGATGCTGATGAGGCAATAGAACAGGCTAAACAAAGTAAGTTTGACCTCATTCTGACGGATATTCAACTCCCTGGAATGGATGGACTCACTGCAACAAAGATAATCAAAAAAGACTCTATGAATAAAGATACTCCTGTTGTAGCCCTCACTGCATATGCTATGAGAGGAGATAAGGAAAAGATAGAAGCAGCAGGCTGTGATGGGTATATCACGAAACCAATCAATACTAAGGAATTTGCCCAGATAGTAGCTGGGTTTTTGAGGTCCTAATATGACAGATAGAAGAGCAAAGGTTTTAGTAGTTGATGATGAAGATTTTAATAGGGAGCTGCTTGAGGCTACTTTGTGTAAGCAGTATGATGTAGTTGAGGCTTGTAATGGAGTAGAGGCACTCGAAAAGGTTAGTCAGGAGCCGCCGGATATAATTCTGTTAGATATAATGATGCCAGGCATGGATGGATACGAAGTGTGTCGGAGATTGAAGGCAGAAAAGGAAACAAGCATCATTCCAGTGGTAATGGTAACCGCATTAAAAGAGAGAGAAGATAGGATAAAAGGGCTTGAGTCAGGGGCAGATGATTTTTTGACCAAGCCAATAGATAGAGCTGAGGTGCAGGCAAGGGTAAAATCACTGCTTCGCATAAAGTATCTATACGATGAGCTAACAGATATTAATGCAACCTTAGAACAAAGGGTGCAGAAACAAGCAGAGGAGTTACTGTGCACCTATGCTGAAAGGGAGCGTCTACAGAAAGAGTTAGAGATTGCCAAAGATATTCAGCAAAGTTTTCTTCCCCAGGTTATCCCTCAAATAGAAGGATTTGAGCTTGCGGCGATTAATATCCCGGCAAGGGAAGTAGGAGGAGATTTCTATGATTTTATCCCTATCACAGAGGATAAATGGGGATTGGTAATAGCAGATGTCTCTGGAAAAGGTGTCCCTGCAGCATTGTTTATGGCACTATCAAGAACCATTGTTCGAACCAATACTATAGGCAACCCTGCTATCTCTGAGGCTATAAGTAAAGCAAATGAACTCATCATGGAAGAGTCCATGATAAACACTATGTTTGTTACATTATTTTATGCCATCCTGGATACAAAGAAGATGACCTTGACCTATACTAATGCAGGGCACAATCCTCCTTTATTAATCAAAACAACCAATGATGAGGTTGCAATGTTAGAGGGGAGAGGGGTGGCGTTAGGGGTTATATCAGATATTGACCTGGAAGAAAAAGAGGTATTTCTGGATAAGGGTAGTATTGTAACTTTTTACACCGATGGAGTGATTGACGCTATCAATGAGCAAGAGGAAGAATTTGGTGAAGAAAGGTTTATTAGTGTAATCAAACAAAACCAGGACCTGTCGGCACAGAAACTTATGGAGAAAATTCAGCAAGAAATCGTTACTTTTAGCGGTAGCCAGCCTCAGTTTGATGATCTAACATTGGTGATTTTGAAAACATAAGGCAGCAAAAGGAGTTACTATGTCAATCAAGCCATTAATTGAGGCTATAAATTCTATCACAGAAGGCAGCTTTGAACCAATAAAAGTCTCTGCCGAAGGTGAATTTGCGGAATTAATAGCGGCATTAAATAAGATGCTCAGCAGTCTAAAGAACAAGATTGAGGAGAATGAACGCAAAATAGATGATAAAATATTTACCCTTTATGAATTAAATTATGCCACTAAGTGGATAAGTTCTACACTGGAGATGGAGAAGTTATTGGATGTGGCCATCAATATGTTACTTGAGATTGCTCAGATGGAGAAGGGTTCAATAATATTGGTGAACAAGAATACCTCGGAATTGGTGGTGGAGGTGATAAAGGATTTGGAAGGAGTCAAATATCCTTTACAGAAAACACAGAAGATTGAGGCTGACACAAGATTCTTGACCAATATAATCAAAGAAGGTAAACCTTTCTTCTCTAACGATATAAAGGAATTTAAAGATTCAGGTGATGGGTTAGGAGTTAATATAAGAACTGTGTTATCTATTCCACTTATGGGCAAAGAGGAGATAATTGGGGTCGTCAATCTCTATAATTATTTAAACAACAAAGAATTGACTCAGGATGAGTTAAATATCATCTCTACATTAAGTTCTCAGGTAGCTGTATCGATTGAGAATGCCCAATTATTCCGTCAGATTAAGGAGTTTTTTTTCAATACAGTCAGGGCATTAGCAGCTACTATAGATACAAAAGACTCATATACTCATGGACATTCCGAAAGGGTAACACAGTATTCATTGGCTATTGCTGAAGAATTGGGATGTAATTCAAAGGAGAAAGAGGAGATTCAACTATCAGCCTTGTTACATGATATAGGCAAGATTGGGTTACCTGATGTAATCCTCCATAAACCGAGTGGATTGGATGATGAAGAATTCGAAGAGATTAAGAAACATCCTTTGAAAGGGACTAATATATTAGAACATATAAAAGAACTTACCGCTATCATCCCTGGTATACGGCATCATCATGAAAAGTTTGCAGGAGGGGGGTATCCTGATAACCTCAAAGGAGAGGATATACCGCTGTCAGCCAAGATTATAGCCGTAGCTGATGCCTTTGATGCCATGACATCAGACCGCTCTTATCGTAAAAGATTAAGTTATGATGAGGCGATAAAAAGAATAAAAGATTCTGCTCAAACACAGTTTGACCCAAAGATAGTAAATATATTTGTGAATCTTTTTGAAAAGGATAAAATTATAAGTAATTGTGAATCCGTTTGGATTTGAATATGGATTCTGGTTACCCTATTCATAAAGATATTAGCAGTTATAGTTATCCTTTATCGATGATCGTCAGGCAACATCTTCATAATTGTCTTAGATAGTCTTGCCTCATCTGAATTAGAGGCAATGGAGATTACCTTCTTAAACTCCTTTTTTGCCTCTTCATTCTCTTCTTTTATGGAACTATCACGACAAATAAAAATGCCATTTCAAGGCTCACAGACAGGAATGTCTGTGCTACGATACTGTCCAACAATCGTCTTCACCTTTTCTGCGGTCATCTTCCCAAAATAATCCTTATTAATAACTATTACTGGTGCCAGGGCACATGCACCGAGGCAAGAGACCGTATCAAGGGAAAACATCAGGTCATTGGTTGTTTCACCCTCATTGATGCCAATAGTCTCTTTAAGCACCTGCAATATCTTTTTTCCGCCCTTTACCTGACACCCGGTTCCACGGCAGGCAGTAATGCTATATTTGCCATGTGGTGTTAAATGAAAGGCAGAGTAGAAGGTAACCACCCCATAGATCTTGCTTAACGATATCTTTAATTCCTTGCCAATCATGGAAAGGGCATCTATTGGCAAGTAGTTGAATATCCTTTGTGCCTCCTGAAGAAGCGGTATTAAGGCACCTTTTTGCTTCCGATACTTATCGATAATAATTGACAATTGTTCACTTTGTTTCTGTTCGAGCATTTTTACCTCCGAAATAATATAACGTGGTTGTTCCATAGTTATTGGTCTAAAAACCCTCACTACAGACCTCATACAAGCGGTGATATTTCCTCTACCAAAACCTTTTTCTTAGCATTTTGCTTGATTAATCGTTTAATATACTTTTCCCATGTTTGTTTTTCATCCAATTGAGCATAAATATCCTTTACGTCCTTCATATATGCTACAGCAATCGTATAATCCTCGCGACGTTTTAGGGCAATATAATAATTGATAAGCTTTTTGAAGAGGGCAATAGCCTCTTTTGGTTTTACAGTTTTTATTGCATTAGCTACCTTGTTGATATCTTTTGTTGATTGATTTGGCATCATTGCCAGCTTGATACATGAATTAATATCCCCTTCCTTAAGCAAGGCATCTATCAAGGTATGGCATTTCCCAGCCTTGCTCAGGGAAATAAGTAGTTTATTTCTGGTATTTTCCCATGTATTTGTTTCACTTGACAGTTTTTTTATTTTTTCATAGATCTCAAGGTCATCTCGTTCGTCAAAATAAGAGATGTATGCTTCCATCGCCTTTTCCTTTTGATTATGATTTTCATACAATTCTGCCAGTTTCTTTTGCATAAGCAGTTTTGGATATTTTCCTGTTTCTTCTTCAACAGCTCGTTTATAATATCGCACAGCTTCATCCATCCTGTTTAATGACTCTAACTTATCACACAACTTCAAGCAGATGCGCCATGAATCTACCTCTTGTCTGGCAAGACTGATAAACTTATCATCTTTGTGCTCACGATGATACAACTCTAATAAAAGCTCAATTATCTTTTCACGATCATATTCAACCGTTTGATTTGGTTCATAAAGACCGGTTAATCTTCCCTTACACAGCTCTTCTACAAATTGATACTCTAAGTGCACACTGCAATTGCTTGTAATAAGTTCCATCATAGAGTGGGCAAATCCATGTGTTTCCTTGATATAAAGTTCAAATATCTGCTTTAAGACATCCTTTTTCTCTTCAAGGTTTTTTAATGTTCTTAACAGGCATCCAGAATAAAGGTGAATGCACTCTTCCAGAAAATCACTCAATATACCTGTAGAGTCATCAACCTCACCATACTTCTCAAGCCCTTTCAGGATAACTGCCTGCAACACCTTTGCTGCATCGTGATGATTTTCCTGATTCATGTAATTAACAGCTGCAACATGAAACTTTCTCAGTCTTTCAATAAGCTCTTGCGTTTGTTGAATGCCAGGTGAAGAAATGCGATAAAAATCCTCATATCTTTTACTCTTTTCCTGGGATGTTTCATAAAGATATTTTTCATCAATAGGTAATTCCTGAATTATGTGCGGATCTTTTTTTACCATTCCCATCAAAATAGAGGTTAATTCATAAGCAGATTTTTTAGATAGTATGAACTCAATATTTTCCAGCCGTTTGAAAGTATTTTGTGCCCGTATCCATGTATAGAGAAGAGCAAAGGCATGTTTGCAATAATTGCCGGCATAAGGACAATTGCAGGTGCTTGTAATCTTTTCTTCTGTTACATCTACCTGTATATTGTATGATTCCTTACCGCCTCCACCAATCTCACCAACCATGGTTCTTCCCCAAACCATCTGATTCTTTATTCGATTTTCTCTAAAATAATTACTGCCAGCTATTCGAGTATGTTCCTGTCCAATCTTTTCCAGTTTTTCTTCTGTCAGCTCCATAAGCTCTGGAGAAACCTGATAATCTTCTGCCATTATAATCTCCTTGATTAAATAAGATGTTAGCTGTCAGCCTTTCCATATGATGATTTTACCTGTTGCTGTTTAATACTTACTAATATAACAGAAATTTTCAAAAAAGTCAAGGTTGGATTTTTAAAATCAGAATTTTTTTTCGAGTTGAGCGATCGAAATATCCACAGATTACGCAGATTTCACAGATTAAAGACAAAACGATTATATTCCATGCTTTCTGTTCCGTAGAGACGCAAGATGTTGCGTTTTTACAAACAAAGGGCATGATATACTCCTCTTGTCCTCCAAGTTTGCCCTTTTCCATCTTTTTTTAATAATCTGTGTAATCTGCGAAATCTGTGGATTAAAATCTCTACACCGGACACTCCTTATACAGCTGTTTTCGCCGTGCCTCAAGCAAATCCTCTTCCTTTCCCAGAAACATAGCAACACATCCAAACCTTTTAGCCATGCTATTTGCCACACGAAATGGCTCTGCAATCTTTTCCCGCCATTTCAGATTGCGTAGATAGTGATGCTCAATGATAAAGTCAGAAACCCGTGTTTCTTTTAATATCTGGATAATATTTGGGATAACATTTTGATATGGATAGGTCATTGGTCCGTCAAAGATAACCATATCAGGGTCTTCCTGGATGATAAAATCCCGTTGACAATCAAGGTTGCCGCCCTCAATATCTGATGTATGCACAAGCTTATAATTCCCATCAGTAATCGATACCTCTGTAACATATCCAAGCCGATCATTATTGCCATGTGGCACAGCCTGCGAAAATTTGATACATGTGTCTCCAAACCTGAATTCCTTACCATCAGAATACTCTACTCTGTCTGGAATGCTTCCGAGGACATCCAGAAAATAAGCTGCCCTTTCCTGCTGGCTTTTGTTTATCTTTTCCTGAGGGTGTTTAAGCAAGGCTATCTTATCTCTAAAGATATCTGGCTGAGACGGATTATGATGATCATAATGATAATGGGTGACTATCAGGGCATCTGCCTGTCTGCTATACTGCTGAATGGCTGCCCAATGCTTTGATTCTCGTTCAAGCTCCATAGGGTGTGGCGGCAGGTCATACCTCATCTTGCCCAGTGCTACTGCGGGATCAATGACAACCTTAATATCTGCTGTCTCAACATAGGTAGCCATGGACCTTGTTCCCAGTGAATCAAAAGCAATTGGAATTATTTTCATAATTTTTTCCACCCTTTTTCATCCTTTGCTGTGAGTCAATAGCTTAAATAAGTATACAACCTGTCCTGTAAAAAGTCAAGAAAAAGTTATGATTGGTCGTAATACGTCAGTGAACGGGAGGGAAACAACAGGAGAGGGTGATCGGTAATCGGTAATCAGGTGATTGGTGTTTAGGAACAGAGTGCGGAAATGGAAGGGTGAATCAAGCGGTAGTGGCGGGGTTTCCCCGCCCTGATTGGTCGAACCGTAGAAACAGAAGGGTGAATTGGGCACGAAGAGCAGTGTGGGAATGGGAGAACAGAGCGAGGACAGG
>DYDG01000023.1 GCA_020717845.1 Marinifilum sp. | reverse complement strand
TGTCTCCCACAGCCGCAGGGTGTTATCCTTAGATGCCGACAGGATCAATCTGCCATCCGGGGAAAAGGCACAACTCAAAACACTGCCATCATGCCTCAGATTAGGAGAGCCAAAAAAGCCTTTTAGCTGTGGTCCAACCTTATCCTGATAATACCTGAAATTCTTATCCTGTGGGTGATATTGGGGTGTAGCAATATTGAGCAGATACATGGCTGATACCCCCCATTCCTCTGGTATCTGCTCTTGTTCCCTATACCATGGTTCTGCCCATGTATCGATTACCTTATCAGGCAGCAACTGCTTGATAAAGGATAGCCGGGACGATTTAAGCTCAGAAGAGGTATCAAGGAATTGTTTGGGCTGCCCAATGTATTCTGTGAAAAGGGTATTCCTTGAGAGTCTGGGAAGTTTTTCATATTTTTTATAATAGCCTGCGGTTTTCTCAAGCTCACCTTTATTTTCAGACAGAGCGATTTGAGCCAGGCGTTGATAGAGCCAGTCTGTCAGGGGTCTGTTTTGCTGTAGCTCATTTTCCATGTCATCATAAAGACGGCGGGTGACTTGACTGTCCAGCCCTGCTTGCTCCATGGCTTCAACCTCAGTCAGACAGCGATATGAGAGGGAGAGGATGGAATGATCTGGCTCTTTACCCCTGAAACACTGCTTAATCCGATGGATAATATCACAACCGATAGATATATCCTTGCTGGCTGCAATGGGCAGGGTTTCAAGCCTGTGTTTGATATCCTGCCTGACAATATCGCTGATCTTAATACCATCCAGTCCTTTATTAGTCAGCCATCTGGCAGCTAAGAACTCCATAATTGTAGAATGAACAATAGTATACTCCTCATACCCTGAGCTGATCAGAAGCTGTCCCTGCTGTAAGCCATTTATCCATTGATCTGGCTGGGTTTGGATATTGACTGGTGATTCCTGCCCTATCCACGACTTAATATGCTCCTTGATGGTAGCTTTATGGATGCTCCTGACTGCATCCCCTGAACGGGATTGGTAGAGGCATTCATAAGAAAGCTTGGACAGGCAATTATACTTATCCCATGCCTCAGGGTATTTCTGGCTAAAATCCTCCTGCCTTGCCTCCCTGAAAAAGTCTGTTAAGCCCTGGTATCGGTAGGCAGGCTTTTGCTTATCGTCCTTAATCATTTCCCAGACCCTTAAGAGGAAGAATTTGAGCAGCAGGTCATACATCAGGTATCTGCGGTCAATCCTTGAGAATACCTGATAGTAGACCATCAGCAGCAGGGCAGTAAGCGGTGTTCCAGCCACCTTTTTGACCACTTCCTGCTGCCAGATAACTTTATCGAATTCTTTAAAAAGTTCAGAGTCATGGACATAGAATGTTCTTGCCAGATCTCGTAGTTGTGCCATATCCAGTTGGGCTACCTTAAATACAGGCTCTTTGCCATCATCATACCTCTCGCTATCAAGAAGCCTTGAGGTGAGGAAGATACGGTTAGTCTTTTTGCCAGTATCCGTAGAGGACGAAATAGATGGAATACCAGCCATTATAGCCCTTACTATGTCAACGATTATCTCACGATTGACAAGTGGTGCCTCATCAAGGGCATCTATATAGATAGCCATGGAAGACCTTTTCCAGGCAGAGACAACCTCTTTCTCTGCCTCCTGCAAAGCAACAAGGTTATCAGGTGATAAAGAGCCAGGGGATTTGCCCTTAAACAGAAAGGTAAAGAGGAGATAGCCAAGCCCGAGTTCAGGGTTATATCTTGCCTCCTGTGGCTTATAGCCTTTTGTCTGACACCATGCCTCAAAATCTGGCAGATGCTTGCACTCGGTGTAAACAGTCACCATCCCCTTTATATCAAAAGTAGCGTGAACAAAGTAATGCAAGATAGTCGTCTTGCCTGCACCAGGCAGGCCATAGATAAAGCCTTTATTAAACCGCTGAAATATCTCCTTAGCACTAAGAGACCTCTCTTCTTTTTTCTGGTTTTCAGATTCTTGCTCTATTGTCCACCCTTTTTTTTCAAGTATCTTTTTCCTTCTCAAGCCCTGCTCAGAGGCAACTACTTGCGACTCAATGGTCAGGTTGATAAAGTTCTTCTCAATATCAATCGGCTCATATATGCCGCCCAAAACCGGAATCTTTTGTGTCTGCTCCTTCAACTCTGCCTGGCGAAGCTTAATAATATCGGCTATTTCCCTCCCCTTTTCCTCTCCCTTCCTTGGTGGAATAAGTCGATAGATATTAGTTTGGCTATCAGTAAAGCCCTTCAGGTGTATAGGGAGAGGTTCTTTGAACGCCTCTATATGAGCGTCTTGAAGCAGGGATTGTAAGCCCTCGAAAAGCTGGCTGGTAACGATCAACTCTCCTTCCCTTGCTTCTTTTTCCAGCCTGAATACCTTGATACCTTCAGAGCCGGCAAAATCTGTCTTATTACCCTCTTTATCCAGCCAGAAGCGGAAGTATCCGCAATGAGCAACCATCCTGAGTGAGACATTGAATCCGTATTTATTTGCTATCTTCTTCTCGCAAAACAGATCCAGCATAATCTGGATAAAATCTGACAATTTGTTGGCATTACCAAAGAATATGACCGCATCTCCGATGGATTTGATCCATTCAAAGGAGTGTGCCTTGACAATCTGGCGGGATTGCTGCTCGTAATAGTCGCTGAATTCCTGAGAGTATTTATTCCCCAGCTTTTTAGATTGAGGGGTAAAATCGACCAGATCGATGAGGCAGAGGATGCCATTTTCCTGAATAGTGTTTATCTTGAAATCAAATCTATTCCCGGTACGTCTGGAAAAGAAGTCTGGGGCATTTTCAGCAATCTTATAGTATTCATCCTCAGTAACCCAGAAGATGCTATTAGCCTTATACCTTGCCAGTTCATCGCGGCCAAGGTTCAGGTATTCAAAGAACTCTGGAACGCCCTTAGCTATATCATAAAAGCAGACTACAGAGCTGGCAGCAGGGTCAATAGAGTCCTTTCGATAGCTCTGGTGGGTTTTTTCATCTACGCAAAGGGGTCCCCTAATCAGGAAAAGAGGGTCTTTATCCAGGGAGGTAATAGAAAACTCATGGAACGGCAGGGTGAGTTTTTCCTTAAGCCTTGAGGTAATGCGATGAGGAACCTCTGGGTCATTATAGATGGCAAGGATAAAAGCACCATTTTGTCCAATCTTTATCGCTGTATATAACCGCTTGAAATCTTCATCAAATAGACTCATCTTCTTTCCTTGCAGGGGATTGTTCAGGATATTTATCCTGAACGCAAACCGGCGATAAGTATAGGTTTAACAATAGGATGAACATCAACCCAAACATCATTATTGCGATACTCTAAGAGAGCCAGGTTATGGAGTAATGTCTGGACAACCTCATTATTAACCACTCTTTTCTCCTTTTTCCCTTAACAATATTACATTGAAAAAGATACCACATCTCCTGAAGTTTGTCAAGATTTTTTGTCAGATGGCTTTTGACAGGATTGACAGGATTAACAGGATTTTTTGGTGATCATTGAAAATAACTGAATTCATCGCATGGCTGACATTTGAAATGATTTGCTTGCCTTCGTAACAGAAAAAAAATGTTGACAAAATGAATGGATTGTAATATAATATTGAAACTATTTTTTGATTTTTCATAATTTTTCATAATAATTACAAATCTGTGAGGTAGTAATGAGAATTGTCCTGGGAAAGGAACAGATTGAATCTGCATTCAAAAAAAAGGTTGAGATATTAAGCAATCAAAGGATACTCTCCTGCTACCAATGCGGCAAATGCTCTGCTGGCTGCCCTATTGGCTATGAAATGGATTATCTTCCAAACAAAATTATCCGTATGCTCCAACTTGGAATGACTGATGATGTTATGAAGTCTAAAACACCGTGGCTCTGTGCCTCATGCCAAACGTGTACCACAAGATGTCCAAGAGAGATTGATGTGGCAAGGGTTATGGATGCAATAAGGATTATCGCTCAGGTTGAAAACAGGTCTCCTGTCAAGGAAATACCCATATTTAATCAAATATTCCTAAAATCTGTTGAATTTACCGGCAGGGTTTTTGAAGTAGGCGTTATTGGAGCATATAACTTCTTTAGCCTGAATCCGTTTAAGGATATTCCACTTGGGATAAAGATGTTTTTGAAGGGAAAGCTGAGCCTGATGCCGCATTCAGCAGGTAATCTGAGAGGGCTGTTTAAGAGGGTAAGAGAGAAAGAGAAGCGGTCGGCTGTCAGCGATCAGCTTTTATAGACACAAAAAGCAGGTAATATTCCCACTAACCCGGTAGTAGGGGGCAATCCCCCTTAATAAAGGGGGTTAGGGGGTTGTTATTCTCCTCTTAAGAGGGGAAGTTACTGACTACTGGCTAACAGCTAAACGCTTACAGAGGAAGGAGAAGCATGTATAAAGTCGCCTACTTTCCCGGTTGTTCACTTTCATCAACCGCAAAAGAATACGGTATGTCAACCGAGCTTATCTGCAAGGATCTGGGGATTGAGCTGGTCAAGATTCAGGATTGGAGCTGTTGTGGTGCCACTACTGCCCATATTACCTCTGAATTGATGGCAGCTGCCCTTCCTGCAAAGAATCTGCTTTGGGCCGAAAAACAGAGCCTGCCTATCTGCTCGCCATGTTCTGCCTGTTTTTCCCGACTTAAATTAGCTGATATTGATATGAAAAGGGATGCCCGGCTAAGGGCAGATGTAACTGAGGTTATGGGGGAAGAATATAAGGGCACAATAGAAATTTTACATCTCTGGCAGGTAATACAAAAGTATGGTGAGTTAAAGCCGAAAAAGGAGTTGAAAGGGTTAAAGGTAGCTTCATACTACGGTTGTCTACTCACCCGTCCGACTGAGGTTTGCCCTGATGAGCGGATAGAAGACCCTCAATTCCTGGATAATCTTGTTATTTCTCTGGGTGCTTCCCCAGTAAAATGGAGCTATAAAACCGAATGTTGCGGGGCAGCGTTTTCATTAACAAAGACAGATATTGTTCACAAGCTTTCTGGAGAGATACTAAAAGATGCCAGAGAAGCAGATGCAGATTACATCATAGTTGCCTGTCCACTCTGCCACTCTAATCTGGATGCCAGGCAGGAAGAGATGGGGCTTGATTTCCGTATTCCTGTCTTATATTTCACGCAATTGATTGGATTGGCACTGGGTTATGGATACTCAGAGCTGGGGATGATGAAGCATTTTGTTCAGGCAAAAGGCTTATTGAACTCAAAAGGATTATTGTAACATGGCAAGAATAGGTGTTTTTATATGTCATTGCGGCTCTAATATTGCCGGCGTAGTCAGCGTTGAAAAGGTGGTTGAGGCTGCCCAAACACTGCCCGGTGTAAGGGTTTCCATGGATTACAAGTATATGTGCTCAGATCCAGGGCAGAACCTTATTATCAACACCATAAAAGAGCAGGGATTGGACAGAGTTGTTGTCGGCTCATGCTCGCCGCGAATGCATGAGAATACATTCAGGGCATCTGTTGAACGGGCTGGATTAAATCCATATATGCTTGAGATTGCTAATATCCGTGAGCATGTTTCCTGGGTTCATAGCGATAATAAGGATGCAGCTACAGATAAAGCTATCAAGCTTGTTGAACTGGCTGTGGCAAAGGTGCGAAGGAACGAGCCGTTACAAAAGATGTATGCGGCGATAGAAAAAAGGGCATTGGTTATTGGCGGCGGTATTGCCGGGATTCAGGCTGCACTGGATATTGCTGCCAATGGATATAAGGTTATGCTTGTAGAAAAAGAGCCGTCTATCGGCGGCAGAATGTCTCAATTGGATAAAACATTCCCTACTATGGATTGCTCTGCGTGTATATTAACACCCAAGATGGTGGCTGTGGCACAGAATAAAAATATTACCTTGCAAACCTATGCTGAGGTTGCTGAAGTCCATGGATATGTGGGAAATTTTGAGGTTAAGATTAAGAAAAAGGCTCGTTTTGTAAATATGGCAAAATGTATTGGCTGTGGGGTATGCACAGAAAAATGCCCATCTAAAAAGACATTGTCTGAGTTCAATGCCAACATAGCCGCAAGAAAGGCGATTTATACCCCGTTTCCGCAGGCTGTTCCCAATATTCCGGTTATAGATAAGGATTCATGCCTATATTTTGCTACTGGCAAGTGTAAGGTTTGTGAAAAGGTCTGCCCTGCTGAGGCAATTGATTATACCCAAGAGGATGAAATAATTACGGAAAGGTTTGGGGCAATAGTTGTTGCCACAGGCTATGACCTTTACGATCATAGCCGCTATGGGGAGTATGGTTATGGTGAGATTCCTGATGTAATTACTGGATTGCAGCTTGAAAGGATGATAAACTCAGGCGGACCAACCGGTGGCCATGTAAAAAGACCGTCTGATGGAAAAGAGCCTGAAACCGTTGTTTTTATCCAATGTGTTGGTTCGCGTGATGATGCTAAGGGAAAGCCGTATTGTTCAAGGGTCTGTTGCATGTATACTGCAAAACAGGCATTGCTTCTGAAAGAACATTACCCAAATAGTCAGGCATTTGTGTTTTATATGGATATAAGAGCCGCTGGCAAGGGATATGAGGAATTTGTTCAGAGGGTTCAAACCGAGTATGGTGTTGTTTATTTAAGGGGAAGGGTCTCAAGGATATATGAAAAGAAAGACCACCTGTTGGTCAAGGGTGTGGATACATTATCTGGCCAGCAGGTAGAGATAAAGGCAGATATGGTGGTTCTGGCAACCGGCTTAGAGCCCAAAAAAGAGGCTCAAAATCTGGCACAACTGCTTCATATCGGCTATGACCAGAATGGATTTTATACCGAGCTTCACCCAAAGCTTGCACCGGTTGAAACCCAGATTGCTGGTGTGTATCTTGCCGGGTGTTGTCAGTCACCAAAGGATATTCCTGACACAGTTGCCCAGGCCTCTGCCACAGCTGCAAAGGTTGGAGCATTACTTTCTCAGGAATCACTTGAGATTGAGCCAATGATCTCTGAGGTTAATCCATTGCTTTGCAGCGGATGCAGAATGTGCTATCATGCCTGCCCATATAGTGCCATTGAGATGGAGGATAAGGAGATACGAAGGGGTGATGTCCGATGTGTGGCCAAAGTGCTGACAAGCGTGTGCAAGGGATGCGGTGTCTGTGCTGCTGGATGCTATTGTAAGGCTATAGATTTGAAGGGGTGGACAGATAGGCAGTTGATGGAAGAGATAGGGGTGTTGAGGTATCGATGATATGAGTCGAAGCTTAGATTGCAAATTACCAGAAGTACGGAGAAGATTATGCCGCAATTGGATTATATAACTATAAAGGGTTACAAATCAATTAGAGAACTCAATAACTTTCAACTAAAAGCATTGAATATTCTAATTGGTGCTAACGGTGCAGGCAAATCTAACTTTGTGATGCTGTTTGAGTTGTTGCATCAGATTGTATCCGAAAATCTTCAGTTGACAGTTGCCAGATCAGGAGGGGCCAATTCTTTTCTACATTTTGGACAGAAAGTTACGGAAGAAATCGGGTTGGAACTGCGGTTTGGCAATAATAGCTACAAATTAAAACTTGTACCTGCTGAAGGGGATATTCTCATATTTTCCGAAGAAACAGTTTGGAATGGTAAATTTGGCAGTGGGCATAGAGAATCATTGTTAAAAAAGAATGCTGAGAAAGTTGATAACTTATGCTGGTCATGCGCCATACAACCAGAAATTAACAACTGTGTCTTAAAATCCATAAATAGTTGGCAGGTTTATCATTTTCATGATACCAGCAGCACTGCCAAAATCAAACAATTGGGGGATATTGGAGACAATGCCTTTTTAAGACCTGACGCTTCTAATCTTGCTGCCTTTCTTTACTTGCTCAAAGAACGGCAGAAGATGCATTACGCTAATATTATTGATACGATAAAGATGGTAGCTCCCTTTTTCGATGATTTTATTCTACGACCATCGCCATTTAATCAGGATAAGATTAAGCTTGAATGGAAAGAGAAGGGTTCCAATTCTTACTTTGATGCTAATGCATTGTCTGATGGCACATTACGATTTATCTGTCTGGTAGCACTATTACTTCAACCAGAATTACCTGAACTAATTCTGCTGGATGAGCCAGAACTTGGGTTGCATCCTTATGCTATCATGATGTTAGCAGGGCTTTTACGGTCTGCTTCAAAAAAAACACAGGTGATAGTATCGACTCAATCAGTAACACTTGTTGATCAATTCACGCCTGAGGATGTGATTGTTGTTGACAGAGAGGATGGTCAATCTACCTTTAATCGTCCATCAACAGAAGAGATTGCAAGCTGGCTGGATGAATATAGCCTTGGTGAGTTATGGCAAAAGAATATTATTGGCGGGAGACCTAAATGAAATATGTGCATGTTCTTGTAGAGGGTCAAACAGAGGAAGCTTTTCTACAACATGTAATGAATCCATATTTGTTTGATTATGGTGTTTGTTTAACCCCTAAGATAATTACTACCAAAATAGTAAAGACAGGGAAAGATTTCAAGGGTGGAATATCAAACTATAAAAAAATAAAGGATGACATCTATCGTCTATTGGGTGATAGTAGTGTTGTTGCAGTTACTACCCTGATAGATTATTATGGCTTGCCTGATGATTTTCCTGGCAAGGGTACTATCCAGGGGAATAACTGTTTTGACCGTGTCTCTTATCTGGAAGAAGAATTTGCTAAGAATATTGCAAAGGAAAGGTTTATACCGTTTCTTACTCTTCATGAGTTTGAAGCATATCTTTTTGCTTCACCAGAGTATTTAGTTGAAGCCTTTCCAGGGTTAGGAAGTAAAGAAAAAGAGGAACTTATTCAAATTGAGAAAAGATTTAATTCACCAGAAGAGATTAATGATGGGAAAATGACTCATCCTTCGATGCGTATTGAGAGGCTAATCTCTACTTATGACAAAGTAGTTAATGGACCAATGATTGCAAAGCGAATTGGACTAACTACTATTAAAGAAAGATGCCCGCATTTTAATAAATGGGTTTCCACCTTAACATTAATTGGGGGAAAGTGAGCAGATATGAACAAAGATGTCAATATCATAGGATTTTTATGTAACTGGTGCAGCTATGCTGGTGCTGACTTAACGGGCTTGAGCCGAATAGTCTATCCGACTAATATCAAGATAATCCGTATTCCGTGCACAGGCAGGATGGATCCAGTATTGATCATGGAAGCATTCCACAATGGTGCGGATGGTGTTCTGGTTTCCGGGTGTCATCCAGGTGACTGCCATTATACTGAAGGGAATTATTACTGGCGGAGAAGGCATGCGGCATTAAAAAGGCTGCTGGATTTTTTTGGGATAGATGAGAGAAGGTTTCAGGCAACATGGGTCTCTGCATCAGAAGGGAAAAGGTTTGCTGAGGTTGTGAAAAAAGTAGTTGATGATGTAAGGGATTGGAAGAAGGGTGAGAAAGGTGAATAAGATATTACAGGAAACAGCCAGAAATTTATTGGCTCAAACCAGGGTTGATGTCATTATTGGATATGAGGAAGGCTATGATGCCTTTCATGCCAGACCTGTGTTCATAAGCAGTATAGCTGATGTGGACAGGTTGATATTCAATCAATACTGTACAAATAACCTTGCTGTTTATCTGCCAATACACAAAAAGCTAAAGATAGGGATTGTGGCTAAGGGGTGTGATGTTGCCTCTATCCGTGAGCTGATCAAGGAACACCAGATACCTGATGAAAATGTGGTGGTTATTGATGTGGTTTGTGAAGGGGCTACCGAGAGGATGGATGCGAAGTGTGCTGGTTGTGATGGCAAGGGCATAAAGGCTGTGGTAGGGGTTGATAAGGTTGGGGACGAGGTTGAAAGATTTGAGGAATTATCGGCTAAGGAGAAAGAGGCATTCTGGGATAAGGAGTTTGCCAGGTGCATCAGGTGTTATGCCTGCAGGCAGATATGCCCTATCTGCTACTGCCCTGATTGCTTTGTCAACAGAACCATGCCAAAATACCTGAATGAGGCAGTGGATAACGAGAAAAACAAGCTTTTCTCTATGATTCGCATGATGCATGTCTTTGGCAGATGCACCGATTGCAGGGCTTGCAGTAATGCCTGTCCAGTAGGGATACCATTACACCTGTTGACAAAAAAGATAGCCATGGATGCCCTGGAATTGTTTGGGTATGTAAGCGGTCAGGAGCAGGAGCATCCGTTTTCTACCTTTAAGAAGGATGAATTGATGGAGAAAGGTTGGGAATGATATATAAGGTAGCATGTGTCGTAATGATTCGTGCAATTTGGTACAAGCCACCGCATAAAACAACGGAGGAAATACTATGAAAATGGTAGGTCTTGAACAGGCGACTCTGAATACTTGTGTTAACGAAGCCCAGCGTGAGCGTGTGGTCATCACAAGTAATGGCAAACCTGTTGCACTTATTGTTGGCATTAAAGGGATGGATGCAGAGCAGTTACAATTAGGGAATAACGACAAATTCTGGACACTTATCACAAAACGTCGCATGCAAAACACTATTAGCCGTGCCCAGTTGGAGCAGAATATCAACGAAAAAAATAGAGAAAGGATAGAGGACAGCAGTGTCGTGTGTCAACTCTCCAGTGTCGCATAGAGATGATATAGTTGTAGGATGGGTGCTAACCCATCTATCCCTCTGCATACGTCAGGTCATGCTTGACATAATAGTAGTGATTTGCGACATTTATTTCTGTTGGTTGCTTGTTCGGTTAGTCCACAGAGTATTGTAGCTATGTTAGTCGCAGCAGGAATCACTTATTATTATCAGATTATGAAAATATAGTTAGAGGCAATGTGATGAGAGTGCCAAATGCAAATCGTGCTGTAGTGAATATTAGTAAACTGCGTAATTACAGCCTTAACCCAACACATAGGACAGGTAAGCATAAAGCTCGCATATTCGCAGCCTCATTGGGCATAACCGCTGATGATGCTGAAGTCTTGCGAAATATTCTCCTGCAAGCAGTAAGAGAATATGATGCTGAATTAGGTCTGAAAGATAACTATGGACAACGATATCAGGTTGATTTTACATTGGAGTGGAAAGGCAAACAGACAATGATTCGGAGTACGTGGATTATTGAATCTGACGATGTGCCATATCCGAGATTGACCAGTTGCTATCCGCTGTAAAAACAGTGAGGTGATGAGATGAAGGATTCTATTAAACTACTTGACGTGGTAGCATTAACTGTTGACCTACCCGAACACAAATTATGGCGCGGGCAAGTTGGCACAGTGGTAGAAACTCTTGCGCACGGTAATGCTTTCGAGATTGAATTCAGCGACAGAGATGGACGTACATATGCATCACTGGGGTTGCGGCCTGACCAGATCATGGTATTACAGTATGATCCATTGTCTGCTCGTGAGTTAGTGCCCGCGTAAGAAAACGAAAGAACAAGTGTGTGATGCAAGCTGTTTATAACGATGATAGCAATTTGAGATAATAAATAATACTATGCTCGCTACTGACATAAATTGCGATTCTTCAGAACGACATACTTTGCCCCATAGGCAAGTGGTAAAGTAGTTTGTATTACTGTTATTAAAGGCAGGGAAGATAATATTATGAATTATACAATCACTACTAACAACCTAAAATCACTAATCAATGACTTGCTTGGAGTGTCTACTGTTTATGCCCCAAAAAAGGCAGCAGCAAGCGTTTTATATGAGGCAATAGCGTCTTTTGACGAGTATGACAGCACTGCCCTCATGACCAATACCTCGGCAAAGGCGAAGATATATCCACAATGCGACAGATTGTTTGAGTTTGCAAAAACAGCTGACAGTGTGGAATTAAAGGTGAACGAAAAGGGCGAAAAGGTTCAGGAGTCTATCCTTTTTGGATGCAGGCCATGTGATGCAAAGGGGTTTGCCCTGTTGGACAAGCTATTTAGCTGGGAAGGATACCGGGATGAGTCTTATTTTTCGAGAAGAGATAAGACAACGATAATCAGTATCTCCTGCTCTGTGCCTCAGCCAACATGTTTTTGCAATTCGTTTGAGGATAGTGGGCCTGCGAGCAAAACTGGCAGTGATCTGCTTTTGACACTGACAGGTGAAAGGTATCTTGTTGAGGTTGTTACTGAGAAAGGGAAAAGGATTGTTGAGGGAAGCAAGTATTTTGAGCCTGCAACAGAAAAGGATACTGCCTTAAAGCAAGAGGCTGAGCAGGCTGTACTTAAGAAGATGCCTAAAAGGCTAAAGCTGGACGAGATCAAGAAAAGCCTTGATACTGCCTTTGAATCCCCATACTGGGATACAGTGCATCTGCCCTGCTTAAAGTGCAATGTCTGCACCTTTGTCTGCCCAACATGCTATTGCTTTGATATAAGTGAATGTCCCAAAGGGTATACAGAGGGTGAGAGGAATAGGACGTGGGATAGCTGCATGTCCGAGTCGTTTACAAGGATGGCGGGCGGGGTAAATCCAAGGTCTGACAGCAAACGGCGATTTCGTCAAAGGGTTATGCATAAATTCAGGTATCATGTTGATAACTTCAATGAGTATCTCTGCACAGGCTGCGGAAGATGCATCAAATATTGCCCAGTTGGCATGGACATAAAAAGGGTATTAGAGGGGGTAAAAAAAGGGTAAAATGAGTAATATTTATTCTCCAAATATGGCAAGGGTAGTAGAGATAAGAAATGAGACCTCTGATGTTAAGAGCTTTTGTTTCGAGTTTATTGACCCTGAGCTTCGTCAAAATTTTACATGGAAGGCAGGACAATTCTTGATCCTTTCAGTATTTGGGGTTGGTGAGGCAACATTTACCTTTGCAAACCCTCAAACAAGGAAACAATTTGTAGAATGCAGCATCCGGAAGGTTGGGCTTGTTACTGAGGCTATACATGAATTAGAGGTAGGTGATACAGTTGGTATCCGTGGTCCCTACGGAAACTGGTTTCCATTTGAGGAGTTTAAGGGAAAAAACCTGTTGTTTGTAGCTGGCGGGATAGGGATTGCGGCCCTGCGTTCCCCTATTGAATACAGCCTTGATACGAGAGGAGATTATGGCAAGATAACCATCCTCTACGGGGCAAGAAGCCCAATGGATATTTGCTATAAGGATAAGATCGCAGAGTGGCAGAATACTGACAATGTTGAGGTAGCCTTAACCGTTGACCGGGGCAATGACGAATGGCAACACAGGGTGGGACTCATTCCAGTAATCTTAAAAGAAATGAACCCTGCAGCAGAAAATACAGTGGCTATTATCTGCGGGCCGCCAATCATGATAAAGTTTACCCTGAAGGCACTGGCTGAACTGGGGTTTGCAGATGACAATATAGTCACCACCCTTGAGATGAAGATGAAATGCGGACTGGGCAAGTGCGGCCGATGCAACATAGAAAATCTTTATATCTGCAAGGATGGACCCGTATTTTATTACTCACAATTAAAAAATTTGCCAGAGGAATATTAGGTATTGTTGAATAATGGACAGGTTCGTGTTCTTTGTGTTCTTCGTGCCTTCGTGGTATCTCTAAATTATAACAGGCAAGGAGAAAGATTAAATGATTACATGCAGTATCGGCATCATGGCTTATAATGAAGAAGCAAATATTGGCAGGCTGCTTGAGGCACTTGCCTTGCAGAAAACATCCATATGCTTGATAAAAGAGATAATTGTTGTGGCAAGCGGATGCACGGATAATACGGTTAATATTGTTAATGAGTTTTGTCAGAAGGATAAAAGGATAATGCTGCTTATTCAGGAAACACGGAAGGGTAAGGCATCAGCCATTAACCTATTCTTAAAACATGCTGCTGGTGAGGTGGTTGTGTTTGAGAGTGCTGATACTATTCCTGAAAGGGATGTGCTTGAAAAATTGGTTGCCCCATTTGTTGACCAGCAGGTCGGTATGACCGGTTGCCAGATAGTTCCAGTTAATTCTGAGGATACAATCTTAGGATTTTACATCCATCTTTTTTGGAAGATACACCACCGCATAGGCATGATAGAGTTTAAGACTGGTGAGGTTACTGGTATGAGAAATGTCATCCCTGAGATTCCAGAGGATATATTGACCGATGAAACCTATCTGACATCCATTATTCTTCAGAAAAAAGACGCGGCTGGTAATGGCTATAAGCTTATCTATGTGCCGGATGCCATTGTGAAAAATAGGGGTCCAGAGACCTTCCATGATTTTCTTACCTATCGGGTCCGGCAGGTAGTAGCTTATTATCAGCTAAAAATTATGCTGCCGCAAGGATATTATATCCCTAAAACCATGGATAAGATGCTGGTTTTTAGGTGCTTACTGGAAGAGATGACACTTAATCCTAAAAGATTGTGCTTAACCTTTATATCTGTTCTGTTAGAGGTCATGACCAGGGTCCTTGCCTGGATAGATTGGCATGTCTGGAAAAAGAATCCATTTGTCTGGGAAAGAGTGGCATCTACGAAGAGGCTGTGATGGTTATTGTTACCGTTTTTTACCGCTTTTTACCCCTGCCATGTCCCAACAGATATTTGACAAGATATATTGGATACATGGGCAGCGTTAATTTTTTTTCCATGTATGCCGATAGCCACTCTAAGGATGGAAAGAGTATCCGACATAAATAGTTCAGCTTAGACATGATATTATCCATTTCAAGCAGATAATATGTTGGCGATTCAAGTTGTGATAGCTTTTCTGCCTTTTGGACAGCCAATATTTTTTGTTTATTCCAGACAATCTCAAATGCCATTTGACGAACAGGTCCGGGTTTTAAGGCATTCACGAGCTTCTCTGGGATAGGGACATTCAATAATTCTCCAGCAAAGGTAAGGCTATTGTAAACCGAACAGGTTATGCCTCGGCTGGAGGCTATCTTTTGAATATAATCAGCATCAAGCTCATCTCCATAATGTTTCACAACTACACCAATATCGACTAAGAGCATTAAGCTGCAAAAATTATGTGTATTAGCATGAACGCACAGGTGAAGCAAGAGTATCTCTGGTGATGGGATCATAGCCTGATCCATGGTTCTGACACGCTCAAAGAGCCATGGTTCTTTCATGGGGATACCCATGTTAAGTAAACGAAAGTGTGTCTCTACAGGGATAGAGTTTTTACGGGTAAATTCTATCTGACTGAAGTATTGGGTATATTTTACCAGTTCGCTGGCAGTTAAATCTGGAAGTGTTTTTGGCAGGCTATAGCCAAGCGAGAAAAAGCATTCCTTTATCTTTTGCCAGTGTTCCTCTTTTATCACAAGGTCAATATCCTTCATGAATCGGACACCAATGGATGGATAGATAAGCCTGGCTAATATTGGTCCCTTAAGAACCAATGCATTAACACCAGCCTCATGAAATACAGATGTAATCTCATGCAGTTCATCATATAATTGCTTGTTACGATTAAAATTCTGACTGTATATTTCTTTTAACCTTGGCATAATGGACTGCGGCAGTTTACCAGGAACAATGGATGTAGTCAGATGATGATAGAGTAAGGGAGCAATACGATGCTTGATACTAAGAGAAAGCACCGTATCCCAGTTAATAGGCTCATCCATTAGCTGATAGATATTGCCAATAGTATCATTATCCATCCTTGCCCTTGCGACATATAGCAATAATTGTAGTTCAGGTTTGTATTGCAAAATAAATAACTCCTTTATTGCTTTTCAGGAGTACAAAAAGAAGGATATGGGGATACTCATATCCTCTTTTTTACACCCTTTATTATACTATATTTTTTATCATTTAGTCAAGCATTTTTGTTAATACTTTGTTAATAAAAAATTGGGGCACAATCAAATTTTGCCCCAATTTTTTTATACAGAGCACCCTTTTCTTAGGCATGAGGTGTGATAGCTTTATCCGATAATCGGCATAAGGGTGAATGTCAATGTATTTGAATATTCACCCTCCGTATATCTCGGCAAATTTGCCACACCAACATTAAAGACGATCAATCTTGCTGCTTTGGTAGCTGTTTTAACTTCTACAATATGTTGGGCTTGCTGATGAAGCCTTAACCAGGTGATAGATTTCCCTGAATAAGGGGGGTCTTCTACCAGAGAGCATCTCTCTGGCAAAGAATCTAACCTTAAGTTTGTAGCAGCATCAGAGCATGCTCCCTCCAGTTGATTTTGCAGGATATAAGTCTTTTCCATAGACACGGAAATATAGGTATCTTCCAGCATTAGTGCCCCTTTTGTGGAGCTGTTTGCTGGCATTGAGCCATGGACATACAGGATGGCACCATCCTGAGCATTGGTGAATATGGTCAGAGAAAGGGCATCATCCCTTGTAGCAAACCCTCTGCCAATATCACAGTTTGTGTCCAGCATCCTGTTCCCTTTATCAGCAGCATTGCCGGTTGGATACCCATAATTAACTACTGCCTCTGGCGAAAGATCTCTGGCATAATCTTCTGGTCCTGGAACTATTCGTACATTTGTTTTCACTCCTACCAATTCGATTAATTGAGGGACAGTTAAGCTTAATCTGGCATCATCTGATAACAGGTTATGTGCCTGAGCAATTTCACCTATCAAGGTGATACACAATACATGTGCCAATACTTTCCTCATAAATCGGCCGTCCTCCTTTTTGCTGAATTCCTCAGCCAGAAAAGGAGTGCCCTGTAGAAAAGAAAGAAAAGTCCTCTTCCTATCTTTTCTAAAGGGTGAATCTTACTGGTCGTTGAGCAGAGTCAATCCGACCACAATACTTGTACTTATCCGACAATTGGCATCAAGGTAAATGTTATCGTATTGGTATACTCTCCCTCTGTATACCTTGCCAGATTGGCAATCCCAAGGTTAACAACAATCAGCCTTGGTGCCTTTGTCGCCATCTTAACCTCAAATATGTGCTGAGCCTGATTATGGAGACGCAACCATGTGGAGGCTGCAGTGTCGGTTACATCCTGAGTCAATTGCCCATATTCTGTAACAGGGGCACCATTACCAATAGTCGTATGGACATTTGGTCCACCCATATCGTTCCTTGGGTTATCCTTTACCCTATCTATACTGCTGTTGCCTGACCACCCTTCTTTTTCCATATACGATACACTGCATGCACCAGCATATGCCCCTTCCAGGTCATTCTGCAGGATGTAAGTCTTCTCTGTGCAGACAGACACATAGCTATCCTCCAATTGCAGGATACCATTTGGTCCATGTGGTTGTGTCCCATGCACATACAATGCTGCACCATCCTGAGCATTGGTAAATATGCTCAATGAAATAGCATCAGTACGTTCGGCAAACCCCTTGCCAGCAGGGACAGTGCAAAGAGCAGCATTATAACCCATTGCGTTCGACACAGCTGCTGCACCAGCAGTATTTTGAGCATTTACCACCCGGCACAGCATCAGATCCCTGGCATAATCCTCAGGCCCTGGCACTATAGTCTCGGTCATATCCAGTCCAACAAGCTCAATAATCTGTGGCACATTCAAACCAACTGAAGCATCCTGCTGCTGCATATCAGCAGCATAAACAGCTGTTGTTATGCTTAGCAGGAATGCCGTAACTATTATTTTCTTCAATATCTTCACCTCCTTTTTTTGCAATAATATTGAAGGAAGAGGACTTTTCGGCTTTTTTCAAAAAAAAAGACAAAATGGGTATACTTATATTGTATACCCATTTTGTCATATAATCTATATGCAATTTTTATGCCAGAACTTTTAGGAATTTTAGGAAGTGGGTCAGAAATCTGTAATGAAGGTCTTTATACCCCGCAGTTGCTACAAACTGCTCTTGAAACTCTTGAAACGCACATGAAGTCACTCTTTGCAATTATATTGCATGTCCAATAATTGCACACATCCTATGTGTAATTATTGGACATATTGTCTGTAAATAGACACTGCTTCAGGGTTAAGGATTATTTCTGCAAGATAAGAGTAGCATTGTTAATCATATAAATTAAAATGCCCTCATTTTTAATGAGGGCATTGTTGTAATACGTCATGAACATTTTAAGACTCGCAGCTACCTATTTCTGCTTTCGATAAATATAATAGCAATAATCATGCCAGATTTTAACTGCAAGCACGAAATACTGTAATGCTTGCTGATACAATGGGTTAAGCAAATCATAGAAAAACATCTTCTGCCCTGATTGTCCCGCTGGGTGCATAATAGGTGAGGAATAGGGACAGATCATTCGTGTTTTTTAATGAAAAATTGATGTTGATTTGTTTGATAATCTATGATATACTAAGTTGCAAAATAATAAATTTGGAGGATACAAAAGCCATGAATTATCGTGATACATTGAACCTGCCGCAAACCACCTTTCCCATGAAGGCAAATCTAAAGGATATGGAGCCAAGGATACAGGGCTTCTGGGATGAGACTAAGCTATACAATCTGATGTGTGAAAAGAATGCAGGCAAACCTAAGTATATCCTGCATGATGGACCGCCGTATGCCAATGGACATATTCATATGGGGCATGCTCTGAATAAAATACTCAAGGATATTATCGTTAAATACAAGGCAATGTCAGGCTTTGATGCCCCATATGTGCCAGGATGGGATTGCCATGGTATGCCTATTGAACACCAGGTGATGAAGGAGCTAAAGAATAAGGAAAAAGATGCAAAGGCAGGTGAGGTGAATGCAACCAACATTCGTAGGATGTGTGCTGACTATGCTGCCAAATTTATTGATATTCAGCGGAAGGAATTCAAGAGGCTGGGGATATTTGGTGATTGGGAAAATCCTTATTTGACTATGTCTCCAGAGTATTCAGCAAGTATTATTGAGGTGTTTGAACAGTTGGTTCGCAATGGGTTTGTTTATAAAAGCAATAAGCCTGTCTACTGGTGTCGTTCCTGTGCTACAGCCCTGGCTGAGGCAGAGATAGAGTATATGGATAAAGAGTCTCCATCTATTTATGTCAAATTTCCTATGCTTAATGAGAACAATACCTTTGTCCTTGTCTGGACAACCACCCCCTGGACACTTCCAGGAAATGTTGCTATTGCCCTTCATCCAGATTTTGAATATGTCAAGATTCGTGTCCAGGCAAGCTCTGAATCCCTTATTATTGCTAAAGACCTGCTTGATGTTACCGTAAAAAAGACAGGTATAACAGATTATGAGGTAGTCGATAGCTTCGTGGGTCGCAGTTTAGAGGGCAAGTTGTGCCAACACCCATTCATTAATCGAGATTCAGTAATTGTCCTGGCTGAGTATGTTACCCGTGATCAAGGGACAGGGTGTGTGCACACAGCACCAGGTCATGGGGTGGATGACTATGCCTCTGGGATGAGGTATAAACTTCCAGTCATTACACCAGTGAACGAAAAAGGGTGCTTTACTGAAGAGGCAGGCGAGTTTAGCGGCATGGATGTTTTTAAGGCAAACCCTGTCATCATAGAAAAGCTTAAGGAATTAAATCGTCTGCTGCGGACAGAAACCATTAGCCATTCTTATCCGCATTGCTGGCGATGCAAACAGCCCATTATCTTTCGGGCAACACCTCAGTGGTTTATTAACTTAGATAAGGACGGCTTCAGGGAAAAGGTGCTGGAGGATGTTGATAAGGTTGACTGGGTGCCATCCTGGGGCAGGGATAGATTTTATAACACGGTCAGTGCCAGACCTGATTGGTGTATCTCCAGACAGAGGACATGGGGTGTGCCTATCCCAGCCTTTTACTGTGAGGATTGCGGAGAGCATATCCTTGATGGTGATATAATCAGCTTTGTCAAGAAGCAGGTAAGACAATTTGGGGCTGATGTCTGGTTTGATTCAGAGACAAATAAACTCATTCCAGAAGGCACTGCCTGCCCTAAGTGTAATAGTCATAACCTTCGCAAGGAAAAGGACATTGTCGATGTGTGGTTTGAATCAGGTTCAAGTCATTGTGGGGTTTTAAGGGAGAGAGACTATCTTGCCTATCCAGCAGACCTCTATCTTGAGGGCAGCGATCAGCATCGCGGCTGGTTTCAATCATCCATGCTTACTGCTTGTGCCATAGAAAAGTGTCCGCCATACAAGGCTGTTTTGACACATGGATTTATGGTGGATGCTGCAGGTAAAGCCATGCACAAATCAGCGGGAAATGTCATTGCCCCAGAAGAGATAATCAGTCAATATGGAGCAGATGTCTTAAGGCTCTGGGTTTCTTCTGAGGATTACCGTCAGGATGTGAAACTAAGCAAAGAGATACTCCAACGGATGGGTGAGTCATACCGCAAGATTCGTAATACCTGGAGATTTATACTGAGCAATCTCTATGACTTTTCTGATCAAGACAGTCAACCTTATGATTCATTACAACCCATTGATCAATGGATTTTGCACCGATTGCAGCTTCTTATTCAAAAGGCAAATCAGGCATATGCTGACTTTGAGTTCCATCAACTATACCATCTATTGATAAACTTCTGTACCGTTGACCTGAGTGCCATTTATTTAGATGTGATCAAGGACAGGCTTTACACACACGGGAAAAACTCTGCATCTCGAAGGTCGGCACAGACGGTCTTGAGGGAGATTCTGGGGACATTAATCCCGCTATCCACACCCATCCTGAGCTTTACCTGTGAGGAAATATGGCAGCACCTTAACTGGGAAAGGGAAAAGAGCGTTTTTCTTGCAAAATTCCCTGTCGTAAATAATGCCTATGTTGATGAGGGATTAGCCTCTGCATGGGAAAGAATATTTGAGATTCGTGAGAAGGTAAACAATGAGATTGAAAAATATCGGGCAGATGGGCTTGTTGGTTCATCATTAGAGGCACAGGTAACCCTAACCCTGTCAATCGAGGATAAAAAACTTCTGGAAGACTATGCAGGAGATTCTGCCGCTGTATTCATTGTCTCTAATCTAATCGCCAAAGAGGGTGATTTCAGGGTAGAGGTGCAAAAGACAACGGGCAAAAAGTGTATTCGCTGCTGGTGTTATCGCGAAAATGTAGGGGTTTTGGCTGCTCATCCAGAGCTGTGTCAGAAGTGTGCGGATGTGTGCTGTGATTTGGGGATGGAGTAATACAGCCAGTACATTTGTAGCTGTGACCTGCCCTGCCAGAGGTGCTACCTCCTTGCGGTCGCTTTTAAGCGAGGGGCAAGCCTCGCAGCTACAGAATTGACACAACCACCCCTTTTGACTGCAGATACCTCTTGGCTTCTGGTATGGCTATCTCCTGAAAATGGAAGATAGAGGCAGCCAGGACAGCGTCAGCCATGCCTTCAGTCAATGCCTGATAAAGATGTTCCATGCATCCTGCCCCGCCAGAGGCGATTACCGGGATTTGCACACTTTGTGAGACTGAGCGGGTGAGTTCAATGTCATAGCCATCCTTTGTCCCATCACAGTCCATGGATGTCAGGAGTATCTCGCCAGCACCAAGCAGCTCTGCCTCTTTTGCCCAGTCAATTACATCAATTCCGGTTGGGGTTCGTCCACCATGAAGAAATACCTCCCATTTCCCCTCTGCTCCTCTTTTGGCATCAATCGCTACAACAATACACTGTGACCCAAAGCGATTGGCTGCTTCTTTTATCAGGGAAGGCCTTTTTACCGCAGCTGTATTCATTGAAACCTTGTCTGCACCAGCATTAAGTAGCCGTCTGATATCATCCAGCTCTCTGACACCACCGCCAACGGTCAATGGGGTAAACACCTGTTCAGAGGTTTTCCTGACTACATCAATGATTATATCCCTTTTGTCTGAAGAGGCAGTAATGTCCAGAAACACTATCTCGTCTGCCTTTTCCGCTTCATACCTTCTGGCAACCTCTACTGGATCACCAGCATCAATAAGATTAACAAAATTTACTCCCTTAACCACTCTTCCATCTTTTACATCAAGGCATGGGATTATTCTTTTGGCTAACATTTTTAAGCCTCCTCTTTTTTAGGTAATCACTATCTTGAATTTTATCATATATTCCATGCCCTGTCAATTAGAAAATGCAATCTCTAACAGGGCAAACGCATCCCTAAAAAAAATACCTTGCCTCCATCTGAATCTCTGTATCCTGAGGAACCAACCCAAACTCAGACTGAGAATTCCCACTAAACCAATTAACTCCAAGCCTAAAAACCATGTTCTGGAATTTCTTACAATCAATCGAAGGCATAACTACACAACTATGGTCATCAACATTTAATAGCACAGTTAACTGGCTGTCATAGCAATCAAAAAGCTCTGGGTTGCTCAACCTGAAGAAGAGATAGTTCCTTCGCAGTGTTCGATAGGTCATCAGGGAATTGGCAAGCCGTAGATTTTCCTTAAAAATGCCTGCTTCAAAATCAACTGGAGGTTTTTTGAAATTAGAGCTGGCATTCTTTACCAACTCAATAAACTCATGCCACTCTGATTTGCTGTAGCCGTCCTGATTAAAAAGATATTCGATGATAAGATTTGTTTTGTTATCCCATGTATAATGTCCACCTGCGATTGCCTGTGCAAAAATCTTCTCTTCATCCGCTATATCATATATCTCGTATTTATAAACACCAGAGTTTGGTGGTCCAACCTCCTCTTTCTTTCTCAAAAATCCCCGTTTACTTCCTTTTGTTAGCCCAATCTCTGTGTGCAGTTCCGTGTTATTTCCTACTATGCCTGAAATATTAAGCCCTAACTTTTCCTGTTCTGCATAAAAATAAGAAAGGGCAACATCTACATCACCCATCAGGGAATATAGTCTCAATTGCTGCCGCATAGGCTCTGGCTGCAAACTGCCAATCTTTGGAGCAACAAGGAATGAAAGTGTCAGATTCTCTCCAATAGATTCAAATCTTAATAGATAATTTCCTTCTACATCCTTCTTTCGCTCTTCTTCCCGCTGAGAATAATCCACATCCTTTCCCTCAGCCAGAAAATTCGTCGGATTATAGCTCAATCCTACGCCCTCCTGAAGGTTTTCCTTGCCAATAGTAAGGAAGGATGTCCCTCCAGTTTTTAAGTCAATATAGGCATTATCTACAAGATTCTTAAAAGTTCCACCCTCCACATCATTAATGGTCCAGGCATATCGAGACTTTACTGCCAGTTTAAACCATTCCTTATAGGTAAGGCTGCTGGAAAGATTACTGTAAAGCTTATTTTCTACTGAAGGCAAGGTTACCAGCTTAGACTCAGGGTTTAACAGGGTATTACCCTTTGATTGATAATAAGTTATTTGATTAACAACTTCAATCATAGCAGCATTTATCTGAAATGGGAGAAAAACCAATATAGCCATCAGTACTATTCTTTTCATAAGGTTGTCCTTTTACCTGATATGTTTCAAATAGTCTGCCTGAAAGAATGCCTTAGGGGTATCAACTGCCTTCATATTACTATATTCCATTATCGAGTATTCTCCCTTACACAACTCATTACGAATCTCCATGATCAATGGCCTCCTCTTACCCAGAACATTGGCATAGCCTTTATAAAGAGCAGTCTTTAGGAGCTTGCCTGAAAGGGCATAGAATTCAGCCTTTTGCGGTTCAAAGTCTTCTGCATCTGTCCAGAGAAGGATTCTGCCATAAGTTGCTTCTTTTGTCCTGGCTGTTAGCTCAAGTTTAATACATTGCCTTTCATCGATCCTTTCTTTTTCAAGTAACTTTGCATTATAATCCAGCGAATAGACCACCCTGGCCACATCCCCATTAGAGATTTGACCCAATAGACGTTGTTGGGGAGAGATTCTAATAGGCTTTTTGGTATCAGGAATATATATCCACATATTATTACCAACCATTAGGAGGAGCCGACCCTTATTGTTTGCCGGATAGGTAAACCTTACCAGACTTTTATCCGCATCCTTTACCTGAACCGTGAACCTCTGGATAGCATCCTTTTCACCATCTTTTTTATAGGTAAGCTTCAGGTCAAAAACAAAGGTATTGCCTGGTGCCCGTATTTGATCAACCTTTTTCAGTATCTCTTCTGGGGAAAGAGCAAGTGCATTATTGGAAGCGATTAAGATTAGAAATAGGAAAACAGCCTTTGGCATCATTCTCACCATCCTTTAATTATGTCCTAAAGACTCAACTATGCTTAATCTTGTGGCTCGCAGGGCAGGATAACATGCTGAGATAGTAGAGATTACTATTGTAGAAAGAAAGGCATACAATAACACCCCAGGGACAATAAGGATAAGGGCATTATACCCTGTGGTCATAGCTGGCGGTGGAGGCATATAAATCCCACCGCAGAGGTTTATCCCTTGAGCAATCAAAATCCCTGCTATTATCCCCATGACCGCACCCATTATCCCAATCAAAAAACCCTCCCAGAGGAAAAGCTTTAGGATACCACTCTTCTTTGTCCCGATTGCCCGAAGTGTGCCTATCTCTTTTACCCGTTCAAAGACAGACATGGTCATGGTATTGGCTATACTAAAGAGAACAAGGATGGCGATGATAACTTTTATTACCCCAAATATTCCGATGTATAACCTGACTACTGCCTGATAAAACGGTGCCAGATCATTCCATGTTTTAAGCTCCATGTTCAATCCTTTCTCCTTAAAAAGAAGATTAAGCTGTTGGGCTACCTCCTGCGTATGTTCTGTTTTATCCAGAAGGATTACTATCTTTTCTACCTCAGTGGTAAAAAGGAGTCTCTGAACCACGCTTAAGGGAAGTTTTGCAAATACTGAATCATAGTCCTTTGCCCCGCTTCTGGCAATTCCAACCAGTTTAATATCAACGGCATTCATCATCCCAGAGGGTGTGGTTGTCAGGATGGTGAGATCATCACCTATCCTTGCCCCAAGTGATTTTTGCATTTCACTGCCTATGACCACTTCCTCTTTGCCTTCTTCAAAAAGCCCTTCCCCATCTACTATTTCTTCAAAGCTGGCTAATTTTGCCTCTTTTTCAGGGATAACCCCATCACCCTTACAGATAAGGCTATTTTCACCTGTGCTTATAAGCCCGGAAAAGGAAAGACGAGCAGTAACCAGCTCAACATAAGGGATCTTATAAAAAAGCCCTTCCATCCTCTGAAAATCATCAATCAAATATTTAGAGGGATTGGCAACACCCTTTTCTGAATAGCCCTTTTTATAAACCTGGATATGTCCAAGTTGTGATCGGATGGTTGACTCTCTTAACCCCCAGAAAGAATATTCTACAAATCCGCCAAAGACGATAAGGCAGACCATCCCTGAAACTATGGATAATAAAGTAATGCTCGTCCGTCTTTTATTTCTGAAAATATTCCGAAGGGCTAAGGTAAAAAAACTATGTTTCATTTTTTCATCCTCTCTTCCTTGATTCTTCCTCTATAAATCTGCCGTCACTGATATGATATATCTTTTGAGCGTATTCCATGATCTGAGGGTCATGGGTAGAGAAGATAAAGGTAGTAGAGAATTCATCGTTCATTTTTCGCATCAATTCTAAGATTGCAACCCCTGTCTTTGAATCCAGATTTGCTGTTGGCTCATCTGCCAGTACCAGAGCAGGCATGGTTACCAATGCCCTGGCCACAGCCACCCTTTGTCTTTGTCCGCCAGACAACTCATCAGGTTTATGATCCTTGTGTTCAAGCAAGCCCACATCTTCAAGCATTTTCAAAACTATCCTGCGTCTTTCTCTCTTTTCTTTCCCGAGTATCCAGAGTGGATACTCTACATTTTCATAAGCAGTAAGTACTGGCATAAGATTAAATGTCTGAAAGATAAAGCCAATACTCTTATTCCGCAGCTCTGAAAGTTGTGCATCTGAAAGGCCTGATACATCCTGATTCATAATCTGAACCGTGCCTTCAGTAGGCTTATCCAGACAGCCAATGATATTAAAGAATGTGGTCTTACCGCTTCCTGAAGGCCCGCAGATACAGACAAACTCCCCCTTCTCAACCTCTAAGTTTATCTTCTGAACTGCCAGGACAGTGGTTTTGCCAAGTTTGTATTCCTTACTTACCTGTCTTGCAGACACAATTGACATTAAATTGCTCCTTTGCTGAAAGGCTGAAGACTGAAGACTGAAGACTGTTAGCCATAACTTGATGTTCAAGTTATTTCAACCTGTGATAGTCAGAATAGATGGGGTACACTTCGTTTTACCCATCCTACGTTAGTGTCGCGTCAACCTTAATCTGTCGCATGTAGTAGAGACGCGATTAATCGCGTCTCTACATTGGGAAAAGGCAGGGACAAGCCCTGCAGCTACATTAATAAACCATTTGACACTTGAGACTTGACACGACATTAGCAGGATATCTCTGATGTAGGATGGGTGAAGTGAAACACAACCCATCTAACTCCTTGTAGCTGCAGGAGATAGCATCTCTGGCGGAGATAGCACTGGCAGCAGACCTTCTGCCTCTGGCGGAGGTAGCACTGACAGCAGACCTTTGGCAGTGAGACTCTCACCTGCTTCTGCCAGTGGTGCTACCCCTCGCAGCTACAAATATGCTAAGCCGTTCTATTCTGACTATCACAGGTTGAAAAAGGTTGAACATCGAGTTACATGATTTTTTTTATTCCAAGCAGTATTGGGTCTGACCCCGCACTACATTATCTCTGGCACTTCCACCCCAAATCCCTGTAATGTTCGTTTAAGAATATCTGCGTTATTGCATACCAGATATGCTTCCTGATAGGAAATAACATCGTTAGCGACTAAAGCAATCAACGATTGCTCCAATGTTTGCATCTTGTAAACACTGACACCTGCTGTGATAGCGTTGTATATACTCGATATACTCCCTTTTTCGATATATGTTCGAATAGTTGGAGAATTAATCATTATCTCTACAGCAGCTACTCGTCCGGCTCCATCCTTTGTTTTTACCAATCGCTGAGTAATCACCCCTTGCAAACAAAGAGAAAGCTGCATCCGCACCTGAGATTGATATTCCAAAGGAAACAGTGCCAATATTCTTTCTACTGTTTGAGCAGCGCTGGTTGTATGAAGGGTAGCCAGAACAAGGTGTCCTGTTTCTGCTGCCTTTAAGGCAACCTTAACATCCCCTAAGTCTCGCAATTCTCCAAGCAAGATGACATCAGGATCCTGTCTGAATATAGCTATTAAGGCATCATTCATGGTTTTTGTATCCTGACCTACTTCCCGCTGGGTTATTGTTGACTTTTTATCCTGAAACAGATATTCTATGGGGTCTTCAATGGTGGCGATATGGCATTCTCTATTAGAATTAATATAATCAATCATAGATGCCAGGGTAGTTGATTTTCCTGCCCCAGTAGGACCTGTTACCAGAACCAGACCATTATGTTTAAGGCTTAGCTCTGTAACAACATCAGGAAGTCCAAGATCATCAATGCTTGGCACCTTAAAGGGAATTGCCCGGATAGCCATAGCTACGGTTCCCCTTTGATGAAAAACATTTACTCTGAACCTTGAAAGACCGCGAATACTATAAGAAAGATCAAGCCATCGCCTTTTTTCAAACCTCTGGGTCTGCTCCGTATCCATAAGAGAACAACTAAACCGTGTCATATCATCAGTGCTAATTGGGGGTCCCTGCAAGGTGACAATATTCCCCTTAACCCGAAATATAGGCGGCTTACCAATCTTCATATGGAGATCTGTGGCACCCTTTTCAATCATCAGGGTAAGCAAATCATTTAATTCTGTCATATTTCTCACCTTGGACTTAGAATTAAATACAACCTGTGCAAAACTATTGCCTAATCACAGACTCAAATATCAGCCTGCCGTCTATACCACCAAGGATCTGCTCAACAGCCCTTTCAGGATGAGGCATCATGCCCAGCACATTCCCTTTTTTATTGCATATTCCAGCAATATTGTCAATTGACCCATTTGGGTTGTCTGTATAAGTAAAGGAGTTAATACCCTTATCATCCATTTCTGGCTTGCAATATCGAAATACAATCTGGTTGTTTTTTTGCAAGTTGCTCAAGGTCTCTTTATCTGCAAAATAGTTTCCTTCTGCATGGGCAATGGGCATCTTTAATACCCTTTCTGTTTTTGCACCCTTAACACCCTTAGTAAACATGGTTTCTCTATTTTCAATGCTAAGGTATACATCCTTGCAGATAAATCGCAAGGATTCGTTTCTGAGCATTGCCCCTGGTAATAATCCTGACTCAAGCAATATCTGAAAACCATTGCAGATACCGATGACTATTCCGCCATTATTTGCGAATCTTATCACTTCATTCATTATCGGAGAAAATCTGGCAATTGCCCCGCATCGCAGATAATCACCATAGGAAAATCCACCGGGCAAAACCACGCAATCAATTCCAGACAGGCTTGTATCCTTATGCCATTTATAGCATACATCCTGCCCAAGGACATCTTTTAAGACATAATAGCAATCATGGTCACAATTTGATCCTGGGAAAACGATAACAGCCCATTTCACGTTTTTTAGCCTCCATAGTCCCTCAAACTTCCAGTTTGAGTATTGTTTTCTACAAAAGTCCTGCGATTTTGAGTGCTTCAGCAAACCTTCGTGTCTTAGTGCCTTTGTGGCAGAAATTATCTGGCAACTAACAAGCTAAGCTATTCTCAGACACCACCAAAACTTGAACATCAAGTATAAAATACAAGCAGGATGCTTGTCTTACATTTTCTTACATTTCTATCCGATAATCCTCAATCACAGGATTAGAAAGCACCTGATCACATATCTGATGCAGTCTTTCCTCAGGGATATCCCCTGAAAACTTTAGCTCCATATACTTTCCAACCCTGACATCCTCTATCCCTTCATAATCCATGGACTCCAAGGCATGTTTTATGGCTAACCCTTGAGGATCAAGTATCCCTTCCTTTAAGGTTACAAAAACCTTTACTTTTTTCACAACAACCTCCAAAATAAAGATGAGTGGGCTGACCCCGCCGCACCTACCCTCCGTATCCGCTTAATCTCAAAAATAAGCAAAAAGCACCAAAAAAAACTATGAAGGTAAGTGCAATATAATCACGTATACCTACTGGATAACTGCCAGAATAGCTTCTCTTGCGACTGATTCCAAAACCCTTTCCTTCCATGGCAGCAATAGTAGCCTGAAACCTACAGGTGGTAATATTAATGCTTAAGATAAAAGATGACAGTTTCTCCCTTATGCTTTGCAAAGCAGTGTCCATGCCGCGCAAGCTTTGCCCACGGATAATAGTCTCCCTTGTTTTATGGTATAAGCATATCCATCTAAAGCTCATTGTAATTAATGATGCAATACCGTGATATATCCCCAACCTGCTTAACCCATAATCAAGCTCTTCTACAATAATGCACGAAATAAAGATGATCCCTACCAGAATAACAGCACCCATCTTAAACCAGACAGAAAGAAGAAAAAGAAGAAACTCCTTTGAAATATTAAGGTGAAATATCCTGTCCCCAATTGACCATAAAAAAACACTGCATATGGAAATGCCCAGAAAAAGATAGAATATCTTCGCTATCTTTTTGAAACATTGTCCAATAAGGGCAATAATAAATATCATTCCAAATATTCCCAACAGATAGAGTGGTTGCTGGAAAACAATGCATATGCCCCACAGTAAAAACAAAGAGAATATTCTGGTTAAAGGGTTCAGTCTATGAATAACTGAATTTTTTTGCAAATACATATTATTATTATAACACCTGATTGTGAAAAAGTCAATAAGTTTCACACTGTGCAGAAAAGTCGTGTCTGTGTCTGTCATTTGTATCTGTAGCTGTAGGAAACGGTTGCAACCGTTTCCTACGATTACGAACACAGATAACAATCCAGGTTGCCCTATTCTCTGTGGATTGTATGTAATCAGGGCAGGCACAGGGGCCTGCCC
>DYDG01000022.1 GCA_020717845.1 Marinifilum sp. | reverse complement strand
GAGGACAGAGCACAGATGAGAGACTACAGATTCTTTCTTTTTGCCTTTCTGTGTTCTGGATTCTAATTTTTGTTAATTTCTCATCGCCTCTGTGTCTCTGCGGTGAACTATTACATGCCTACACCATCCGTATTTCCCTCAGATCCATAATCTTATGTTGCTTCATGTAATCTTTTATCCCCTGAGCTATTTCCATGCCTGCTTTAGGGTTGACAAAATTAGCCGTACCAATACAGATAGCTGTTGCTCCAACAAGCAGAAACTCAATGCTATCTTCCCAGGTCATTATCCCACCCTGTCCTATCACCGGAACATTTACAGCCTTGCAAACCTCCCAGACCATTCTTAAGGCAACAGGTTTAACAGCTGGTCCGGACAATCCGCCGGTGATATTTGCCAGATAAGGCTTTTTGGTTTTAATATCTATTGACATACCAAGCAATGTGTTTATTAAGGACACAGCATCTGCTCCCCCATCAACTGCTGCCCGGGCGATAGAGGCAATATCTGTTACATTTGGGCTTAATTTTACAATCAAGGGCAGGGATGTCTGTTTGCGCACCAGATTAACAACCTCAAAGGTGAGCATCATATCCTGACCAAACAACATCCCTCCATGGGAGACATTTGGGCAGGATATATTTATCTCTAAGGCAGAAATACCATCCTTATCGCTTAATTCCTTAGCTATAGCAGCATATTCTTCTGGTGTTTCACCGCAGATGTTAGCAATAACAGCTGTAGGAATGTCTGACAACAGGGGCAGTTTATCTCGCAGGAATCGTGATAAGCCCATATTTTGCAAGCCAACGCTATTAAGCATACCTGCAGGTGTTTCGACAATCCTTGGCATAGGATTGCCCTTCCGTTCTTTCAATGTAATGCCCTTAAGAATAATACCGCCAAGCATGGATAAATCCACTAATTCAGCATATTCCTGTCCATATCCAAAGCATCCAGAAGCACAGAGCACAGGATTTTTTAACCTTAACTTACCAATAGCTACAGAAATATCTGGTTCCATCACTACCCCTTTTGGTAGAATGCGGGTAACAGTTCAGCTAACCGCAGAGACGCAAAGACGCAGAGAAAAAATTAGAGGACAGAGCACAGATGAGAGACTACAGATTCTTTCTTTTTGCTTTTCTATGTTCTGGATTCTAATTTTTGTTAATTTCTCTGTGCCTCTGCGTCTCTGCGGTGAACTATTACGAGAATTCATATTTTTCCGCATTCCGCATTCCTACCTCCACAATATCTCTCGTGCATCAAACACAGGACCATCAACGCAAACCCTTTTATATTCAAAATGGGACGGAGAATTGGGAGTAACTATTTTTGTTACACATCCAAGACATGCTCCTACCCCGCAAGCCATATTAGCCTCTAAGGATATCTGGCAGGGAGAGGAATAAAGCTGAGCTATTTCTGTAAGTATTCTGAGCATAGGCATAGGACCACAGCCGTAAATGGGTAGACGAGGAGACGCAGATGTTGCCAGAAAATCTTCGAGCAAATCAGTTACAACCCCCTTAATCCCTAAACTTCCATCATCAGTAGCTATCTGGACATTTATACCCAATGCCTCAAATCTTTCCAGACAGAGGATGCCGGTCTTTGTTTTACTTCCAATAAACATCTTTACCTCTGTAAATTGTCTCAACCGTTCAGCTAGGGCAAAGAGCGGTGCTACACCTACCCCGCCAGCAACCATGACAGCGGTAAAAGTATTCTCTTTTACCTTGAACCCATGACCAAGCGGACCAATTATATCCAATTCATCCCCTTGCTTTTTTTCAGACAATAACCTTGTCCCTGTGCCAACAACCCTAAACAAAATTTCAATTCCAGAAGGGGTAATGCGATGGATACTGAATGGTCTTCTTAAAAGCGGCGGACATTGAGAGGTTATCTTTACATGAACAAACTGCCCTGGAGAGGCATCCTTAGAGATTAAAGGGGCATCCAATACCAATCGATAATGGTCAGGGACAACCTCTTCTTTTTCTAATATCTTTGCAGTTAGTTGAATCATTACTTATCTCACCAACCCTTTAGGAAATTGCCTACAAGATAGTCACTGAGAGTTTTCAATAGGCGATTATGTCGTTTAGATGAAATTGCACCGATAGAACCTATTATGCGATTATATGGCAATACAGCCAGGAAACCAAGCCTGATTAAAGATTTTGATAGCAATCCGCTTGATTTAAAATCTTCATCAGCAAGAGAAATGATCTCATCGAAACCCTTAATATATTGATGTAATTGTGTGCTTACACCACAAACAAGTAAATCACCATAAGATGGCATTTCTCGCAGGATAATCGCAGGTCTACTCTTTAGTTTCCCATCAGCCTGTGGTACTGGCGTAAGGATTACATCGCCTTGCTTCATATTCAGAGTTCACCTCTTTGAGTAAGTCTGACGAATACTCAGGTTCATTTTCTCCATATGCTTCTTCTAATTTTTGGCTCGATAAAAACGACCAGGATTCATGCTCATTATTAGCTTCCTGCCCCGGCAAAATGGTCACAATCATTCTCGTAGCTGGCTTTAAATTAAACGGTTCATCTAAACAAATTCGTTTACCATCAAAATGAGCTGATAAAGCTGTAATAGGCATAAAGTCCCTTCCTCCTTTGTATCGAGATGCTTGGTCATTAATGCTGACAACTACTGCCAACCGCCGTATTTGTTGCCAGACATGGCTCTGTCAAATTCGAAACACTTCCACTGCCTGTTGACTCTAAAGGCATCTGTTTCTTTGCATACGGATCAAGCTTGATAGCAGTGATGAATGCCTCTACAGATTCCTGATTCTTCCCCATCATCTCATACACATTCCCAAGGGTATAATAAGCAGCAGGATCCTTTGGGTCAAGGCTGATAATCTCATTAAGTTCAGCAATGGCATCCTCATAGCTCTTGTCAGCAATATAGTCCTGAGCCTTTACAAGATGAGAATTTTTTAGCTGTCCTCTGTCCTGTTGAGATATTTCCGGCTTATCAATACTAACAACATTATCTGCTGGATTTTTATCCCTGCCACATCCAATAATAAATAAACCAACACACATTGCTACGATAAATTGTCGAATATTAATCATAAATAACCTCTATTTTATATAATTGTTAAGCCACTCAACGACCATAATACTCAAGCTGGAAGCTTGAGTATTATTATAGACGAAATAGGCGAAATAGACTAAAAAGACGAAAAAACAACGGATACACCATCTTCAACAGTAGCATCAATAATACAGGCATGTGGACCAATGACACAATCACTGCCAACAACACTCTGTCCCAGGATAGCAGTGAATGGATAAATAATTGTATCCTGTCCAATCCTGACGTTTTTGTCAATAAAAACTGTTTCAGGAGAAACAATTGTTACCCCATTATCCATCAAATTATCAAGAATTTGCCGACGAAGATAGGTTTCAGCTATAGCCAACTCCTTGCGTGAATTGATTCCCATCACTTCAATAGATGAGTCAGCTGATACAGAAGCTATCTTGCCTCCTTGTGAATTCAGGATTTCAAAAACATCTGTCAGATAATATTCACCCTGTGCATTTGCTGGTGAAACCATACTTAATGCTGAGAATAAGGCAGACACCTTAAAGCAATATGTCCCGGTATTGATTGTTTTTATTGCCTTTTCTTCTGGAGAGGCATCAGTTTCTTCGACAATCCTTAAGATATACCCCTCATTATTCTTAACGATTCTTCCATAACCAGTTGGATTTTGCATCTCAACCGTCAAAATAGTTGCCTCAGCCCCAGAACGATGATGGGTTTCAATCAATCTTTCCAGTGTATCCTTAGAGATCAAAGGCGTATCTCCAGAAAGAACAAGCACATCATCTATGCCAGAAGCGATACCTTTTTCTTTATTAAAAAACTGAAAAAAATGCTCTGCAGATTTAACCGCATCCCCTGTGCCAAGTGGTTTTTCCTGAACAGCTATTTCTACATTTCTATTACTCAGGAACTCTGCTACCCTTTCCCTTTGATGCCCCAGAACAATGACTCTTTTCTGGATACCAAGCTCATTCAAGGCATCAACCACATAAGCAACCATTGGCTGACCACAAAGTGGGTGTAGTATCTTAATCAGCTTAGATTTCATCCGTTTACCAAGCCCTGCAGCCAGGATTATTGCCCCTATGTCCTTATGTCTCACCCTTGAATTTCTCCTTTATATCAGATGTCGGGTTCCATCTGTCAGGTTTGGACCAACAGAAAGTTAGATTGCAAAACTACTCGCTACCAGACAAGCTGGCTGACACCTGACACCTAATACCTAAAACACTTTCCATATTATCATATCATTTGAATTTTGTCAAGATTTTTCCTACCGATCTGGTAATGGGTCAGTGAACGGGAGGGAAACAACAGGAGATGGTGATCGGTAATCGGTAATCAGGTGATCGGTGTTTAGGAACAGAGTGCGGAAATGGAAGGGTGAACCAAGCGGTAGGGGCGAGGTCATCCCGCCCTGATTAATTCGGTTAAAAACGGTGGAGGAGTGTGGAAGTGCAAGTCGAGGAAGGCCAAGATACAGAGTACAGGGTGTCCACCCTACACTCTGTATCTTAATCCCTCACCTCGCCTCATCCTGCACCCCCCCTTCACACTCTACAGCCCTCCACCATTTGTATCACTTCCCTCCCATTACAGCCAATTATAATGGGTCAGTGAACGGTAGGAAAACGGCTGGGAGCGATGTGCAAATTGGAGAGTAGTGTGGAAAACTGGGGAGCGTGAACAGATGGGTAGTGGGAAACAGGGAAGTAGTGCAAGAACAGACAACTACAAGGGTTATAGGTTGTGTTCATTTTCACACTGCTCTTCCGTTCCCCACCACCGATACTCTGTTTCCCGCACCATTCTTCTGTCCTTGCTCCGCTCTCTCGTTCCCCACCGCTCCACCATTTCCACACCACTCTTCAAACCCCGCACCGTACTTCCGCTCTCCCTCTACTCTCCTATTCCCACACTACTTCCCAATTCCAATACCACTCTCAAGTTCGCACACTGCTCTTCTGTCCTTGCTCCACTCCCCAGTTTCCACACCACTCACCAATTCGCACACCGCTCACCATCCACTCAGCACTTCTCGTTGTCCACTACTACTCTCCGCTTACCGTTTACCGATCACTGATTACCGATTACCACTCCTCCATCTTCGCACCGCTCCCAGCCATTCCCCTCCCAATCACTGACCCATTACGTCGATTTTTGTTTTTTATTTGACAGGGCTCAAATACTGTGATATAATCATACTCAGCACGGTCATATTTCTTAACATTACCCGGCGATAGGTAACAAATACCATGAAAATAAGCGGATTCACTTTTTTAAGAAATGCAACACTAATGGGTTATCCCTTTGTTGAATCAATTAAATCATTACTGCCCTTAGTTGATGAATATGTTGTCAATGTAGGAGATAGTGAAGATGATACTTATGAGCGTGTTGCAGAAATAGAAGACTCAAAAATTAGAATTTTGCATTCAAAGTGGAATGATAAAATGCAACAAAAAGGTTTTGTCTATGCACAGCAAAAAATGATTGCTCAATATAATTGCACTGGTGACTGGGCTTTTTATTTAGAAGGTGATGAGATAGTGCATGAACAAGATATAGAGAAAATTCGAGGCACTTTGCTTGCAAATATTGACAACCAAAAAGTAGAAGCACTTGCTTTTCATTATCATCATTTTTATGGCACACCAAATCAGGTTGCTATTTCGCCGGCATGGTATAGAAATGAGGTGCGAATTATTCGCAATACAATAAGAAGCTATGCTCCAGATGGTTTATATTGGTTAGTTCCTGCTAATAATCACCGTAAACAACGTTATCCATTTGCAGTACACACTGGTGCTACAATATATCATTATGGCTGGGTACGTTCCAGCAGCAAAATGTTAGAAAAATTTAAACGTGTTGGTCAATATTGGAATGATCCCTTTCTTGAATCGATTAATTATGGTAATATAGACCGCTTAGCCTTAAGGCAATTTACCGGGACTCATCCTGAGGTTGTGCAAGATTGGCTTGCAACAGAAGCAGAGGCTGATTTTCAATTAAATTCAGAATATAACCTAAGTAGTCGTGAAAAGAAACATAGGCTCTTGATGCAAATTGAAGAATTATTTGATTGGGATTTGAGTAAAAAACACTATAAGCTATTAAGTTAATTGCCTAATAGTAAGGTTGTAAAAAGCAATGAATCTCCTTTTTGTCCTTTCACAAAAAGAATTAACAGGGGCTGAAACCTATGCCATTTCGTTAGCAAAAGAACTTACTGCTAAAAATCACAAGGTAATAATCGTATCTGATACCTTAAACAGCAAAACAGATATTCCTTATTACCAACTTGATATAGGTGACAGAAAGTCTTTTATTAACCGCATAAGACATACAATATCTTTATGTCGGATAATCAAGCAGGAGAAGATTAATCTCGTTCATGCCCATTCACGGGCATCCTCATGGGTAAGCTATTTTGCCACTCGACTGTCCAATATTCCCTTAGTAACAACAGCTCACTGTATCTATCCTGTGCATTTAAGCAGAAAGATTTTGACTTGCTTTGGTGAGAGGGTAATTGCTATTTCTGAAGCAGTTAAACAGCACTTAACCAGAGATTTGAAGGTAAAAAGCGAGGATGTATTTTTAATACCCAATGGAATAGATGCAGATAATTTCAGACCAGATGTAGACATATCATCAACAAGGGAAGAATTCGGTATTCAAGATGGAACTAAGATCATCTCATGGATTGGGCGGTTTAGTGGACCAAGAGGCAGATTAATAGAGGAGATGGTGGAAAAGGTATTGCCTGAGGTATTAACAGCTGTCCCTAATCTGATATTACTTATTGTAGGTGGCGGCAAAAAACCAGATACCTTAGAAAGCAATGTCCAGGCTATTAACCATCAGATTGGTCAGCAGGCAATAAGATTTACAGGCTTACGAAAAGATATCCCCCAAATTTGCGTGATCTCTGATCTAATTATCGGTGCAGGCAGGGTGGCTCTGGAGGCAATGGCTTGTGAACGGCCGGTAATAGCTGTGGGGGAGAATAGGCTTGTAGGTTTGATAAATCCACAAACCATTGAACAGGGAATCCATACCAACTTTGGTGATTGCTGTAAATGGCAGCCTGTTGATTGGACAGAATTAACATCCTCCATAATTGAGATACTCAAGGATGAAAAAAAAGTTGATGAATTGGGTAAATGGGGAAGAAAGATAGTGGTTGACCAATTTGACTTAAAAAAAATAGCTGATAAGGTGGAGGGGATATATGAAACTCTGGCAGGATAAAAGGGTGCCTATTCTGTGTTACCATCGAGTGGTGACAGTCCCTTTGTTTAACACAAAACATGGGATATGGGTCAAAGCCCAGAATTTCAAGGAGCAAATGAAGCTCTTAGCCTCTAAAGGATACCACACTATTTCTCTGGATATGTTAGCAAGTAAAACTCAATTACCCCAGAAACCTATCATCATTACCTTTGACGATGGCTATCAGGATAACTACCTTTATGCCTTCCCTATCCTGAAGGAGTATGGGTTCACGGCAACTATATTTCTGGTAAGTGGACAGATTAGCGGGGTTAATCAATGGGATATTCCAAGCGGGGAAGAGTCAGCAAATCTTCTGTCCATAGATGAGATACAAGAGATGGCTGAGTATGGCATCTCCTTTGGCGGTCATACCGTAACCCATCCACACCTTCCACAACTAAGCATGAATAAAGCCCGCGAGGAAATAGTTCAGTGCAAGAAGGCGTTGGAGAAGATTATTAAGCAAGAGGGGACATCCTTTTGCTATCCTTATGGTGAATTCAATCCTGAGATAAAACAAATTGTTAGGGATGCAGGCTTTAACTCTGCCTGTGCCTGCAATACTAACAAAACAAATGACCTTTATGAACTTGGTAGAAGACAAATATTCCCTGAAACAGGATTATCTGGTTTCTTTAGAAAGATTCAGAGCTGGTATCCTGAATATACTAAGGTGAGAAAACGATGCCAGGAGATGTTGAGGTTAAGAGGATAGCCGATCTATCAAAGTTTATACTCGATGTTCAAATTTTTCTGGCTCATAGGAACCACCAGTCCAAAACGGTAAAATGCCAGTCAGCATTTTTGTAGCTGCGACCCTTGTGGTCGCTTTTTGGATAGGCGAGGACAAGCCTTTCAGCTACAAACGTGGTTGAAAGATAGCAGGGACAAGCCTGCCAGAGGTGCTACCTCCTGCAGCTACAGATACTATCATAGGTAGTAAAACCTTGAATATCGAGTATTAGGATAAAATAGGATAAAAGGTGATATTTTCAGATGAAAGCCATAACAATTTCCAGCTCTATAATACTAATTGGACTATTTATCTTTTGTCTGAGTGCGACTACCTCAACCTCTGGAATCGCTATTGGGGTAAACCTGGCCTTCTTAGCCTGGATTGTAAGGATGATCTTGACTAAGCGGTTTGAGACAAGAGGTATTGCCTTAAACCTGCCTATTAGCAGCCTGTTAGCTATTCTGGTGATAGCTGCCATAGCATCTCCATCAATCCCATTCATTCATGGTCTTGACAAGATTCGCTCTATTGCCAGTGGAATATTACTTTATTATCTGGTATTCAATGGGATCAGGAATGAACAGGATATTAGACGGTTATTGGCCTGTCTAATAATTGGGTTAAGTTTGCTATCTATCTATAAGACAGCTATGGTAATATGTGTCCCTACACCAGAAAGACAAGCAGCCATGATGGCTGATAAAGGGCTTGGAGGATGTCTGGGGATGGTTATTCCATTAGTAGTTTTTCTGGCATTCTTTGCTTCCCTATCATTCAAGATAAGGATAGGATTAATCGTTTCGTCCGTGATTATGATTGTCTGTTTGAATCTCAACTCCTCCAGAGGAGCATGGCTGGGTAATATTTGTGCTATGGTCTTTCTGGGTGTGGTAATGAATAGAAAAATACTTTTAGGACTGCTAATAGCCATTATCATCTCTTTACTATTTCTTCCAGAAAAACAGATGTATCGGGTAAAGAATATGTTCAATCTCCAGTATGCCGCAAATGGAGAGAGGGTTTATCTGTGGCAAGGTGCTCTATCCATGATAAAGAAGCGTCCATTATTAGGATACGGCATGGGAAGCTTTCAAGCCCTTTATCCAGAATATGCACCAGTGGTTTCAGAAGAGACTAAAAAGGGGTTTTATTCACCCCATGGGCATCAACACGCCCATAATATTTTTATCCACCTGACTGCAGAGGCTGGTATCCTCGCTCTTTTAACAATTATCTGGCTGTTTGCAGCCTCGTTCAGGTGGGCATGGCAGGTGTTTAATAATACACAAACCCATTGGTTAAAGATCCTGGTTCTGGGGATAATGGCCTGTCTGATAGATTTCTGTATCCATGGCATGGTGGACTATACCTTGTCTGGCATGACCGGATATTTATTCTGGTTTTACCTGGGGATAATAAGCTGGATAGGCACTACAAAATCTGATGGACAAACAAAAGAATATGTGTTATAATGAGGAATCATTGCAAGAAGATAGGAGTAAGTCAAGCTTCCAACTTGACAGGTAAAAGATACTACATGCTGTGTGTTTTATTGTCTGCAAGCAGGATGTTTGCGTTACCTTTGCACTAATGGCAAAAAAACTTGAACATCAAGTAATGTGCACTCTAAAGTAAAGAAAAGTAAAGAAAGGAAATATAAAAGATGAAGGTTTTTCTTGTGGCTGGAGCAAGGCCAAACTTTATGAAAATTGCTCCTATTTACGAGGAGCTGAGGAAATATCCAGATAGATTTGAACCATTTATTATTCATACTGGACAGCATTATGATGATGAAATGAGTAAGGTTTTCTTTGAAGATTTAAAACTGCCTGAACCAGATATTTATTTAGAGATAGGCTCTGCCTCTCACGCAGTTCAAACAGCTAAGATAATGATCGAGTTCGAAAAAGCGATCCTTAAAGAAAACCCTGGACTGGTTGTAGTTGTGGGAGATGTTAATTCAACCCTGGCATGTAGCTTAGTATCCTCAAAACTACTCATTCCAGTAGCCCATGTTGAGGCAGGTTTGAGAAGTTTTGATCGAACAATGCCTGAGGAAATAAACAGATTAGTCACCGATTCTTTGAGTGATTACTTTTTTACTACCTGTGAGGATGCTAATGATAACTTAAAAAAAGAGGGAATCCCTGAGAAAAAGATGTTCTTCGTAGGCAACACAATGGTTGATACCTTGCTCAAGTTTGGAGCTAACCATAAGGGAACCTCTACATTATCTAAGCTTGGAGTGAGAGAGAAAGAATATGCTTTGCTAACCTTACATCGACCCTCAAATGTAGATGATAAGAGAATTTTTACCTCTATCATTGATGCTCTGGAAGAAATTCAGGAAAGAATAAAAATTATCTTTCCTACCCATCCACGAACAAAGAAACAGATTAAAAATCTGGGCATGGAAGATAAATTTGTCAGCATGCAAAATATTATTTTTACTGAGCCTTTAGGATATTTAGATTTTATGGGATTACTTACTTGCTCGAAATTTGTTCTCACTGACTCAGGAGGCATTCAGGAAGAAACAACGGTTTTGGGAATTCCCTGCTTGACTTTAAGAAAAAATACAGAACGACCTATCACAGTTACAGAAGGAACAAATGTTCTTGTAGGTGTTGATAAAGAAAGAATTGTTGAGGAAAGCTGCAGAATATTAGATGGAAATGGAAAGCTGGGCAGAATACCTCAGCTCTGGGATGGCAAGGCAGCTCAAAGAATTATTAAAATATTAATGGAGAGATTATGAAACAGGTTTTGGTTAAAAAAGGCCAGGCAATTATTGAAAATGTGCCAGCTCCAATTGTTAATGATAATGAAATTTTGGTTCAAGTCTACTATTCTTGTATCTCTGTAGGAACAGAGATGTCAGGTGTAAAGAATTCTGAAATGCCTTTATATAAAAAGATATTGGAGAAACCGCAGAATATCAAAAAAGTGCTTGAGATGATAAGAAATAATGGGTTGGCAAAAACGATTGCTCAAGTTAAAAATCGATTGGATATATCAATCCCTGTTGGTTATTCAGCTTCAGGCATAGTCCTGGAAGCAGGGAAAGGGATAAAAAACTTAAAACAGGGGGATAGGGTTGCCTGTGCCGGGGCAGGTATAGCCAATCATGCAGAGTTTATCGCTGTTCCAGAAAATCTGGTCGTTAAAGTTCCTCAGGAGCTTTCTCTTAATCTGGCATCCACCGTGACATTAGGAAGTATCGCCATGCAAGGACTAAGGAGAACAAGTCCTGAATTGGGTGAGTTTGTGGCTGTCATTGGCCTGGGCATCCTGGGTCAACTAATGGTTCAGATGTTGAAGACAGCAGGTTGCAGAGTGATTGGGGTTGATTTAGAACAAACCAGGATTAATGCAGCCCTTTCTTTGGGAATGGATAAGGGGTTAAACCCTGCTACAGATAGCATTGTGGATGAGGTGATAAGGTTTACTGATGGCTATGGAGCAGATTCAGTTGTCTTAACCGCAGCCACTGAAAGCAGTGAGCCTATAAATCAAGCAATGGAGATGTGCCGCAAGAAAGGAAAGGTGGTTATTGTTGGTGCTGTAGGGCTTGATATCAAAAGAAATGAGTTTTATAAAAAGGAGCTTGATGTTCTTATCTCTACCTCTTATGGCCCTGGGCGATACGATGAAAGATATGAACACAAGGGATATGACTACCCTTATGCTTATGTCCGCTGGACCGAAAACAGGAATATGCAGGAATATTTGCAGCTTCTGGCAGAAGAGAAGGTTAATATTAAACCGCTGATTGAAAAGATTTATCCGGTTGAAGAAGCTGCCCATGCTTACGAAAGCTTGAAAACAGAAGGCAGTAAGCCATTAATAGTTCTTTTAGAATATAACAGAGAATCCAGCCTTGAAAGAAAGGTTGTTATCTCTAAAAGCAAGGTTTTAAAGGGTAAGCTGAATGTGGCTATAATAGGTGCTGGTGGATTTGTCAAAGGGATGCATTTGCCAAATCTTCAGGGATTAAACAATCTCTATAATATCCATGCTATTGCCAGTAAAACTGGCAGCAATGCTAAGGCAATAGCCAAACAATATGGTGCTTCTTATGCCACTACAGATTACAGGGAGATTATAGAAGATAAAGATACGGATGTGGTGATTATTGCTACCAGGCATAATCTGCATGCTCAGCTGGCTATTGAAGCAGCTAAAGCAGGTAAAGCCGTCTTTGTAGAAAAGCCTATGTCCTTAAATAGAGAGGAATTGGGAAAATTAGTTCAGGTGTTGGAGGAGACAAAAACCCCTTTTATGGTAGGGTTTAACCGGCGGTTCTCCCCTTGTGCCCAAAGGGTAAAGGAAATGCTAAAGAGTCGGCTGAATCCAATGATTATAAACTATCGGATGAATGCTGGGTTTCTCCCAAAAAATCATTGGGTGCATTCAGAAGAAGGGGGTGGAAGAAACATAGGCGAGGCTTGCCACATCTATGATCTTTTTAACTTCTTTACTGAAAGTGAGGTAGAATCTGCCTCTGCCGCCTCCATCTCTCAAAAAACAGAACAATATGCACGAAATGATAATTTTATCGCTACCATCAAATATAAGGATGGCTCAGTTTGCAGCTTAATCTATACTGCCCTCGGCTCAACAGAGGCTTCCAAGGAACAGATAGATATGTATGTGGATGGGAAAATCATCCATCTGGATGACTATAAAAAATTGGAGGTTTTTGGAGCAAGGCTAAAAGGGATAGAGACCAGGATACAACAGAAAGGACAGTATGAAGAATTGATTGAATTTGCCAGAAGTATCAAAGAAGGAGATGGTTATCCTATCCCATTATGGCAATTGATTCAAGCAACAGAGATAAGTTTTGAGGTGGAAAACCAGATAACAAGAGATGAGTTATGTGTGGAATAGCAGGTATCTTTAATTACCAGAAGGATGAATTCATCAGGGAAGAGATGCTAAAGAGAATGCGTGATACAATGATTCATCGCGGCCCTGATGGAGCAGGTATTTGGGTCTCTCCTGATAAACGGGTTGGTTTTGGGCATCGACGTCTCTCCATTATTGACCTTTCAGAATCCGCTAATCAGCCTATGTGCAATGAGGATGAAACTATCTGGATTGTGTTTAATGGAGAGATATACAACTATATGGAAATCAGGCCGGAATTAGAGGCTAAGGGGCATAGATTTAAAACCGACCACAGTGATACAGAGGTTATTATCCATGCTTTTGAAGAATGGGGTATTGATTGTATTGAGAAGTTGCGTGGGATGTTTGCCTTTGCTATCAGGGATAATAAAAAAAGAGAGTTATGGCTTGCAAGAGACAGGATGGGCATTAAACCCTTATATTATGCAATGGCTAAAGGTAGTTTTATCTTTGCCAGTGAAATAAAAGCATTGTTTGAAAGTGGCTATCTTGTAAAGGAAATAAATCCTGAAAGCATATATCATTACTTAACATTTTTGACCGTTCCAGCACCAAACACTATGTTTAAGGATGTTTATAAGCTTGAAGCTGGAACGATATTAAAGGTTGATGAGGCTGGGAAAATCTCCAAAATACGCTATTGGGATGCAGCAGATTTTTTGAATAATCCCTTGAGTGGTGATAACGAAGACGAAATTATCGAAAAAACAGAAGGTATATTGCAAGAAGCAGTCTCTCTGAGGATGATAAGTGACGTTCCTTTAGGGGCTACTTTTAGTGGCGGGGTTGATTCGAGTCTGATTGTTGCTTTAATGAAAGAACAAATGGAAAACGTACAGGCAATAACTATGGAGTATGAAATAAAATCTCCTTATAGTGAATCAGAAATTGCTGCACAGATAGCAAATGATCTGAATATACACCTTGATATCTATAAGATTCATAATCAAGAATATCTTAAAGCTGTTGATGATTTTTTGAAGATACAGGCAGATTATCCGTCAGGCGATCCCAATAATATTTTGCTGTATGTTATGTCAAAATTTGTAAAGGAATCCGGTGTAACGGTGTCTCTGGTAGGAGAAGGTGGTGATGAGTTAGGCGGGTATCCAATATATCTGGATATAAATAAAGAGTTTAAATTACTAAAACATTTTTCGGGCTTGCCTATATGGTTGAAAAAACATCTGTATGATTTGTGCCCTGAAAAGATTAAGAAAAGATTGGGAATAGCAATGGGAGACTGTGTAGTTTCAAGAAGGCATATTCATGCATTTACTGAAGAAGAAAAAAGTAGGATGTGGATTGGCAATAAAGTTGATAGCAGCTATCTTATTCTTAAAGCATTAATGGATGAGATTGATGCAAAATCCGAAGATGAATTTTTAAGGAAGATACTGTGTGTGGAATTTAAGCTGCGTTTGCCTGAACTCATTTTGCCAAGGGTAGATTATCCAACAATGGCAAATTCTATAGAGGCAAGGGTGCCTCTGTTAGATCATAAATTGGTCGAATATATGCTGCGATTACCTGTTAGTATCAAAATGAAGGATGGACAGGCAAAGTATATTCTGAAAAAAATACTGTGTAAGTATGTAGATAGAAAATATGTGTATAGAGAAAAAATTGGGTTTGGGATGTTGTTAACACCATTTCTTAATGATGTGTTGCCATTGTGGTTCAAAAGTCAAATCCTTGATAACAGCAATCATCCCCTATTTTCATATATAAACAAGGGTTATCTTTCAGGGCTGTATGCAGGGAAGGGCAATGGGTTTAAGATGTGGACAGTTTATGCCCTGGGGAAGTGGTTAGAAGCTCATTAAAAATAAGTTGATTCTGAATTGTTTTAAGGGGAGTGGCAGGAGGGAATTGTTGAGCAGACTTGATAAAAAAATGCGAGCCGTGACAATAAACAGTTTTATCAATCTATCTAAAACAAAAACAGCAAAGCAGACTGGAATGCTTTATGGCTCTCAAATCTTAGTTATGTTTTTGGGACTAATCACAGCTCCTATTATAACCAGGGCTTTGGGTCCAGAAAAATATGGTATATTGGCATTTATTTTAGCAATTATAGCCTTTATATCCTTATTCTTTGAATTCGGATTCTTTGCTGCCGGGGCAAGACTGCTTGCCTCATCAAAAGACAAAAAGAAAGATCAGGAGCTAATTGGGGCTTTAACATTTATCACTATCAGCTTTGCTCTAAGTTTTTCCCTTACCCTTTTCATCTTTAGTTTCTTTATTGATTCTATCTTTAAGACATTTGTCGGAGATATCTTAAGATTTGTTTCCATATTAGCTGCTATTTTCCCATTTCAATATATGCTTTTACAGATCTGCCAGGGAACAAATGAGATAGGGAAAATGGCGATAGCTAATATAACCACCAAATTGTGGTATTTAGTTGGACTTTTAATTGCTGTCAAATTTTTTGGCTTAAGTGTCCTTATTACCCTGGTCTTAAATCTTACTGGTGTAATTATCGCTGTAGTTCTGGTTATATGGAGCTTAAAACCGAAATTTGGGAACTTAAAAGAAAATTTAGGGTTAATCTGGAAAGAAACAAAGGAATATGGGTTTCATGTTTACTGTGGCAGAGTAGTTGATGTTTCTACTTATCAGTTGGACAGCATATTTATCTCTTATTTTGTAAGCACTACAGCCGTGGGCAGTTATACTCTGGCAATGATTATAGCCAGTCCCATGGCTTTACTTTCGCGAGCACTCTCAACAAGTTTATTTAAGGGATTTGTTGATAAGGAAAAAATCCCAAAAAAAGTTATCCTTTTAAATTTTACATGGTTATTAGCCTGTGTTATTGGATTGGGATTATCAGGCAAATTCATCGTTGTTCTTTTGTTTTCTGATAAGTACTTAGCCACGATTCCATTAATTTTGCCTCTGGCTATAGCAGGCTTTTTTCAGGGGATGTATCAGCCGTATAATATGTTTTTGGCAGCAAAAGGAAAGGGATGCTGGATGAGAAATATGGCCTGGATGATGGCTGCTGGTAATTTTCTCTGCAACATAATATTTATCCCACCCTGGGGTGTTATGGGAGCTGCTATTGCCAGTGCTGTTTCAATGGGATTCGCTATAAGCGTATATCTTTTTTATTATCGTAAGTATCTGAAAGAATTGGAATTGATATAATGCGGTATCTTGACTTTTCTGAAATTCTATCTTCAATCAAGTGGTTATGGAGCCACAATGAGATTGAGAAATTTGAAAATGAATTTGCTGGATACATCGGCTGCAAATATGCGTTGGGCACCAGCTATGGCAGAACAGCTATCTATCTTGGTTTGAAAGCAATAGATAGCTGCCAAAAAGAAGTTTTGACTCCAGCATTAACCTGTTCGGTTGTCAGAGATGCCATACTCTTAGCAGGAGCTGTCCCTGTTTTTGTTGATGTTGAAGCAGCAAGCTTAAACATGATACTGTCAGATGCCCGAAAAAAGTTGACACAGAAAACAACAGCTATCATCTTGATCCATTATTACGGAGGGGTGTGCAGTAATACTAATGAGATTATAAAATTCGCTAAAGAAAATAATCTGACAGTTATTGAGGATTGTGCTCATTCATTAGGTGCAGAATATAATGGTGTAAGGATAGGCAACTCTGGCGATATAGCTGCTTTTTCTTTGACAAAGAATATCTTAAACTTTGGGGGTGGCTTGCTTTGCACCAATAATGAGAATTTTTATGAAAAAGCAAGAGCTATTTTGAGGGAAAATGACAGGAAAAGCAGATTACAGAAATTAAAAGAGTTATACACAAAATTAAATCATGGCTATAAAACTACCATTGATAAGGTTATTTTTGATAGAATTGGTCGGTCTATCTTTAAGTGGTGGCTGATCAACGTTCTCGATATATTTTTCGGTGCTATCCTGAAACCAGCGAAATTATTAAAAGGTATTACAAAAAGAGATGCAAATATAGATAGAAGTAAATTTGATGTGCAGCCTCTGGCGAGTTTGACAATGCATCCGATGATAGCTGCTGCCGGAAGGATACAATTAAAGAAAATAGATTTTCTGAATGAAAGAAGGATCAAAATTGCCCAGAAACTAAGAAGAAAATTGCCCGATTATTACAGGGATTTCCCAATAGACAGGTTGGGGAATAAGAATGTATACACCTGTTTCCCTATGTGGTTCAAAGGTTATAATCTCGACAAACTTGTCATAAAATGCAAGGCAAAAGGATTATTATTAAGAAGAAGTTGGCCTGCTTTTCAGCAGTGGTGGGAGGAGCAGGATACAAAAGATGTAAGAACGATTTGCGATAATCTACTTTTATTAGAAATAAATCCAATGCTGACAGATAAAGAAATTGATAAGGCTGTGGAGATAATTGAAAAAGCTTTAGCAGAATAGCAATGAATACAACAATATATAACATTAAAACAATTAATAAAAACAGATGGAACAAAGTTTCTATAGAAAAAAGCAATGTGTGCCAAACCTATGAATGGGCATTAGCCTGCAGGAGTGTCTTCAATGAACCATTATTTATAGTTGCAGAGGATAATGGTAATTGGGTGGGGGCATGGTTGGTTTTTAATAACAGTGTGAAAATATTGCCCTCGTTTTTTACTAAGGAAATAAATATTCTCAGTGAACCGTTAATAATCGATGAAGCACAAAGCGAAATTATAGTTGAAGCATTTTGGGAAGCAATAGAACGAATGCGACCTATCTCTGTTGCCTGGTTGAATTATGCAAATTCCAGATGGAAAGGCAGCCAATTTCTCAAAGACAAGAAATTTAATGAAGTTATTGAATATGGTTCACACATTCTGGATCTCTGCAAATCTGAAGAGGTTCTATGGGAAAGTATACACGGTAAGCATCGAAATGTTATCCGAAAAGCCGAGAAAGAAGGTATCATAGTTGAAGAAACTGATGATATTGAGAGCTACTATTGTTTGTCAGAGGAAACCTACAGGCGGTCTGAAGCAAATGGTCCTGCATATAAGACATTAAGAAAGGTGTATAATTATTTGAATCCAGCAGGGATGTGCAAGGTATTTTTTGCAAGGCAAGGGGATAAATTGGCTGCAGGTGCATATATGCTGCTCTGCGGAGGCAGGGTTACCTATTGGCACGGAGCTTCATGTAATAATCCCCCAACAGGGGCAGCAAATCTTTTGCATTGGGAAATGATAAGAGGGTTTAAGAATGAGGGTTACAGGTGGTATGATTTTGGTGGAGCAGCCTTAAACGTAGATGAAAAAAACAAGGAAAGAAGTATAACCAGATTCAAGGAACGATTTGGGGGTGATCTGGAAATCTTTTTTGGCGGCTCTAAGATATATTCTCCACTCCGTAAAGGTTTTCAGGATAAAGCTATCCGTCCGGTACTTATGTTGTCCAAATATTTTTAAAGGGGACAGGGATGCAATTAAAACACAAAATATTTGATAATTATTACTCGATTCACGGAAAATTTCTTGAAGATAATATCGCCATTAAACAAAAATGGTTTGACAATGGAGGAGGTGCAGGAGATTGTTGGTTTGAATATAGAGAAATTTTGGGAGCAGGGAAAATAGGGGAGGAAAAAGAGGAAGGTTAATACATTACTCTGTTTTTGCTTTTTTGTTGACTTTTATTTAGAAATAAGGTAAACTTACTTACCATATAGGTCATCTGCCAGTGCTACCACCTTGTGGTCACTTATGTGTGGTTGAAAGATAGCAGGGACAAGCCCTGCAGCTACAAATATTATCATAAGTGGCAAAAACTTGAACATCGAGTATATAGAACCTTGAAATTTCAATACAGGAACTTAAGAAAATGCCTCAAATCTTAATTACTATCGATACAGAAATTGGAGAATTGGGTAAAGATAAACCAGATGCCTTTGAAATATTTATTGAGGGTAAGGTTGAGGGGCAAGAAACAGGCTATAGATTTATAATAGATGTTCTGGACAAATACAGCGTCAGAGGCGAATTCTTTGTTGATCCTTATCCATACAAAAAAATAGGGGAGGAAAAATTAAGAGGGCTGTGTCAGAATATTGCTTGCAGAGGACACCATGTTCAACTTCATACCCATCCCTCAATGGCATTTGATAAAGAAAGAATATTTATGCATCAGTATTCTCTGGAAGAGCAGGTGGAAATTTTAGAGATTGGTAAGCAAAAGATAAAAGACTGGATTGGCAAATATCCGATAGCTCATCGGGCTGGTGGATATGGTATAGATGAGAATACTTTTAAGGCGTTAGAAAAGGTGGAAATATGTTATGATAGCTCATATTTTCATAAGAATGAAAATTGTAAATTTCAGAGGGATGTCAAAAATAGAGCGTTTAAGATAGGAACTATAACAGAGATTCCTGTCACGGTCTTTAAGAAAATAGTTCATTACCGTTATCTATCTTGCAGGGAGCATTTCCAGAAGCTGGATATAAGATATGGGGCAACCCCAGAGGCAATCAAAGAGGTTGTTAGCAAAAGCAGTGAAAACGATCTCATCGTCTTATTTCTGCATAGCTTTAACTTTCTTAGCCTACCTTATAATTTCAGAGGAAATAAATATGGGAGAATTTGCGTTGAGAAGGGGTTAATAAAGAAATTTGATGGACTGCTTGAATGGATTTCCCTGCAAAAAAATTGCTCTTTTACCACCATAGATCAATTAAAAATAGATTTTTCTCAAGACGATGCTTGTCTGGTGATACCTGAAAAAGGTAGCCTCAGACAAAAAATATATGATAGTTTTACAGAGAAAATATTGAGAGTGAAAAAAATATGAGGGTTGTATATGCTCGCACACAATTTTGTTTTGACTTGAAAGCAGGTGGTTCGGTAGGACACACACTCGGTGTTCTTAGTGGTTTCAAAAAAAACGGGTGTAGCCTGAAGGTTATTAGCAATGAGCCTTTTATAGGAATAGATGAGTTTGAAAATTCCATCATCTGGCCAAAAATGAAAAAACCAAATTGGGTGGGAGAATTCTTTTATAATCTATATGCCAGCCATAAGGTCAAAAAAGAGATTTTAGGGTTTAAACCTGATTTTATATATCATAGATACACCGGTTATACCTTTTTTGTAGCTAAATTGGCTAAGGAGTTAAATATCCCTTTAATTCTTGAATTTAATAGCTTTGATACCTGGAAAATAAAACATTGGATTAAAAGCAAAAATTTTCTAAAACATGCCTTTCATCAATGTGTTAATTATGAGATTGTAAAACATATCGAAGGTTATAATTTGCAAACTACTGGTTTAATTGTGGTTGTCTCCCAAGCATTAAAGGATGACTTAATTAACATGGGGATAGCAGAAGACAAAATATTGTTTGTTCCCAACGGTATTGACCCAGATGTATTCAATCCTGAAGCTGCTGATAACGAAAAGACGAGAAAGGATTTGAACATAGAAAACAACAAATTGATTGTAGGATTTAGTGGGACTTTTGGCCCCTGGCATGGGATCCCTCAATTAACAGAGGCAATTGATATAATCCTGGGTGAAAGGTTAATCAGCAACATTCATTTCTTAATTATGGGAGAAGGTCAACTGTGGAAACAAATGGCAAGAAAACTCAGCAAGTATAGGGACATTACCTTTACGGGTATAATCCCATATTCTGAGATACAAGACTATTTAGCTGTTTGCGAGATTCTGGTATCACCACACAATCCACCGGTTGATGGGAAAGAGTTTTTTGGCTCTCCAACCAAACTCTTTGAATATATGTCCATGGGTAAGGGGATTGTTGCCAGCAACCTGGGGCAGATTGGCCAGGTGCTCAAAGACAATCAGAATGCTATCCTGGTTGCCTCAGGGGATGTAACAGGGTTGGTAGAGGGGATTTTAAGGTTAGCAGAGGATGAGGGATTGAGAGAACGATTAGGAAAGAATGCCCGGGAGGATGTGATTGCCAACTATACATGGAAGAATAATGTAGAAAGGGTAATTGATAGGTTGAAAATGTTATGATAGATAAGGCTTATGACTATTTGTATAAGGTTTACACCCTTCCACCTGATGTGGCAATCAGAAAGGCTTTTAATAAAATCAAACTCAAGGCAGCTGATACTGTTAGTAAAATATCTGCTCATTTGTTTGGCACTGAAATATCAAACAAAGAGTTCTTGAGGGTAGTTAAGCTGGAAGATTTGCAGGCTGTGCGAAAGCTTTTTTGCAGCAAAAAGAACCTATGGTGCTTAGCAAGTCAGGAGGAAATCATCCCGGTTATACGTAAATACTTTCCAGAAGCTTCAAGCAAGATCATTGCTGCAGCCGACAAGATTTGTGAGCATACATTTGATCTGCTGGGTTCTGGAGAAGTAAGCTTAGGCAAAACGATTGATTGGCACATGGATTTCAAGACTGGCTATCGCTGGAACCCTGGAAAATATTACAGGAATATAGAGAAACCTTACGGCCGGGCAGATATAAAGATTCCATGGGAGCTTTCCAGATTTCAACATCTGGCTACTTTAGGACAGGCATATTGGTTAACTAATGACAAAAGGTATACTCAAGAGTTTGTTGACCAGATAACTGATTGGGTTAAAAACAATCCCCCTAAATTCGGGGTGAATTGGGCTTGCACCATGGATGTGGCGATAAGGGCTGTAAACTGGATTGTTGGATTTTATTTTTTCGCAGATGCGAAAAAAATCACAGATGGATTCTGGCTAAAATTCTTGAAGAATCTTTTTTCACATGGAAGGTTCATCCAAAAGAATTTAGAAATCTTCTATAATGACCATGGCAAACGAATAACCAGCAACCACTATCTTTCAGATATTGTGGGTCTTGTTTTCCTGGGAGTATTCTTTAAGGAAACAAAGGAAGGCAAAGAGTGGCTTAATCTTGGAGTAAAGGAATTGGTTGAGGAGATGAGGTTTCAGGTTCATCAGGATGGTGCGGATTTTGAGTCGTCCATACCCTATCATCGTCTGGTCTTAGAGCTTTTTGCCATATCAGCTATCTTGTGTAAGATTAATGGGATTGAACTTCCTTCAGAGTTTTGGGAACAATTGGACAGGATGTTTGAGTTTGTTATGTCCTATACCAGACCAGATGGTCAGTCGCCTCAGGTTGGCGACAATGATAACGGACGTCTGCTGATATTAAGCAACTACAATAGTTGGGAGGTAAATGATCATCGCTATTTATTGGGAATTGGGGCTGTTCTCTTTGACAGGCAAGACCTTGCTCTGGCCTGTGGTGGGCAGTGGGAAGATGCTTTCTGGTTGACAAACAAATTGTCAAAAGAGGGATGGATTGAAAAATATCTTGCACTTGATTGTCTCCAATCCTTAAAAAGCAAGGCTTTTCCAGATAGCGGCTATTACATAATGAGGGAGAAGGATAACTATGTAATCATCTCAGCAGGCAATGTCGGAACCGCAGGGATAGGCAATCACAAGCATAACGATGTGTTTAGCTTTGAGCTTTGTCTTGGCAAGAAAACATTCATCATCGATCCAGGCACCTATGTTTATACAGTTAATCCTGAGATGAGAGATATGTTCCGTTCTACGGCTTATCATAATACGGTTATGATTGATGATCAGGAACAGAATAGGTTTGGAAGAGGTCTATTCCTGATGAAAAATGATGTTATGCCCAGATGTTTAAAATGGGAAACAGGGGATGAGGTTGATATTTTTATTGGAGAACATTATGGGTATAAACGACTCTCTCAGCCTGTTATTCATCAGAGGGAAATAAGGTTCTACAAAAAGGAGAGAAAAAAGGGTAGATTAGAAATAATAGATAGATTTGATGGAAAAGGGGAGCATACTCTGGAATGGAATCTTATGTTATTGCCAGATGTTACGGAGAAAATAGAAATTAACTCAGATAAACTACAATGGCATAGAGAGACTGCTTTCTATTCTTCTGCCTATGGAATAATGTGCAAAACCGAAAAGCTTACTTCGACATTAAAAACAACACTCCCTGTTGAGGTGAAATTCTGGGTAGAGGAGAAAAAGCTATGACTCCAAAAAAGGTTTTGATGGTTTCAGGTAATTATTGGTTGTCTCCATTTCAGGTAGGCAGCCACCAGTTGGCACGTGGTTTTGTCAAAGCCGGGTGGGATGTGGCTTTTGTTTCAGACCCTATTTCTCCTTTTCATCTTTTAAGCAGAAATAATATGGAAATCTTAAAGGAACGCTTTTCTCTATACAAGGATAACGGCCATTATGACTTAAACGGACATTTATGGGCATATGTACCTGGAGCATTATTAACACCACACAACAAGAGACTGCTGAGAAGTGGGTTTGTCCATAAGTATTGGAGCTATTGGACAATTCCTAATTTAGCAGCTCTGGTAAAATCTAAGGGCTTTGGTGAAATAGATCTGGTATGTTTTGATAATGCAAATCAATCTTTTTGGCTCAAAGAAATAAAATATAATAAATCTATCTATAGAATTGCAGATAACAATTCAAGCTTTTCAAAATTTACCCCTGCTCTGGGAAAAATTGAAAACGAATTTACCGCCAGAGTAGATATAGTAGCCTATACTGCTAAAAACTTGAGGGCTAAAATCGAATCAATGAACCCAAAAGAAACCCTTTATTTGCCAAATGGGGTTAACTATGAGCATTTTGCTATGGGGAACAAAAACATGCCACTTGAATATACAAATATTCCTAAACCTATTGCCATTTATGTTGGGGCAATGGATTTCTGGTTTGATTATGAACTTATTAACCATACAGTAGAAAAATTACCTGATATTTCTTTTGTTTTAATTGGACCTGATGAATTAGCTAAGGCAAGGTTAAAGAAATCACCTAATTTATATCTACTAGGGCGGAAAAATTACAACCTTTTACCAGCCTATCTTTATAATGCTAATATAGGCATCATCCCTTTTGATGTCAAAACCTATCCGGAGTTGGTTAATAGTATAAATCCTTTAAAACTCTACGAATATCTGGCTTGTGGGTTGCCGGTTGTTTCAGTAGAATGGAAGGAGCTAAAAGAACTCAATGTGCCGGTAAATATGAGTCAAGATGCAGATGGGTTTGTAACAAATATCAAAAAAGCAGCTTTTAATACATATGATAGACAACAATTGATGACCTTTGCTCAGCAAGAAGATTGGTCTATACGAGTAGAGTCGATTATAAAATCTGCCCTAAAAAGCTGATGAGGAACATGAATATGCTTCTCTCAATCTTAGTGCCTGTTTTTAACTGGAATATTACTTTGCTGCTAAATTGTTTGGTCAATGAAATAATCGAACATGAATTAAGTGACAGGATCGAAATAATTTTAGCAGACGATTATTCTTCTGATCAAGATATTAAAAATATCAATAGGGGTATTATATCAAGGGCAAAGCCATTAATTAACCTGCAATATATTGAGCTTGAGGCAAATATTGGCAGAGCAGGTGTTAGGAATATACTTGTAGAAAAATCTACAGGACAATTCTTATTACTCTTAGATGCTGATGTTCTTCCGGATAATATCAATTTCTTGCAAGAGTATTTGCGATATGTTCAGGAAAAAGACGTTGATGTTATTTGTGGTGGAATTAGCTATAACATCAGGATTATGCATGAACCAAGGTATGATTTCCATGTGTATCTAAGTAAAAAAAATGATGTCAAATTTGCTCAAGAAAAAAATATCATACCATGGAAATATTTGTTCACTTCAAATGTGATGGTAAAAAAATTGTGTTTCATAGATACACCGTTTGATACACGGTTTATAGATTATGGTTATGAAGACATAGAGTGGGGAATAAGACTTGCAAAAAACTACACTGTTTTGCATATTGATAATACAGTATCACATCTGGGATTGATAACAAAAGCATGCTTATATGACAGGATGAAGAATTCCATAAAGAATTATTTTTTAATAGCCAATCTTCATCCAGACTTTTTTTTAAACGGCTCAATATATCGATTCATAAGGATATTAAAAGGTATTAATTTATGGACATTGAAATTTTGTGCAAAGATATTGCAGATCACTTTTTTTACAAGTATCAGCAAGACATTATCATATCTTGCGTTTCAAATGAGTAAGGCGGTCTTGCTCACTCTCGAATTTAAAATATATTACAGGGAGAAAAAATAGATGGATCTTTCAATAATCATTGTTAATTACAATACTGTTAATCTTCTTTGCCAATGCTTAACCTCAATTTACAGCTCTCCTTGCAGATACAATTTTGAAGTAATAGTGATAGATAATGCCTCTTCTGACTCAAGCTGTGAGATGGTGAAAAAGGATTTTCCCCAGGTGAAACTAATTGAAAACAAAAAAAACATCGGATTTGCCAGAGCCAACAACCAGGGATTTGGAACCAGTCAGGGTAAATATATTTTGCTTTTGAATCCAGATACGGTTATATTAAAGAATGCTCTGGAGAAGTTATTAGAATTTATGGAAACGCATACCGAAGCTGGGGCAGTAGGGGCAAAATTACTCTATCCAGATGGAACTGTCCAGCTTTCTTGCCGAAGGTTTTATACCCCACTGGCTATCCTGATGCGCCGAACATTTCTGGGGAAAATGTTCCCTAACTCTATAAGCTTAAAAGATCATTTAATGTCTGATTGGGATCATAATGAGATTAGAGAGGTAGATTGGATGCTTGCTGCTTGTTTGATAGTTCCTCGTCATGTGTTAGACAAGGTTGGCTGCCTTGATGAGCAGTATACAATGTATTTTGAAGATGTAGATATATGCTATCGAATTAAAAAGGCAGGGTATAAGGTTTATTATTATCCAGAGGCTATGGTTACCCATTATCATCAACGAGAAAGTGCTCAAAGGTTTTCTAAAAAAACAATATGGCATATTCAAAGTGCAATTAGATTTTTCAATAAATTTGGCTGGAGATCTTGATTGGCGATATATGGAGAAAAAACTGAAGGCTGCAGCCTTCAGTCTATTCACCTTGTTTACGAGGAGAAAAGAGGAGAAAAGATGCTAAGAGAAAAAGGCAAACAGTTGTCTGGGTTATTTTTTATTGGGGATACCATAGGTATAATTATAGCATTCATCATAGCTTACTGTATCCGTCAGAGTCTTTCAGGGACACCTCTATTCCACAATCCACTTTCCCCACTTTCAGCCTATATAAATCTTTTAGTCCTGCTTATTCCTATTTTTTGGGGAGCTTTCTTTTTTTTGGAGCTATACCAGCCTGTCCGGTCAAATCAGCCTTTAAAGGAAATAATCAATGTTCTAAAGGCTTCTACCCTGGTAATATTCCTTTTCCTTGCTTTTGCCTTTTCTTTGAAGCTGGGGTTTGTATCTCGCAGCTTTCTTTTCTTATTCTGGTTGACTACTATCCTTGTGGTTAGTTGTATCAGAGCAGGGTTGAGAGGTTTCCTCAAGCTCCTGCATCTAAAGGGGTATAATTATCAAACTGTCCTTATAGTTGGATGCGGAGAGATGGCAGAGAGGGTAAGCCATGCCTTAAAGAATCACCCAGAACTTGGGTTTCAGATTATTGGGTTTATTGATGAGGGTATAGACGAAGATAGTCAGCAGAGGCTAAAAAGCATAGGTAAAATAGATGAGCTTGCAGAGATTCTACATAACCAGGTAATTGACGAGGTAGTATTTGCTGTTCCACTTGAGAGGTGTGCTAAGATGACTGATGCTATTAAACTGTGTGAAATAGAAGGGGTGAAGGTACGAATAGTAGCGGATTTGTTCGAACGGACACTTGCCCAGGCAAAAGCCGATGATTTAGATGGAATTCCTCTGATAAGCTTAGAGACAGGACCCACTCAAGAGATGGCTTTAGTCATAAAGAAATGGATGGACATAGTTGGTGCGTTTTTTACCCTTGTTTTCTTATCCCCTCTTTTCCTGCTAATTGCTATGATGATAAAGATCGACTCCCCTGGCAGTATCTTCTTTGCCCAGGAGCGAATAGGACAAAATGGAAGGCGGTTTAAACTGCTAAAGTTTCGATCTATGCAGGAGAATGCAGAGCAGATGCGCGAGAGCCTTCTGAATCTTAGCGAAGTAAGCGGCCCTGTATTTAAGATAAAGGACGATCCAAGGGTAACTAAAATCGGACGTTTTTTAAGAAAAACTTCATTTGATGAGCTGCCACAATTTATTAATGTTTTAAAGGGAGAGATGAGCCTGGTTGGCCCACGCCCTCCACTGCCGGATGAGGTGACTCAATATAAGAATTGGCAAAGAAGAAGATTATCCATAAAACCTGGTATCACCTGTATCTGGCAGGTGAGCGGCAGAAGCGATGTGGCTTTTGAAAAATGGATGGAGATGGATATGGAATACATTGACAACTGGTCATTGGAGCTGGATATGAAAATACTCATGAAAACGGTTCTTGTTGTCTTGCATGGTAAGGGGTCATATTGAGGATATGGTGATTGATTCTCTCAACCACTTGCTCCCTTGTTTATTCATTGCCTCATTAGCTCCAATAATCGGCCTTTTTTGATAAGTCCTCCACCCTCTTTAACAGCAAGGGATAGATTTTCTTCCGAAAAAACCTCAGACATGGCTCTATCGATAATATGTCCATAGATTCGTTTATAGGCAGGGCAATAGGGATCTTTTGGAGATTTATTCCCCATGGACAGGGTATTATATACACAGCCGCCACGACAAAGGGAAAGGTAGGTGCAATTGCTACAATCATCATCGGTTATAACATCCTGCCTTTGCTTTAGCTGTTGCCAGAACGGATGCGATTTTAAGTCAAAAATATCAAGGCAATCATGCACATTTCCAAGACAAAATCCGTTGCCAGAGATGCTATCCTCTTGTGCAATGAACCTCTGGCAGGGATATATGCCGCCATCTGGGGCAATGGCAAAGAAATCACCCAGACAATCACTAAATGTGCAGATACAACCCCTGCCAGCAGCAACACTCTGGCAAAGTGAATCAAGGGTATCAATCTTGATCCCTGGCGGTTGCTCGATGTATCTCTCAAAGAGGTTAACCAGAAGCTCTCCATATTCTTCTGGGTGAAGTGACCACAAATCCTCTTTTTCTTTATTCAAGAGAGCAACTGCCTGATGAAAGTTAAAATCAAGACCCTCTTGAACAAAAAAATCATATACCTTATTCATGTGTTTTGCAGAATAGCGGGTAAAGGTAGCCAGACATGCTGTAGGAATATCATGCCTGCGAGCCATATTTATGGCATTCATTGTCTTTTGGAAGTATCCCTTGCACCGCTGCACATCTGTTATTTCTTCTGGGCCATCCAGACTTACACCCAGACCAACCCCATACTCAGCAAAGAGTTGGCACATGCCCTCGGTTAATAGCCAGAGATTACTTTGCAGGCTAAACTCAACGATACTGTCCTGAAATCTTCTTGCAATTTGAGGCAATGCTTGCTTGAAAAATGAAATACCTGCACTTAACGGCTCACCGCCATGAAATATTATCCTTATACGCCTGCTGCTGTCGTTCCTTTCTTCTATCAGACGCAAAGCAAGGTCAAGGGCATATTCAATGGTGTTAATATCCATAGAAGCAGTGTCCTTATCTGGACCAAAACAGTATTGGCAATTGGCAGGGCAAAAAAGTGAGGGGACAAGGATTAGATTGTGCATTTGAACTCCATGTTTCAGATGTCAGGCATCAGGTGTCAGGTTTAAACCACAAATACTACGATTCTGCTTCTGGCTGATACCTGATACCCGATATCTGATACCTAATGTTTAGGAGGATTCTCTGGAGGCTTTGCCGCATTCTCTGGAGGTTTCGCAGCATTCTCTGGAGGCTTTGCAACCGGTGCTGCTTTTTTAAGAGGACCTACCTTAAATTCTATCCCCAACCCTCCTGCATCCGTATGTTTTGCCCCTTTTGCCTCAACCGCATCTGTATGTTTGGCTGTGATAGTGTCTCGATGTTGAAGGATCATTGTTTTTTGTTCATCAGAAATATTTTTAGATTCATAAAGTGAAACAAGGGCATCTGCAGCTGCTCTTCGAACCTGACATTTTTCATCAGAAATAGCAGTAATCAATGATGAGACAGCACTGCTATCATTTAATTGTTTCAATGTTTTTGCTGCTTCTTCACGCACAGACCATTCTATATCTTTCAAACATTCAGTCAGAGGTGATACTGTTCGGCTATCATGGAAACCGCCCAGTGCTTTTACCGCAAACAATCTGGTCTCAAAGTTTTCATCTTCTAAGCCCATAAGAAGCAGTTCTGCTACCTGTGGACCGTTAAATTTACTCAATGCTTCTGCAGCTAAAGGCCTTATCGACCAATTACCTTCTTTCAAGACCTTGCCAATAGGTATAACTGCACGAGAATCACCACTCCGAGCAAGTCTATCAAGCATCTTTCTCATGTCCCGATTATAGCTTAAGGCTAATCGTTTGACACTCATGTCCCCAACCTTTGAAGCAAGGATTCGCAAGGCATCAGAAGCTGCCTTGCGGACATAAGATTCGTTATCAGTTAAAGCCTCAATAATCGGATCTACTACCTGAGAATCCCCTATTTTGCCCAGTGTTTCTATAGCTGTTTTTCTCACGCTGGAGTCTTCATCCTCTAAAATATTGATAATCGGCTTTATTGTTCGCGAATCATCTGTTGCTCCCAGAGCAACTATTGTTGCCTTTCGGACAGATGGATCTGGAGAGTTTAAGGATTGCAAAAGTGGATCTATTGTTTGAGATCCCATCTGACCTAACGATTCCATGGCTGCAGTTCGGACAGACTCATGGCTGTCACTGAGTGCATCAATAAGAATTTTAGTGGCATTCTTTTTCCCTGTTCCACCAAGCTTTTTTATTGCCTTTTCCCGAGTCTTTGGGTTTGAATGTTTCCATTTGGGTCGAAAAAAATTAAGTAAAAATCCTAACATCTTTTTTCTCCTTTTTCTTCTATAAATTACCTGATTTTTTAATAAATAATACCATGTTTTGTCTTGGTTTACCGTGAATCGTATTTTTCATTTAAAAAAAAATTAGCGAATTTTTTCTTAAGCTCCGACCCAAATTCTGATGGTTTTTAGTCATATAGTGTGATTAACAGTATAAACCTTCAACTCCTTTTAGTCAAGTAATATTTATCATATTTTTCGGGATGGTTCATAATCTCTAATTTTACTGTAAAAACGTTACTGTTCAGGTAGGCATGAAAAAACTTAAGAAATTTGCCACAAAGGCACGAAGGCACAAAGATGCA